>MPMT01000009.1 GCA_002238645.1 Alphaproteobacteria bacterium bin52 | reverse complement strand
CAGAATGGAGGCCCTTGGCATTCTCGTCCGTCCCACAAATCAGCTTCATGTGGGGGTGTCATTTCGGGGCTTCATCCAATCGTTCGCTTTCGCTACGGCCCTCCGGTTCGCTCGCCACCCTGGCTGATCGGACCAGCAGGGCTCTGTGTCTCTGCCGGCCCACGGTGGCTTTCTGCGTCCCAGCTCGCTGGCCGCGGGTTGCCCCGGGACCAGTGGGATATGCTACGGCACCAAACTGAGAACTGTGCCGGCGGGACTTTCACCCGCAAGTTCAGCAGCTAGACTCGCTGCACCCATTCCTGACACCCCGAGGCGTCAGCCGGCGGCATGAACCAGGAAGCGGCGATCAAATCGACCGGCATCGACCGGCGAAAGCATGACACGGATCTCAACCCCGTCTTCCGCCCACTCCTGGGCCATCACCCGGCCGTGTCGATGCAGCCAGGCCAGGGCCGCGCCCTCTCCGGGATCGAGACGGTAGTGCAGGCAGAGGTCGGCGCGACCGAGCATCTGCTCGATTCGCTCGACGAGTACCGCGCACCCCTCCCCCGGCCCCCGCCGGGCCCGCGCCCCTGTCACCGGGTCCCCGTTCGAAAAGCGCATGGCGCTGCGTCTCGTCGAGAAGGTCGATCTTGTTAAACACCTCGATCATCGCGGTCGAGTGCCCGACGATACCGAGTTCCGCGAGGACCCGCTCGACGTCGGCTCGCTGCTGTTCGTGCTCGGGATGGCTCAGGTCCCGTACATGGATGACCACGTCGGCCTCGAGCACTTCCTCGAGCGTCGCCCGGAACGCTGCGATCAGATGGGTCGGAAGTTCGGAAATGAACCCCACCGTATCGGACAGGATCGCGTCACGCCCGGACGGCAGCCCGATCCTTCGCATGGTCGGATCGAGGGTCGCAAACAGCATGTTGCGCGCCATCACGCTCGATCCTGTCAGCCGATTGAACAGGGTTGACTTGCCGGCATTGGTGTAGCCGACAAGCGCAATCACCGGTGTCGGCCCCTTCTGTCGCGCCGAGCGGTGCAGACCCCGGGTGCGGACGACCTCGGACAGTTCGCGACCGAGCTGCGCGATCCGGTCGTCAAGCTGCCTGCGGTCAAGTTCGATCTGGCGTTCACCGGGACCACCCAGGAACCCGGCGCCGCCACGCTGGCGTTCGAGATGGGTCCAGGACCGGACCAGGCGGCTGCGCTGATAGGTCAGCGCCGCCAGCTCCACCTGCAGCCGGCCCTCGTGGGTGCGGGCCCGAGCACCGAAAATCTCCAGAATCAGTGCCGTGCGGTCAATGACCTTGCAGAACCAGGCGACCTCGAGCGAACGCTGCTGCACCGGCGAGAGCGGTGCATTCACGATGGCGAGTTCCACGCCACGTTCCTCGACAACCTCGCGGGTCCGTTCGACGACGCCCCTGCCGAACAGCGTGGCGGGACGCTGACGCGACACCTTGATGATCTCCTCGTGAACGAGATCGAGGTCAAGCGCCGAAGCGAGTCCGACCACCTCGTCGAGACGACCCTCCGGGGTCCGGCCGTCGGGCAAGGCGGAGGACAGGACGGGATGAACGACGAGCGTACGCGTGCGGTCGTCGGGGGGGACGCCGGCCCTCATGCCGCGGACAGGATCAATTGTCGGTCTCTCTGTCGAATCCGAGCCGGACCGGCTGAGACGGCATGATGGTGGCGATGGCATGCTTGTAGACCAACTGCGATGTCGCGTCGCGCCGCAGGAGCAGCGAGAAATTGTCGAACGAGGTCACCATTCCCTGCAGCTTCACACCGTTCATGAGAAAGATAGTGACCGGGATCTTCTCCCTGCGCAACGCATTGAGGAACGTTTCCTGCAGGTTCTGAGATCTTTCGCTTGCCATGAACCCGTCTTTCCATCTGGCGGCGGCTCAGGGTCCCCGGCGTCGGGCACGCTCACACGCAGTCGAGGAACGCGGCCTGCAGGTCAGCCCTGCACGCAAAGACGTGCCGCGGCTGCCACTTGCCGAGGTCGGCATGGCAGATGACGCCACCCTGAATGAGAATGGGGACGCATCTTGCCAGATGCGCACACTGCAAGTCGACCGCCGAATCACCGACGAACCAGACCTCTGGACCCGGTTCGACCCCGGTACCCGCCAGAGCCAGCCGGACCGGCGCGATATCGGGCTTGTCGGCCTCGGCATCGGCCGCGCCGACCAGGCGAACGAAGCGGTCGGTCCAGCCCAGCCTTTCAGCCTCGACCCGCAGGTGGCGGCCGTTCTTGTTGGAAACCACGCCCATCGGCACGCCGTGCCGCCCGAGAACCTCGAGCAGTTCGGTTGCTCCCGGCAACGGGCGGACCTCGTCAGCATGGATCGCGTCAAGCTCGCGGTAGAACATCTCGAGCGCTTCGCGGTCACGGTCCGCAAACAGTCGGCGGAACGCGTCCCGCGCCGAAGCAGTGGCGCGCCGGCGAACCTCGTCCTCGCTCCACGGCGCATGCCCCATGGCAACCAGGGTGGCATTGAGAGCACAGGCGATCGCACCCCAGTTGTCGACCAGGGTACTGTCCCAGTCGAACAGCACAGCGCCGGGGCGTCGAAGCCGCGTTCCGCATTCGCGCCCGGCTGTCACGTGCCGACTCCCCGGGCATGGTCCATGTAGGCGTCGAACAGCTGCAGGGTGAAGGAGCCGGCGCGGCCGTTGCCGATCACCCTGTCATCGATCCGGGTCACGGGCTTGACGAAGGACGTGGCCGAGGTGAGGAACGCCTCACGGGCGGACTGCGCCTCCTCCACGGTAAACGGGCGCTCCTCGAATGCGAGCCCGTTCATCCGTGCAATCGCCAGAACACGCGCCCGCGTTACACCGGCAAGGATGGCGTGGCTGGTGTCGCGCGTGACCAGGGCCCCTTCCCCGGTCACGATCCAGGCATTGGTGGAGGTTCCCTCGGTCACGGTTCCGTCGGCGGCCCCCTCCCCCGGCCACGACCCAGGGATTGGGGGAGGTCCCCTCGGCCCCGTTCCCGTCGCCCCCCCCCAGCCACGCCTCGCCTGCGCCGGCCTCGCGGGCCTGTTGCTTGCCGAGCACGCTGGGAACAAGGGCAATGGTCTTGATGTCGCACCGTTCCCAGCGAATGTCCGGGATGGTGATTACCCCGATGCCCTTCTCGCTGGTCTCGCGATCGGGAAGGACCAGGCGCTTTGCCGTCACCACCAGGGCGGGAGGCGTGGCTGCGTCCGGAAACGGATGGTCCCGGCGTGCAACACCGCGGGTGACCTGCAGATAAAGCAACCCGTCGTGCAACCGGTTGCGGCGCAGGACCTCGCGCAGGACCAGCCGGAGCGGTACGCGTGCCATCGGCGGTTCAATCCGCATTTCGCGCAGTGACCGGTCCAGCCGGTCGAGATGCGGTTCCTCGTCAACCAGACGGCCGCCGCAGACCAGCACCACCTCGTAGATGCCGTCGGCAAACTGGTAGCCCCGATCCTCGACGTGAACACTCGCCACACGGTGCGGGCGGTACGTCCCGTTGACGTAGGCGATCCGTGACATGCCGGTTCCCCTCGACAGTTCCATCACAAACCCGCTGGTCTGCCCGGTCACTGTCCCGCCGGCACAGGTGCCGCGTCAACCGCCGGAAACGGCATGCCCGCGGTCACAGTGGTGTGCACGGCGCGTTCGCGCACCCGCGCTGTTCGTCCCGCCGTGACGGGGATCACCACCGTCATGGGCGGCCGCACGGCCACTGCGGGGAACTCGTTATCCGGTCTTGCAGGTCAGGACAACGCCTGAAGGATACCTGTCGGCGCGACACAAGGGATACGCCGGACCACCAACCGCATCGTCACCAAGAACCCGCTGATCCCGCAAGGTCTGCCGGATGTTTCCGGACACATTCCGGTCACGACAGCTTGAACACACAACAAGCATGCACCCGGGTTTGCCCTGAAGGCAGAGGCTCGATTGACATGCCAGTTCGGTGCACGGTTCCAGCTCAACTCGCTTCGACCATGGACCGGAAGATCTGTCATGATCCTGCCTGTCGGAACACGGTCCGGCCCGGGCCGCTGGAGAGGGGTACGGTGCTGGAAGGGCGAGTCAGTCCCGGGACTCAGGGTCAGGTGCGATCCGCGCGCATGCAAGAGGTGACAACAGGGGCCATGGCGACAGATCGGGCCACCGAGCTGTTTTTCGAGCTTTTCAGCGGGCTGCCCAGGCTGGCGCCGGGAAGCATCGAGGGGACGCGGCGCGCACTCGGACTCGTACCGGGGGTCGGACCGCGGACGCGCGTGCTCGATATTGGATGCGGGACCGGCGCCCAGAGTCTGACGCTGGCGCGGAGCTCACCGTCGTGCATCATCGCCGTCGACAACCATCCACCATATATCGACGTTCTGAACCGCGAGGCACGCCGGCTGGGCATTGCGGACCGACTGGAAGCGCGTGTGGCGGACATGCGCAGTCTCGACTTCGCGGACGGTTCCTTCGACCTGATCTGGTGCGAGGGCGCCATTTACAACATGGGTGTCGAGACGGCCCTGCGGGACTGGCGCAGGCTTCTGCGGTGCAACGGTCACGTGGCGCTGACGGAGGTGTGCTGGCGGATGCGCGAACCACCCGCAGAGTGCGCAGCGTTCTGGAACCGGGAATATCCCGCGATCTGCCAGGTGTCCGCGTTGCTGGAAACCGTCATGGGGTGCGGCTACGAGGTCGCGGGGCACTTCCAGCTGCCCGCATCCGCGTGGTGGGACGACTACTATCGGCCCCTTCAGGACAACGTGACGGCATTCCGCGAACGTCACCGCGGGGCGGCGGATGCACAGGAACTGGCGGACCAGTGCCAGCGCGAAATAGACATCTGGCGTGCCTATTCAGAGTTTTACGGCTACGAATTCCTCGTGCTGCGTATCCGTCGACCTCTGCGGGAGCGGTGATTGCGGGAGCAGGCGTGTACGGGGAACATTCCGGCCCGTCCTGATACGGCGCAGCCGGGAGGCCCAGTTCCGGACCGGGGTCGGGGCGATGGCGACGCAGAACTGGTCTTCGACGTGACCTGGAAGGCGCAGACGGTTCAGCGCCACATCGGCGAGATCATCGAGCGGGACGAACAGCACTCCCGGGTTTCGCCAATGTCGGCTGCGGGCACGCAGCAACCGGCCGGGGCAGCCCGTTTCTCGCGGTCAACCAGCTCATTCGTCTCCCGAACGGCACGATCGGTCGAAGTCGATTCTGCTCCTGCCGTCCTCCCGTATTACGGTGCTTCAGCCGGTCGCCACCGCGGGCGCGCCGTCGCGGCATTCCGTTCCGATCCGGGGCCCCGTCGCCGGGAGGCCAGAGATCTCGACGCGCCCGTGAACCCGGTCGGGGTCCGCGCGATGACCGATACCGGCACATTCCCTCACGGATCCCGGAGCGGCTCCTTCATGTTTCGGGCCCGGTGCCGGGGCGCGGGACCGGCCCGGATCACTGCGCCCGGCGCGCGCTTCCCGGCTCGGAGGGGCGGACGCGGGGAACCGACAGGGGCCGGATCACCACCGCCGTACCGTTCGCGGAGCCAAGCATCAGCAGTCCGAGGCGATCCACCGGCACGCTGCCGGCCGGAACTTCGTCATCGGGCCTGATCCAGCCGCGCAGCGGGGCTGCGGCTCCAACCAGTTCCACGCGGTCCCCGTTGTCGAGACCGAGGGCCCGGATGTCCGCGGGATTGAGCCGGACCACGCGGCGCCGGCTTGGACCGGACGGGCTGTAGGGCGAGCCGTCGTCCGGGACAACAGTCAACCCGATCCGGTTGGCCCTCATGCGTGAGCGCAGGGCCTCGCTGCCCTGTCGATCAACCTCGCCCTTCGCGGTCAGCAGGACACCGTACATGTGCCGCGCCACATGCTCCGACACCAGATCATCGCGGACATCGGCTGCCACTGCCTCGCTGTCGCGATCGAGCGGATCTCCGTAGCCCCCGCCACCGGCGGACTGCAGCACCACCGCGTCGCCGGCCTCCAGTACCTGGCCGCCGACCTTTCCGGGCGAGGCGAAGGCAACGGTCGAGCCGTCTGCCCGCACCAGGTAGCTCTCCACCACTCCACCGGAGTCGCCGCCCAGGATCCCGAAAGGAGGCATGACCGCACCGTCCGCGAGCAACGAGTACCGGGCCTCGCCGCGTGTCAGGCGCAGGGACCGGCGCATGCCAAGCCCGCCACGTCTGGTTCCCGGGCCGCCCGAATCCAGTCCGAGCCGCGACCACTCCACCCGCAGCGGATACCGGACCTCGAGCACCTCGGTCGGTTGCACGGTGCTGAGGTCGCCCCAGTCGATGGCTGCCATCGCGCTCGGACCATCCGCTTCGGCAAAGCCGCCGTTGCCACCCGACGACCATTCGTAATGCACGTACTCGTTCCCGCTTGCCGGATCGACGCCGCCGATCAGGTTGTGGAACGAGGTCCGGTGGATGTCGGCCGACACCAGATCGGGACAGGCACCGGACAGTGCCCCGAGCATGACGGCCACAACCCGCTTGCGGATCTCGCCATGGCTGCCTGCCGGGGCCGGGTGGGTCACGTTGACAATTGTCGCCGGCGGCGCGATCACCTCGACCGGCCGGAAGGACCCGTGGTTGAGCGCATGGCCCGGGTCAAGGACCGACTTCAGGGTAATCAGCACCGATGCCGCCGACACCGCGAGGGTCGAATTGACCGGTGCTGCGACCTGCGGCGACACACCCTTGAAATCGGCCGTCAACCGGTCTCCGTTGATGGTCATGGTAATTGGCAGGAGAAGGGGGGTGAACCCGTCCGCCGTGAAGGTCTCGAGATAGTCCTCGTAGTAGTACTCCCCGTCCGGCAGGGTGCGGATTTTCTCGCGCATCCGCGCTTCGGAGCGATCGAGATTGCGTTCGATTGCACTCTGCAGGGCTTCCATCCCGTAACGGGCGACAAGCTCGTCGATGCGGCGTTCCGCCGTCCGGCACGCCGCCAGCCCGGAGTTGAAGTCACCGAGACGATCCGCGCGTACCCGCATGTTGCTGAGCAGGACCTCCATCAGTGCGTGGTTCTGGCGTCCGGCCTCGACGATCTTGACCGGTGGGATCCGGATCCCCTCCTGGTAGATCTCTGTCGCGGTCCCCGACATCGAACCGGGAACCGCTCCGCCCACATCGGCCCAGTGTTCGCGAACCGCCGGCAGGAATGCGAGGCGTCCGTCGCGGAAGATCGGGTAGACAATGGTCACGTCGTTCAGATGGGTCCCCTGGCGGTACGGATCGTTCATCATGATCACGTCGCCGACCGCCAGCGTGTCCCCGATCTCCTTCAGTGCCTCCTCGACCGACCAGGGAAGCGGCACCACGTGGCTGCCGATGTCCTCAGACTGCGCCACGACCTGGCCCGACGGATCGAACAGGCCGCAGGAGAAGTCCCGCGCCTCGTGGATCGCGACTGACCGCGCTGTCCGGAACACGGTTGCCCGCATTTCGCGAACCACTGATATCAGGCCCTCGGTGATCACCTCGAGGGTGATCGGATCAATCTCGCGCATCACTGCTCCACTCGACCCAGCAACAGGCATCCGGTCGGCACCACCGAAGCGGTGAATCCGGGAGGAACCAGGGTGGTGGCACCGGATTCCTCGATGACAGCGGGACCTTCCAGCCGCGTACCCGCGGCAAGCTGTTCCCGGTCGTAGATTGCGCTCCGGTGCCAGGTCCCGAACAGGTACACCTGGCGAAATCCGGCAGGCGCTGCCGCCGGACCGGGTTTCACTGCCCCCGGAAATCCTGCCTCACCGGCAGGTCCACGGCCGATGACCCGATAGACCACGATCTCCACCGGATCGTCGTCCTCAACCCCGTAGCGTTCGAGATAGGCCTCGCGGAACCGGTCGGTCAGGGCATCGGTCGACCCCAGGGCTCCGTCAACCGGCACTGACAGTTGGAACGCCTGTCCGGCAAACCGCATGTCCAGAACCGTTTCCAGCCGGATCAGGTCCCGGGCCACCCCGTCTGCCACCAGCAAGGCGGTGACCTGATCACGCAGCGGCTCGAGCACGGCGCCGATTTCCTCGCTGGAGGTTCCGGACAGGGCCGTGAGCACCGTCCGGCTCGCATCGTGACGCCGGTCGGCAACCAGCAGGCCGAGAGCGGAGAAATTCCCCGGGACCGGCGGGATGACGATCCGGCCCATGGCGAGTTCGGATGCAATCAGGGCGGCATGGAGCGGTCCGGCCCCGCCATAGGCCAGCAGCGTGAAGTCTCTCGGGTCGAGACCCCGCATGACCGAGATTTCCTTGATCGATGCGGTCATCCGGGTGACCGCGATGTCGACGATGCCTTCGGCGGCACGGGCTGTCTCGAGCTCGAGGTCCCGGGCCAGCGCGGCAACGGCCGCGTGTGCCGCGTCCACATCGACCGCGATTGCCCCGCCAAGTTCTCCCGTCGGCCGGAACCGGCCAAGAACCACGTTCGCGTCGGTCACCGTGGCCTCGGTGCCGCCCTTGCCGTAGCAGGCCGGTCCCGGCACCGCACCCGCCGATCGCGGCCCGACGGAGAAGAACCGGCCCGGGCCGATCGAGGCGATACTGCCGCCGCCTGCACCGACAGTGTTGATCTCGATCTGCGGCACCCGGTTCGGAAATGTCCCGATCCCGCCTTCCACCGCCATCTCGTGGCGGTAGCCGCGCACGAGGCAGGTGTCGGTGCTGGTGCCGCCCATGTCGTAGGTGATAAGGTCCGGTACTTCCAGCATGCGGGCGAGAGTCACCGCGGCGGCAACACCGCCTGCCGGACCCGACAGCATGGCATTGGCCGGACGTTCAGCCATCCGCTCCGCCGTCCACAGCCCTCCGTTCGAGCCCATGACCTGGAGCGGGACGCTCATTCCCTGATCCTCCAATCCGGATCGCAGGGTATGCAGGTAACGTGCGGTGGCCGGTGCCACATAGGCGTTGAGAGCGGTGGTGGAAAACCGCTCGAACTCGCGAAGCTCGGGAAGGATGTCGGATGAGAGGGACACCGTCGCGTCCGGCATCATTTCGCGGATGATCCGGCCGGCCTCGCGTTCATGGTCCGGATTGGCCCAGGAATGCAGAAAACAGACAGCGACGGCCTCCACGTTCAGGCCGGCAAGGGTCCGGCACGCCGAACGGACCCCTGTCTCGTCAAGCGGGGTGGTCACCACGCCATCGGCGTCGCAGCGTTCGGCGACTTCCAGGATGCGGGTGCGAGCGACCAGTCCTTCCGGCCTTACCGCCTTCACGTCATAGAGCCGGGTACGATTGCCGCGCCCGACCACGAGAACATCGCGGAATCCCAGAGTGGTGATGACGCCGAGCCGGGCACCGGTTCGCTCCAGCACGGTGTTGGTCGCAATGGTGCTGCCGTGGCTGAACCTGCGCACACGATCAATGCCCTGGGGTACCGCCCGCTGCACGGCCTCGAACACTCCGAACTCGTGCGCCGGCGGTGTCGAGGGTGTCTTGAGCACCCGGAACGAACCGGTGCCGGTATCGAACAGGACCAGGTCGGTGAAGGTTCCACCGACGTCAACGCCAATCTGGATCATCGCATCATCCGGTTCATGGGCCCGGTCACCAAACCCGACCCGCCATGCGGGGCAGTTCTGGCCAAGGCGGGTTCAGCGGGGACGACCGGACACCTGTCACTTCCCGACACGGGGTCCGGCCAGGCGCCGGACGGGCCGTCCGCGGGACTTTACCGGCTCCGGCGTTCCGTCCGCCAGGGTTCATGGTGACGCGGCTTCGATGAACTCGATGGTGATGCCGTCCGGATCGCGGCAGTAGACGACCCGCCGGCCGGTGTTGGGGCCGCGGTCGATGACCCACGGCGGGTTGATCGGCGCGACGCCGTGGGCGGACACCGCCTCGAGCGCAGCCTCGATATCGTCGACATCGTAGGCGACATGGGCAAACCCGGTATCGCACGGCTCCGCCACCACCTGTCCCCGCGTCGAGGGAGCCAGGTACTGGATGAGTTCAAGACTGTGACCGGGTCCCCGGATGTATGCGACCTCGATCTCGGCGCCGCTGACCCCGGTAATGTGCCGGATGGCCTGCGGGTCGCGCGGCGCCCGCGACGTCACCTCGAACCCCAGTGCGTCGCGGAAGAACGCAATGCTCCGATCAAGGTCGGAAACGGTAAACGAGGTGTGATTTGTGGAAAGAACCCTGAAACCTGACATGGTCATTCGCTCCCGGACACTGTCTGGATGATACGGATCAACCGGCGTCGCCGACCTCGGGTGCATGCGCGGCCCGGCTGGCAGGGCGCATGCCGATCAGGCGGCCGATGTCACGCGCCGCCGCAACCGCGGCATCCGGCGCGACGTCGCATCCGATGTCCATGGATGCGAGGAAGGTCACGATGTCTTCCGTCGGCAGGTTACCGATCGACCCGTAGTCGCCGGGAAACGCGATCCCGCCGCCGATACCGCAGATCGATCCCTCGACCATCGTGACGCCAGCATCCAATGCCGCCAGCAGGTTCGCAGCCGCCCAACCGCGCCGCTCGTGCACGTGAAAGCCGAATTCGCAGTCCGGAAACCGCTCGTGCGCCATGCGGAACAGGGTGGAAACCTGCCGCGGTTCCTCCATCCCGGTACTGGCGGCGAGGTAGTAGCGGCGCACGCCAAGCCTGCGCAATGCCGCGACACAGGCAAGCGTCTGCTCGGGCGCAATGACGCCCTCGTACGGGCACCACAGCGCCATGCCCAGCGCCATGATGTAGTCACGTCCGGCACTGTCCGCCACCCGGAAGCATGCCCCGCCCGCTTCGATTGCCTGTTCGAGGGTCATGTTCTGGTTCTTCGCGAGATAGCTGGCGCTCACCGTCATCAGACCCAGGATTTCGTCGATGTCGGTTTCAACCGCCCGCAGCGCGCCGCGCTTGTTGGGAACCAGGGCCCGGTACACCGTGCCCGGCCGGCGGTGAATGCGCGCGACAACCTCCTCTGCATCACGCAGCATCGGCACCTTGCCCGGATGGGCAAAGCTCGTGACTTCGATGACCGGGAATTCTGCTTCGCTCAACCGGTCGATCATCGCGACCTTGGTATCGGTCTCGACCCAGCGGTCGAACGACTGCAGGCCGTCCCTGGGGCCGACATCGACCACTGTCACCCGATCGGGAAATGACAGCATCCCTCCCCTCCCTGTCAGGTCTCGCCGGCTGGTTCGAGCCGCAGTCCGGCGTTCTCGAGTTCGGCTTCGTCGAATCCGAGCCGTTCCACCAGTATCGCGCGGTTGTGGGCGCCAAGCGGCGGACCGGCACGGTTGATCCGCCCCGGGGTCCGCGAGAACTTGCCGGCGACGTTCTGCATGCGGATGGGCCGGCCGAGTTCCACGTCCTCGATTGCCACGATGTTCTCGCGCGCCCGGAAATGCGCATCCTCGAAGATCTCCGCAACACTGTTGCAGGGAGCGACGGCGGCATCGAAACTGTCGAACAGTGTGATCAGCGGTTCGCGGTCATGCCGGACAATCGCCGCCTGCAACGCCTCGTCGAGCGCTTCGGCGTTGCGGATACGGCACCGGTTGTCCAGGAACCGGGGGTCCTCGACCAGTTCCGGGACGCCGAGCGCCTTGCACATTCTTTCGAATGTCGACTGCGCACTGCCGGAGATCGACACCCACTTGTCGTCCCTGGTCCGGTAGGTGTTGCGCGGCGCGGTGAACGGAAGCCGGCTTCCGTTGCGTTCCTGGATCAGGCCAAGCTGGTCGAAATCGACGACCTGCGGACCGAGCAGCGTGAACAACGGCTCGTAGATCGCGAGATCGACGACCTGTCCCAGCCCCGACGCTTCGCGTTCCTTCAGGGCAACCATGGCCAGGAACGCCGCCATCAGCCCCGCCGTCTCGTCGGCCAGCCCGAATCCCGGCAACAGCGGCGGCCGGTCTGGATAGCCGGTGATGTAGGCGTAGCCGGCATAGCCTTCCGCCAGGGTTCCGAAGCCCGGCCTGTGGCTGTTCGGGCCGGTCTGGCCAAAGCCGGTCAACCGCACCAGGACCAGACCCGGATTGACCGCGCTCAGCACGTCGTAGCCCAGTCCCCAGCGTTCCAGCGTGCCCTTGCGGAAATTCTCGACCACGAGGTCCGCGTCCGCCACCAGGCGCCTGACGATCTCGACACCGAGCGGGGTGCGCAGATCGGCGGTCACCGAAAGCTTGTTGCGGTTCACCATCTTGTACATCAGGCCGACGCCGTTCCTGTCGTTGCCCCAGTAGCGCAGTTCATCGCCGGTATCGGGACGTTCCAGCTTGACCACCTCGGCGCCGAAGTCGGCCAGGAACATCGAGCAGACCGGGCCGGCGAGGAAATTCGCGATGTCGACGACCTTCACACCGGAAAGCGGCTGGTGGGTGCGCGGCATGGTTCGGTTCTCCCGGCGAGGAACCCGGTTCCCGCAGGAGCGGGAGCAACACGGGACAGTCCCGCCGCTTCAGGCAAGGCCCCCAGGGCCCAGCCGAACCCGGCGCGGATGTCCGGCCATCATGGCACAGTCACCCGGCAGCACCACCCCCCGGCTGCCGGGACGGCGCCGCGCGGATGGCGGCGACGGGCAAAAACCCGCAGGGGCAAAAACCCGGCCACGGCATACGGCACGCAAGCCCTTCGCCGGACACGATACTCGCGCAGATGCGGGTGACGCACGGGATCCTGCGCTGGCATGCCGGCGAGTGGTCCCGCGCTTGCAGGTCATGCGGTGCGGTTTCCGCGAACCCCGGTCCGATCGCAATCAGGTTCGAGACCACCAGGTTCCTTCGGTGGCGACAGACTGGCCGGCGGGCCGTGCGTGACGCGGCTCAGAAGAAGTCCAGTCTGACCGCAAACATCTTCTCGACTTGCCTGATCGCCTCGGTGGCGGCAAACAGGATCACCCGATCCCCGGCCCTGATCTCCGTATCGCCGCGCGGGACCAGGACCTGGTCGGCGCGCAGGATGACCCCGAACACCACGCCGTCGGGAAGCCGGGCATCGCGCAGGCTCTTGCCGACCAGGGACGAGGTCTCGAGCGCCTCGGCCTCGATCACCTCACCGAAGCCCTCGCGCACCGTATAGATGTTGCGGATGCGGCCCCGGCGCACGTGCTGGAGAATCGTCGAGACCGTGATCGCGCGCGGATTGACCACGACATCGATCCCGAGGCTGGTGATCAGGGGCGTGTAGGTCGAGTTGGCGATCAGTGCCACGGTACGCGAGACCCCGCTGCGCCTGGCGAGCAGCGAGCTGATGATGTTCACCTCGTCATCGTTGGAGACCGCAACGAAGGTCTCGGTGTTGGCGATGTTTGCCTCCGCGAGGATTTCCGGGTCGAGGGTGTCACCGTGAAACACTACCGTACTGTCGAGGGTCTGCGCGACAACCCGTGCCCGGTCGCGGTCGCACTCGATCACCTTCGCCCTGACGCCTTCGTGTTCGGTCTCGATTTCCTGAGCCAGTCTGAGACCGATATTGCCGCCACCGGCGATCACGACGGTCCGGCCTTCCGTCTCTTCGTGGCCGAATGCCGCCATGGCGCGGGGCAGGTGAGTGGTATCGCAGATGAAGTAGACGTCATCGCCAGGCATCATCACCGCGTCGGAACGCGGCACCACACTCTGCTCGTCACGCAAGATTCCGACGACCCGCAGGTTAAGATCGGGAAACAGCTGGGTCAGCTGGCGCATCGGCTGGCCGACAATCGGACAGTCCTCCTCGCACCGGACGCCGACCACCGACACCCGACCGTTTCCCATCGGCACCACGTCGATCGCGCCGGGCATCTGCAACCGTCGCCCGATCGCACGCGCCACCTCGTACTCGGGCGAAATGATCACGTCGATCGGCATGTGGTCCCGGCTGAACAGGTCACCCCAGATCGGCTGCAGGTACTGCTGCTGGCGAATCCGCGCGATCTTGGTCGGAACATCGAACAGCGAGTGACTGACCTGGCAGGCCACCATGTTGACTTCGTCGGAATGGGTCACCGCGATCAGCATGTCGGCGTCCGCCGCGCCACTGTGCTCCAGGACCTGCGGGTGCGATGCCCAACCCTCGACGCCACGGACATCCAGAGTCTCGGTAATCTTGCGGACCAGCGCCGGATCATGGTCGATCACGGTTACGTCGTTGTTCTCGCCCGCGAGGTGGCGGGCAATGCTGGTGCCCACCTGGCCGGCTCCGCAGATCACCACCTTCATGGCGGGACCTCACGCGGACCGGGAGGACCGTTCGTCCTGCTTGATCCCGAGAGATTTCAGCTTGCGATGCAGCGCCGAGCGCTCCATGCCGACGAAGCTCGCCGTGCGGGAGATGTTGCCTCCGAACCGGTTGACCTGGGCCCGCAGGTATTCCCGCTCGAATGTCTCTCGCGCATCTCGCAGCGGCATGGCCATGGTCTCGACCCCGTGTTCGGCGCGCATGCAGGCCGGACCGACCGCGGTTATCTCCGGCGGCAGCATCTCGGCGCTGATCCGTTCCCTCGTCGATCCCGGCGCCATGATCAGAAGCCAGTCGATCACGTTACGCAGCTGGCGCACGTTTCCGGGCCAGTCGTAGGTCTGCAGGGCCGCCATGGCATCATCCGCAATCCGGCGCGTGGGGATGCTCGACGTCACCGACGACTGCTCCAGGAAATGCTGCACCAGCAGCGGGATGTCCTCGCGACGCTCACGCAGTGCCGGAACGGACACCGGCACCACATTGAGACGATAGTAGAGATCCTCGCGGAACCGGCCCGAAGAGATCTCCTCGCGCAGGTCACGATTGGTGGATGCGATGACCCGCACGTCCACGGCAACCTCGCTCTCGCCACCGACAGGACGGAATCGCTGTTCCTGGAGCACGCGGACGATCTTGCCCTGGGTCTCCAGCGGCATATCGGCCACCTCGTCGAGGAACAGTGTGCCATTGTGCGCGCGTTCGAACACGCCGACGCTGTGCATCTGCGGATGCTCGGCCTCCGGCCCTCCGGTTCCGAACAGTTCGGCCTCCAGTCGTTCCGGGTTCATGGTTGCGCAGTTGAGCACCACCATCGAAGCGGCATTGCGCCCTGACGCTGCGTGAATCATGCCGGCGACGATCTCCTTGCCCACACCCGGCGGACCGGTGACCAGAACGCGGCTGTTGGTCGGAGCGACCTTCTTGATGGCCGAACGCAGCTGCGTGATTCCGGACGAGGTTCCCACGAGATTCTCGACCTGGCCAACCTTGCGACGCAGTTCCTCGTTCTCGCGTTTCAGGCGCGCAGCCTCGATGGCGCGCATCGCGCGATTGACCAGCGGGATCAGCCGGTCCGACTTGAACGGTTTCTCGATGAAGTCGTATGCGCCACGGCGAATGGCGTCGATCGCCGACTCGATGGTCCCGTGCCCGCTGATCATGACGACCGGCAGGTCCGGGTGGGTCTGCTTGACGATGTCCAGGATCTGCAGCCCCCCGTCGTCCCCGCTGCCAAGCCAGATATCAAGGATGATCAGCCCGGGGGCACGGCTCCTGATCTCGTCGAGTGCCTCCGCATACCCGGACGCCTGCCGGACGTCGAACCCTTCATCCTCGAGAATGCTGGCAAGCATGAAGCGGATGTCCGCCTCGTCGTCGACAACAAGAATGTCTGTGCCCATCTCGATCTACCCGTCAAATTCCGGTCCATGTTCCCGCGTCGGGTCGGACCTGTCCACCCGGACGGGAAACTCGAGTGACACGGTGGCACCTCCACCCGGCCGGTCGGACATCCGGATGGAACCATCATGATCCTCCATGATCTGCCGCACAATGGCGAGTCCCAGGCCGGTCCCCTGTTTCCTGGTCGTCACGTAGGGCTCCGTCAGTCGATGTCGTTCCCTCTCCGGCAGGCCTCGACCGTTGTCGGACACGCTGACCACCGCCTTGCCGGCCTCGATGCCGGCGCTTACCTCGATCCGGCCCTGTTCCGGGTACGGTTCCTGCCGACCCTCGATGGAATCGGCGGCATTCTGCAGCAGGTTGGTGACGGCCTGCCGTATCTGGCGTTCGTCGCAGCGTACCTGCAACGGCCCGTCCGGCAGCGCCACTTCGTAGTTTATTTCGGTGTTCGCCGTCTGATGGAACTCGGTCTGCCGATCGAGCAGGTCGGCGAGATCCACGTCTTCCATGACCGCCTCGGGCATGCGGGCAAAGGCCGAGAATTCCCTGAGCAGGCTCGAGATGTCGGCAACCTGACGCTGGATCAAGTCCACCAGGTGCTCGAAGCCGGTCCGGTCCTGCGGGGCGACCCCGTCGGCAAACTTGTTCTTCAGCCGGTCCGCCGCCAGTTGGATCGGCGTGAGCGGGTTGGCGATCTCGTGGGCAACGCGTCGCGCGACGTCGGCCCAGGCCGCCTGACGCTGGGCCGTCTGCAGATCGGTGATGTCATCGAAGGTGACCACGAACCCCGAGATATCTCCTTCGGAGCGCTCGGCGACAATTCTCGCCAGCAGGACCCGGTACCGATCATTCCTCGCATGCTGAACCTGGCCTTCCGCGCGCAGCGAGGGTGCCTTTCTGGCGGCGGCGAGAAGATCCGTCATTTCCGGCAGCAGTTCCGTGAAGCGGCGGGCGACCAGTTCGACCAGTTCCATGTCGAGAAGTGCGGCCGCCGCCCGGTTCGGCAGTTCGATCCTGCCGTCGGCATCAAGCCTGATCACACCCGAGGAGACACCGCCGAGCACGGCCTCGGTGAATCGCCGGCGCGTCTCCTGGTTGCGATGCGCCTCGACCAGGTCGTCTCTCTGGGCCCGGAGTTGTCGTGTCATGGTATTGAAAGACTGGCTCAGCGTGCTGAACGCACTGACCTTGAACTCCGGCACCTCGGCGTCGAGGTCGCCGGAACTGACCCGGCCCGAGGCCTCGATCAGGTCCCCGACCGGCCGGGCAAACCAGCCGGCGAAGTAGAGCCCGACCCAGACCGCGGCGAACAGCATCAGCAGCGCACCGATCGCAAAGATCATCGCAAACGTGATCCGGATAACGAACAGCCGGTCCTCGATCTGCTGGAATTCATCCGAGGCCTCGACCGTCTGGTCGACCGCACCCAGGATGTCGGGGTTCAGGTACCGGCTCGCATAGACGAAGACATCGGGAAAGTCCTCCAGCCGCACGACGGCACGCACCCGGTCCACATCGCCTTCCAGGATGACCGCATGGCCCTCTCTCGCCTGGTCGATCGCGTGGCGAGGAATCGGGTAGCTCTCGAACCCGAGCCCGATACCGGTCCGGAACAGCACCCGGGTGGTTCCGTCGAAAACCACGATTTCGGAAACGTTGCGGAGTTCGGCCTGGTCCTCGAGGATGCGGGCAAAGGTCTTGCTGTCGGTCAGCTGCGAACGCGCCAGTCGGTTGAGGTCGACGGCGATCGCCAGCGTGTCACCGATCACGTGGCGCTTGTGCTCCTCCAGGTAGGCCTCGGCGACGGTGCGTGACGAGGTGACCGCGGTCGAGATCCGTTCGCTGAACCACGACCTCATCGCAAATTCGAACACGACCAGCGCGAAAATGGCGACCACGATGGTCGGGGTGACAGCCACCAGGCTGAACATGACCACGAGTCGCGTCTGCAGGCCCGACCCGGCCTGCCGTTGGCGTCGACGCAGCCACAGTCCGACCAGCTGCTGACCGATCAGAGCCGCGAGCAGGAGCAGAAGCGACAGGTCGAGATACAGGAAACCGAGAACGACCCCGGGATCGGGTCCCTCCAGCCCCGCGTCGGCAAAGGTCAGGTAGGTGCCGATCCCGGCCGCAATGGCCAGGCAGGTCAGCCCGAAGGTCAGGGTCCGAATCAGCAGCGGCCGGTTGACGAACTCGACCAGGCGCAGCAGGGGACCCGCCGAAGGGCGTTCGGCACTCTCTCCAGTTCCCGCAACACTCGACTGGGTCATGACAACTCCGGAGCGGAGCGCGTTAACCGATGCCTGCCAGCAGGCACGGGGCCCGTCCCGGCCAATGTAGCACGGTGCTTCTCGGGCGTATCGCGTTCGTGACAATCACGAATTGGCCAGCGCGCTGACCTGGTTCGCTCCGGTTCCCGCCGGGGATCGGGGATCACGTTCGTGCCGGGCCGGGAGTCCGGTGCCGAACCTGCCTTTCTCCCCACCTCGCCCGCGGTCTTCGTGCGCCCGCCTGCGCCGTGTCACGAGCTGCATGATGCCCTGCAGTTCCGCGGGATGCAGGCTCAGCGATCGACCACAGCTTCGCCGATGTCTTCGGGGCGGGATCCGACGATCCGGCTGTAGATCTCGGGATCGGTCGCGCCTTCGCTGGCAACGAGCAGCACGTCAGAGGAGGCATCGAGCCCGATTGCACTGCGCGCCGGGGAGGCGGCGAGTGTTGCAAGCAGTCCGGCGAGACCCGCGGCGCCCGATTCGCCCGCCACCAGCGGTGTGCCGGGATCGCGTGCCAGCATGGTCATGGCCTCGGGCGCAAAACGCTCGGCGATGGTGATGAAGGCGTCCGCTCCGTGCTGCAGGATTGCCCAGGCAAGCGGGGAAGTCTTCCCGGCCGCAAGACAGGCCATGACGGTCTCCAGCGAGCCGGTCGCGTCGGCAAGCGCACCGCGGACCGCGCTGCGGTAGACACAGTCGGCAGCGTGGGGTTCGACAACGACGCAATACGGCCGCTCGGTCCCGAGTTCCTCCCACAACGGCGCGATTGCGGCGGCCGCCAGGCCCCCGACACCGGCCTGGACGAAGAGGTGGGTCGGGCGCCTTCCTCCCATCTGCCCCATCATCTCGTCGGTCATGACCGAGTAGCCCTGCATGACCCAGGCCGGAATCTCCTCGTAGCCGGGCCAGGAGGTATCCGACACCACGATCCAGCCCCGTCGCCGCGCATCCTCCGCGACCATGCGCACCGAGTCGTCATAGGTGCCCGGGACCCTGACGATCCGCGCACCCCGGGCTGCGATCGCCTCCTCCCGGCCCCGGCTTACGTGCTCGTGCAGGTAGATCACCGAACGTGCGCCGGCGAGGGTTGCGCCCCAAGCGACGGCGCGACCGTGATTGCCGTCAGTCGCACAGCATACCGTGACGTCGCGCACCGCATCCGCGGCCCGTCCGGCAATGATGTCGTCCATCGAACCTCCGGTCCGGCCCGCGAGTACCCTGAGCACGCCGTAGGCGCCACCCAGGGCCTTGAAGCTGCCGAGATCGAACCGGTGGCGTTCGTGCTTGATGCGCAGCCCCGCGATCCCGAGGCGGGCGGCAAGTCCCGCAAGGTCGACCAGCGGGGTCGGTGCGTAGCCCGGCCAGCGCGAGATGGCGTCGCGTGCCTGCGCGCGCGTCTCGCGTGACATCACCCGTCTCTGGGCAGGACCGTAGGACCGGTCGCGGGTGCTGCGGGCATTCAGGTGCAGCCTCAGGTCATCCGCCGCTTCCATGGTGTCATGTCTCCTGCCATGCGCTCGTCATGTCGTCACGGCGCGCGCTCGACGCACGGCGGGCACAGACTCGCACGGTACCGGGCGTCTCAGGACCCGCGGATCACCGGAATCGAGAGATCCCGGATCTTCTTGCGCAACGTGTTGCGATTGAGCCCGAGCAGTTCCGCCGCGCGCAGCTGGTTGCCGTTGGTCACTGCAAGGGTGCAAACGATGAGCGGGCGTTCGATCTCGCGCAGGACCCGATGGTACAGCCCGCGTACACCGATCCCGTCCCCGTCGGCAACCAGCGCCTGAACGTGCCGTTCGACCGCGTCGGACAGCGTGTCCGGCGCTGCGGTGAATTCGCCCACCATCACGCGGCTCTGCTCGGCCAGTTCCTGACCGACGGCGCGTGCCCCGATGATCTCCTCGGAATAGAGGACGACCAGGCGCTTCACCAGGTTTTCCAGTTCCCGCACGTTGCCGGGCCAGGAATGTTTGCGAAGCACCTCCATGGCCTCGGCGTCGACATTCTTCGCCGGCAGACCCGCATCCATCGCCTGCTTGAGAAAATGCCGAACTAGATCAGGGATGTCCGACCTGCGCTCGCGCAGTGGCGGCACCCGGATCGGAACGACGTTCAACCGGTAGTAGAGGTCCTCCCTGAACAGGCCCTGGCGGATGAGCCGCGTGAGGTCGCGATGGGTGGCGGCGATGATCCGCACGTCAGCGCGGATCGGGGTCCGTCCGCCCACGGTGGTGTATTCGCCTTCCTGCAGGACCCGCAGCAGCCGGGTCTGGGCCTCCGGCGGCATGTCACCGATCTCGTCCAGGAACAGGGTTCCGTGCTGAGCCTGGGCGAACCGCCCCGCTGACCTCGTCGCGGCTCCGGTAAACGCTCCCTTCTCGTGTCCGAACAGTTCGCTCTCGATCAGGTCGCGCGGGATCGCCGCCATGTTGAGGGCCACGAAGGGGCCGGCCCTGCGCTTGCCGTAGTCGTGCAGCGCCCTGACCACCAGTTCCTTGCCGGTACCCGACTCACCGGTGACCAGCACCGTCAGGTCGGTCCCCATCAGCCGAGCCAGCACCCGGTAGATCTCCTGCATCGGGGCCGAGCGACCGATGAGCGGCATCGGTTCATCGTCGACCACCGACTGCGCGGCGCCCTGGGTCTGCACCGGGTTCGAAAGGGCTGTGCGGACCACCTCGGTCAGTTTCTCGAGGTCGAACGGCTTGGCGAGGTAGTCGAAGGCACCGCGTTCGCTCGCCTGCACCGCGGTCAGCAGGGTGTTGCGCGCACTCATGACCACGACGCGCAGGTCGGGTCGGGAGCGCCGGATCCTCGTGACCAGGTCGAGACCGTTCTCGTCCGGCATCACCACGTCGGCAATGACGAGATCGCCCTCGCCCTGCTCGACCCACTGCCACAGGCCGGCGGCCGTTGCGGTCGTGCGCACCCCGTAGCCAAGGCGGGTCAGGGCCTGGCCGAGCACGGTCCGGATTGCCGGATCGTCGTCGGCGATCAGGATCGACGCCCGCTCCGTCTCCCCGGGGCCGTCGAGCGGCCCGGTACTATGACGGACGGGTCTCGGTGCGCGCGGATCTGTCATGCGTCCTCTGCGGGGCCGGATCGGCAATCGGCAGTGTGACCCGCACGACGGTGCGGCGCGGAACACTGTCAACCTCGATGATGCCGCCATGGTCGGCCACCGCCTTGGCGACGAAGGCGAGTCCAAGACCGGTTCCCGACGGCTTCGAGGAGACGAACGGATCGAACATGGTGCCGCGCACATCGGCCGGGACCCCGGAACCGTTGTCCTGGATCGTCACGAGGAACGGCAGATTGACCGGACGGTCGGTCCCTCCGGTTGCCACCCGTACCCCGTGCCGGTAGGCGGTCGCCAAAGTGACCTCGCCACCGGTCCCGGGGACCGCCTCGCAGGCGTTCTTCAGCAGGTTCAGGAACGCCTGGATGAGGATGTCGCGATTGCCGAGCACCGGCGGCAATGACGGGTCGTAGTTCTCGACGAACCTGACGTGACGGCCGAAACCGGTCGCCGCCACCCTGTGACAGTGATTGAGTACCTCGTGCAGGTTGACCGGCCCCCGCTCGAGCGGCCGTTCGTCGGAGAACACCTCCATGCGATCGACGAGAGAACAGATCCGGTCGGTCTCGTTGCAGATCAGCCGCGTGAGCTGGATGTCATCCTCACCCACGGTCTGTTCGAGCAACTGCGCCGCACCGCGAATGCCGGACAACGGGTTCTTGACCTCGTGCGCGAGCATCGCCGCCATCGCGGTGACCGAACGGGCGGCGCCGCGATGGAGGAGCTGGTGGTGCATCCGGTTTGCGATCGTCAGTTCCGCCAGCGTGATGACCAGATCGCCCTCGCTCTCGCCAAGCGGCGCGATCCCGAGGGTGACCGTCCGCGTCCCGAAGCGGGGACTGTCGAGCAGCAGGTTGTAGTCGGACAGGCTGCTGCCGGTCCGCCGGACCTGTTCGATCAACCGGAAGACCGGACTGTCGTCGGGCACCAGCACGGACAGCGCGTGTCCGCGCAGCACCGCGGCACTTCCATCGAGAAAAATCTCGGCGGCCGAGTTCAGGAACACGAGCCGGTTGTCGGCATCAATGACGAGCACCGGTGTCGTGAGCGCATTCAGGATGCCCGCAGTTCCGCGTCCGTGTTCCGCCTTGCCGTCCGCCATGTCCCCGACCAAGACTGCTTCGTGACCCGACACCATACCGTGTGACCAAATATTAGTCACTGGAAAAAATTGATTACATTTTGTTCAGACAGCGTCGCCAAGCAGGAAGCCGGTCACGAACTTGACCCCGGGGAACCCTAGGGTGAGCAACACCCACGCCACCAGCACGAACCGGGCCGACGTCCGGCCGCGGGTTCCGAAGCAGAGGTGGGCTGCGAGCGTCGCCCCGAGGACCAGGAAGGCAGCGAGGCTGAGGATGGTCTTGTGGTTGGCGACAAGCACCTGGCCTGCCTCGGCCAGCTGAAGGACCATCCCGGTTGCCACGCCTGCAACAAGGATGACGACGGCTGCAGTGAGAAGCCCGACCTCCAGGCGTTCCGCCTCCATCTCCCCAGGCAGGCGACTCACCAGCGGTCCGGTCGTCTTGCGCTTCAGTGACCGCTGGGTGAGAATCACGGACAGTCCGGCGATCGCTGCCAGGGTGACCAGGCCATAGGTCGCCACCGCCGTGGTCGCGTGAACCAGCACCCACGGGCCCGCCACCTGCCCCGGGTTCTCGCCACCGGATGCGGGCAACGCCACGGTGATCATCCCGAGCACCATCAGCCACGGAACGAGGAGAGGTGTCAGCATGAGCGCGGACCGCCGCACGGCGACAGCGCAGAGCAGCAACAGCAGGGTCGCGGTGATCGACAGCCACAGCGCGCCCGCAAGGTCGCTGGCCTCCGCCCTGGCAACAAGGTCGGCCGACCGGGCACCGGCGGCACTGGCTGCACCGGCCACGCTGGCCGCGAGTACCCGCCCCGACACCACGAAGTACGGGACCGCCGCTGCAGGAAGCAGGGCACAGACCGCCAACAGGCTGAACACGACCGACAGTTCCATGTCCGCATCCTACCACGCCGGGGCGGGGACGTGAGTTCCCGGGCGTACCGTACCGTCGGTCTCGTCGTGGCCGCCGGCCGCGGCGAGCGGGCCGGCGGGCCGGTCCCCAAACAGTACAGGAAGCTCGCCGGCGAGAGCGTCGTCGCCCGTTCGGCCGCGGCACTGCTGCGGCATCCGGACATCGACGCCGTCGCCGTGGTGATTGCGCCCGATCACACGGATGCGTTTCGCGAAGCCTGCGGCCACCTGCCGCTGCTGCCGCCGGTCGCGGGCGGTTCCGAGCGACAGGCATCGGTCCTGGCCGGTCTCGAGGCGCTCTCGGCCCATGCTCCCGAGCGGGTGTTGATCCACGACGCCGCGAGACCGTTCGTTCCCCACGACGTGATCGACCGGCTGCTTGAAGCCCTGCGGTCGGCGCCGGCTGCCCTGCCGGTCCTGCGGATGCATGACACGCTGAAGCAGGTCTGCGGGAACCGGGTCACGGGAACAGTGGAACGCAACACCACGGTGCGCGCACAGACCCCGCAGGCGTTCCGCTTCACGCCGATACTCGAGGCCCATCGGGCCGCAGAGGGCTGGGCACTGACCGACGACATCGCGGTCGGCGAACACGCGGGCCTGGACGCGATCGCGGTCGAAGGCAGCCGGGAACTGTTCAAGATTACCCGGCCCGGGGACGTGGTCCGCGCAGCTCGTCACCTGTCGACAGGCACCGAAACCAGGACCGGGATCGGCTACGACGTGCACCGGTTCACCGAAGGTGACCGCGTGATGCTGTGCGGCATCGCAGTTCCGCACCACCGCGCACTGGCAGGGCATTCGGACGCCGATGTCGGCCTGCACGCGCTGACCGACGCGCTGCTCGGAGCGATCGGTGCTGACGATATCGGCCACCACTTCCCACCGGGCGATGCGCGGTGGCGCGGCGCCGATTCAAGCCGCTTCCTCGCCCACGCCATCGAACTGGTGCACCGGCACCGGGGCAGGCTGGTCAACATCGACCTGACACTGGTCTGTGAACGACCGAAGATTGGTCCGCACCGCGACGCCATGCGCCGCAGACTCGCTACCCTTATGACGGTTCCGGTCAACCGTGTCAGCGTGAAGGCAACCACCACCGAAGGACTGGGATTTACCGGCCGCTCCGAGGGAATCGCGGCGTGTGCCGTGGTTTCGGTTGCCCTGCCCATCGATGACGCCGAAACGCCCGGCTGACCCGGCCGTTCTCGTCGCCACCGTCGGCGGCATTGGGCTGATTCCGATTGCTCCCGGCACCTGGGGCTCGCTTGCCGCGGTCCCGGCCGGCTGGCTGATCGTGAATGTCCTTGGCGTCGCCGGCCTGCTGGCCGCGATCGTGGCCATCTTCGCGCTCGGGGTGTGGGCATCCGGACGGTACGCGGCGCGTGCCGGCGAGCACGACCCCGGAAGCTGTGTGATCGACGAGGTGGTCGGACAGCTGATCGTGGTTGCCGCACTCCCCCCTGATCCCTGGTTCCTCGCCGGCGGATTCGTGATGTTCAGACTGTTTGATATCATCAAGCCCTGGCCCGCCGGCCTGGTGGACCAGCGGGTGCCGGGCGGTCTCGGGATCATGCTTGACGACGTGGTGGCCGGACTGCAGGCGGCGGCAGTTATGATGGTGATCGTGGCGATCCTGGAACACGGAGGATTGCCGTGACGGGGCGGACTGATCCGCTCGAGACCCGGGCACGGGACGTGCTCGAGCGCTGCCGGGCCGGCGGGATCACGCTCGCGATCGCGGAGAGCTGTACCGGCGGACTGCTTGCGGCGACACTGACCGCCATCGAAGGCTCCTCGGCCGTGGTCGACCGGGGCTTCGTCGTCTATTCGAACGCTGCCAAGGCCGCGATGCTGGGGGTCCCGAACGACCTGATTGCCACCCACGGCGCCGTCAGCGCCCGGTGCGCGGCCGCGATGGCCCGCGGGGCGCTGGCCCGGTCGGACGCCAGTATGGCAATCGCGCTGACCGGCATCGCCGGTCCGGGCGGGGGCACCGTCACCAAGCCGGTGGGACTAGTGCACCTCGCGCTCGCCTCGTCGGGCGCCGGGCTCCGGCAGGAGGAGCGGGTGTTCGAGGGAAACCGGTTCGCGATCCGCCGGAGCGCGGTGCTGTGTGCGCTCGACATGATCGCATCGTCAGTCGGAGCGCCCGTCGTCGGGGACGACACTTCGGGCAATTGACCGGTCGAGGGCCTCGTAGTCGTGGTAGCCGATGGTCCGGTAGATGTCCTTGCGGCTCATCAGGCGGTCGAGGTAGTCGCCCTGCCCGCCGTGCTCTGCAAGATGGGAATACAGGTCGCGCACCGCGGCCGCCGCGCACCGCAGCGACGTCACCGGCCAGATCACGATGCTGAACCCGAGTGACTGGAATTCCGTAGCGGCAAGATAGGGCGTGCGACCGAATTCGGTCATGTTGGCAAGGGTCGGGGCGTCGACCCGGGCATTGAACCGCACCATGTCGTCGACCGATTCCAGTGCTTCGGGGAAGATGACATCGGCGCCGGCGTCAACGTAGAGCCGGGCACGGTCGATCGCCGCGTCCAGTCCTTCGGATGCCGCCGCATCGGTCCTCGCGATGATGCGCAGATCGGTGCGCGCCGCCCGTGCCGCGCTGATCCTCGCCGCCATGGCGTCGGGCTCGGCGAGGCGCTTGTCGGAGAGGTGACCGCATTTCTTCGGCAGGACCTGGTCCTCGAGCTGCACCGCCGCCGCGCCAGCCGCCTCGAGATCGCGGACGAGGCGCATCACGTTCAGTGCCTCCCCGTACCCGGTATCGGCATCCACGATCAGCGGCAGTGCGCTCGCCCTGACGATCGAGCGCGCGAACAGCAGCAGCTCCTCGGCCGTCATGACGCCCAGGTCCGGCAACCCGAGGCTGGCCGACACCGCTCCGCCGGAAAGGTAGAGCGCCCTGAACCCGGCCTCGCGCGCCAGCATGCCGGCAATCGCGTTGTGAGCCCCCGGGACCTCCAGGATCGCAGGCCCCGACCACAGTGCTTCCAGCGCCGCGCCAGGTGCGATTCGGTTGCCCGGTGCCGAAAACGCGGTCATCCTCCCTCTCCCCAGACTGCTCCATAGCCGACAGTTGGCCCGTCCGGCAGACTGTGGCATTAACGGGTCGCGCCGACGGCAGCCGGGGGCAACCCGGCGGCCGGCCTGGCGTGGCAACCAGCCGCAGCCGGAATGGGCGAGGAGCAGTGAAGCATATCGTCGGACTCGGTGTAAGCCTGCTTGCGTTCTGGCTGGTGATGTCCGGCGTATACACCGGTCTCATCATTTCGCTCGGCGTGCTCTCGGTCGCGCTGGTGCTCTATATCGCGCACCGGATGGACATCCACGACCACGAAACCTTCCCGGTCCACCTGACCCGCGGCATCTTCGGCTACTGGAAATGGCTCGCCCGCGAGGTGTTCAAGGCCAATATCGACGTTGCACGCATCGTGCTCTCGCGCAGGATGCGGCTTTCTCCGCGGATCGTGCGTGTGCGCTCGAGCCAGCACACCGATCTCGGCCACGTGATCCTCGCCAACTCGATCACGCTGACCCCGGGGACGGTCTCGGTCGAGATCGAGGGCGACGAGATCATCGTGCACGCACTGACAGAGGAACTGGCCGAGGGCGTGCTGAACGGCGAGATGGATCGCCAGGTACTCGCGATCGAGGCCCACTGACCCATGTGGACCGCTGCAGCGATTGCCCTGCTCGTGGCGATGATGATGGCGCTGGCGCGCGCCTTCCTAGGCCCGAGCCTGTTCGACCGGATCCTGGCGATCAACAGCTTCGGAACCAAGATCCTGCTTCTCATCGGCGTCCTCGGTTTCCTGACCGAGCGGCCGGAGTTCATGGACATTGCCCTGCTCTACGCACTGGTCAACTTCATCGGCACGATCGCGGTCCTGAAGTTCTTCCGCTACCGAAACCTCGGCCTGTCCGGTCCGGCGGCCGGAAACCTGGAGAACCGGGAGTGATCGCGCTGGTCCAGGACATCGTCTCCGGAATCCTGCTGCTCGCGGGCGCGACCTTCGTGCTGATCGGTACCCTCGGGCTCCTGCGCCTGCCGGACTTCTATACCCGGCTGCACGGTGCGGGCATCACCGATACGCTGGGCGCGGAACTCATGCTCTTCGGCATGATGGTCCAGGCCGGGTTCAGCCTGGTGACCGTCAAGCTGCTCCTGATCTCGCTCTTCGTCTTCTTCACCAGCCCGACGGCCACCCACGCGCTCGCCAATGCGGCGCGGGTCACCGGCCTCAGGCCCGCCCTGGTACCGGAAGCGGATATCGAGACATTGCGGACCAGGGACGACTGATCGTGGCGCCCGACATGGTCACCGTGATCGACCTGGTCCTGCTCGCCCTGCTGTGCGCCACGGCGATCGCGATCATCCTGGTCCGCCAGCTGTTTGCGGTCGCGATGCTGACCGGCGCGTTCAGCATGCTGTCAGCCGGCCTTCTGGTCACGCTCGATGCCGTCGACGTCGCGTTTACCGAGGCCGCGGTTGGCGCCGGGGTCTCGACGGTCCTGTTGCTCGGCACCCTGGCGCTCACCCAGCGGCGCAGCGAGGAGACCCGCAGGCGCGGGACCGCACCCGCACTGCTCGCGGTCATTCTCACCGGCTGCGCACTCGTCTACGCCACCACCGACATGCCCGGTTTCGGCGATCCCGGGGCACCCGGATTCCGGCACGTGGTGCCGGAGTACATCTCCGGCTCGGAAACCGATATCGGGGTCCCGAACATCGTGACGTCGGTGCTGGCGAGTTACCGGGGCTACGACACCCTGGGCGAGGTCGCGGTGATCTTCACGGCCGGTATCGGCGTGCTGCTGCTCCTCGGGCGGCGGCGCGAGGACGAGATCCAGGACGAGGCGCGACGCTCCGATTCGGGAGGTGAAGGGTGAGACACCACCTGGTGCTGCGCGTGGTCTCCAAGCTGCTGATCCCGTTCATGCTGCTGTTCGCGCTCTACGTGCAGTTCCACGGGGACTTCGGTCCGGGCGGCGGGTTCCAGGCAGGGGTGATCTTCGCCGCCGCCTTCATTCTCTATGCCCTGGTCTTCGGGATCGACCACGCGCGGGAGGTCCTGCCGGAACGCGTCCTGCGCTATCTGGTCCCGGCGGGTCTGGCGCTGTACACGCTGACCGGATTCGCCGGCATCGTACTCGGCGGCAAGTACCTCGACTACGACGTTCTCGGCTCCACGCCGACCGCCGGCCAGCATCTCGGAATCCTGCTGGTCGAGTTCGGTGTCGGCGTCACGGTGAGTGCCGTGATGGTGACGGTGTTCTTCGCCTATGCCGGCCGCACCCGGGACGTGGACGAAGAGGACTGGTAGCCATGCTGGAGGCGATCACCGATCACTACAACTACTGGCTGGTCATCTTCCTGCTCATGGCCGGGCTGTTCGTGACCATGACGAGCGGCAACCTCGTGAAGAAGATCGTCGGCCTCAACGTCTTCCAGACCGCCGTCTTTCTGTTCTACATCTCCGTCGGCAAGCTCGAGGGCGGAACCGCTCCGATCCTGACAGGGGAACCGGAGCAGTTCTCCAACCCCCTGCCGCACGTGCTGATCCTGACCGCGATCGTGGTCGGCGTGGCTACCACCGCTCTTGGCCTGGCCCTGGTGGTGCGAATTCGCGAGACCTACGGCTCGATCGAGGAAGCCCGGCTGCAGGAGGCGGATCGGCAGGACGAGCTGCGGGCGGCCGCGGAACAGGGCCGTTGATGGCATTCCTCGATCACGTCGCAATCCTGCAGGTTGCGGTTCCGCTGCTGGCAGCTCCGCTCTGCGTCATGCTGCCGGGCCGGCACCTGCCGTGGGCGCTCACCCTGTCGGTCAGCTGGTTCACCCTCATCTGCTCCGTCGTGCTGCTGTCCGAGGTCAGTGCCGGCGGCAGCATTGCCTATCATCTCGGCAACTGGCCACCACCGATCGGGATCGAATACAGGGTCGACGCGATCAATGCGCTCGTCCTGCTGGTGGTTTCCGGCATCAGCGCCATCGCCCTGCCCTACGCGCGCACGAGCGTCGAGCACGAGATCGAACCGGACAAGCACGGGCTGTTCTACACCGCCTACCTGTTGTGTCTGACCGGCCTGCTCGGGGTGACCATCACCGGCGATGCCTTCAACATCTTCGTGTTCCTGGAAATTTCCTCGCTTTCGACCTACGTGCTGGTTGCAACCGGCGCGAGACTCGATCGCCGGGCACTGTCCGCCGCCTACACCTACCTCGTGCTCGGGACGGTCGGAGCCACCTTCTTCGTGCTCGGGGTCGGCCTGCTCTACATGGTGACCGGCACGCTCAACCTCGCCGACCTGGCCGAACGGCTGCCGCCGCTTGCCGAGAGCCGGGTGGTGCAGGCCGCGTTTGCCTTCGTGGTGGCCGGAATGGGGCTCAAGCTCGCCCTGTTCCCGCTGCACGCGTGGCTGCCGAACGCCTATGCCTACGCGCCGTCCCTGGTGACCGTGTTCCTGGCCGCAACCGCGACCAAGGTGTCGGTCTACGTCCTGCTGCGCTTCGTTTATACGGTCTTCGGCCACGAGTTCGCGTTCATCGAGCCGGTGCTTGCCTGGCTGGTCCTGCCACTTGCGGTCATTGCCATGCTGGCGGGCTCCGTGGTGGCCATCCACCAGGACAACCTGAAGCGGATGTTCGCGTGGTCGAGCATCGCGCAGATCGGCTACATGATGCTCGGCCTTGCGCTCGCCAACGCGTCCGGGCTGACCGCGACCGTCCTGCACCTGTTCAACCACGCGCTCATGAAGGGCGCGCTGTTCATGGCCCTTGGAGGCGTGATGCTGCGGATCGGAGCGGTGTCGCTGACCTCGGTGCGCGGGCTCGCGCGAGAGATGCCGTGGACCTTCGCCGCCCTCGTCATCGGCGGGCTGGGCCTTATCGGCGTGCCGGGCACCGTGGGGTTCGTCAGCAAGTGGTACCTGATCCTGGCCGCGATCGAGAAGGGCTGGTGGCTGCTCGCCCTGCTGATCGCGGCCGCCTCGCTGCTTGCGGTCATCTACGTGTGGAAGCTCGTCGAGGCGGCCTACCTGCAGCCTGCGCCGCAGGACCGGGAGCGCGTGCGCGACATGCCGCCCGACATGCTGATCCCGCTATGGGTGCTGGCGCTCGCCAATATCTGGTTCGGCGTCGATGCGGGCCTGACCACATCGGTGGCGGGGACGGTCGTCCACGCCTTCCTCGGGGGCGGGTCATGAGCCTCTTCGAGCACCCGCTGCTCCTGATCCTGGCGATCCCGCTCGCAGGCGGGGTCCTGGTGGCATGCACCGGGCGATGGCCCAACCTGCGCGAAGCCGTCACGCTCGTGGCCTCGGTGCTGCTGTTCCTGGTCGCCTACCGGCTGATGGAAGAGGTCGGAAGCGGCGGGCGGCCCGGGCTGGTGCTGGTCGAGGTGCTGCCCGGCCTGCCGATCGCGCTCGAGGGCGAGCCGCTCGGGGCCCTGTTCGGCTGCATTGCTTCGGGCCTGTGGATCGTGAACTCGCTCTACTCCATCGGCTACATGCGAGGGAACAACGAGCACAGGCAGACTCGGTTCTACATCTGCTTCACGATCGCGATCGCCAGCGCCATGGGCATTGCGTTCGCGGGCAACATGTTCACGCTGTTCCTGTTCTACGAGATGCTGTCGCTATCGACCTACCCGCTGGTGGCACACAAGGAGAACGAGGAGGCGAAGATCGGCGCCCGGGTCTACATCGGGTTGCTGATCGGCACGTCGATCGGATTCCAGCTTGTCGCCATCATCTGGACCTGGGTTGCGGCGGGAACACTCGACTTCGAACCGGGCGGCATCCTCCGGGATGCAGTGCCGCCGGCGATCCTGCCGGTCCTGCTCGCGCTGTACATGTTCGGCATCGGCAAGGCGGCACTGATGCCGTTTCACCGCTGGCTTCCCAGCGCCATGGTGGCCCCGACACCGGTCAGCGCGCTGCTGCACGCGGTCGCCGTGGTCAAGGCCGGCGTGTTCACCGTGCTCAAGGTGGTGATTTACATATTCGGGATCGACCTGCTGGCCGAGACCGGCGCCTCGAACTGGCTGGTCTGGGTCGCGAGCTTCACCCTGGTCACGGCATCGCTTGTCGCCATGACCAAGGACAACCTGAAGGCGCGGCTCGCCTACTCGACCGTCAGCCAGCTCGCCTACATCGTGCTAGCCGCAGCCTTGGCAAGCGGGCTGGGCGTGCTCGGAGGAGCCCTGCACATCGCCAGCCACGCCGTGGGCAAGATCACGCTGTTCATGTGCGCAGGCGCGATCTACGTCGCCACCCACAAGACCGAGATCAGCGACATGAAGGGGCTCGGTCGCGCCATGCCGTTCACCTTCGGCGCCTTCTGCATCGGTTCGCTCAGCATCATCGGGCTGCCCCCGCTCGCGGGCGGGCTGAGCAAGTGGTACCTGTCACTGGCCGCGGCCGAGAGCGGGCTGGTCATCGCGGTGCTGGTCTACATGGCGAGCGCACTGCTCAATGTCGCCTACCTGATGCCGGTCGTCGTCCTGGGGTTCTTCGGCCGTCCCGACGGCACACCGGCCGACTGGCAGCACGAACCCGTCAGGGTGCCCTGGCTCTGCGTCCTGCCACCGTGCATCACCGCAATCCTGTGCCTGTACCTGTTCCTCGACGGCGACGGCGTGATCGCGCTGCTGCTCCCACTGATGGAATGACGTCATGATGCCAGCTGGGTCTCGGACAGGGTCGGCAACCGCACCGGGTGAGCGGGCGGACCGGGAACTCGCGCGCATTCGTTCCTGGTCGATCGCGGGACTCGTGCTCCTGGTCGGTGCGAGTGCCGTCATGCACCTGGTTTCAGGGTCGGCGGTCCCGGTCGGCGACGCCGTGTACGCCGTCACCGGTCTCCTGGCGATCCTGGCACTTGCACTGGCAATCAGGCTTCTCGACATCATTCTGCCCCGCAGCGAGATACGCCATGACAGCGATCGCTGACCTGCTTGTCCGGACACCGCCGGGTCTTCTGCTGATCGTGCTCGGCACGGTGGTCGCGGTCTTCCCCGGCCGTCCCGCGCGGGCTGTCGGCATCGTCGTGCCACTGGCGCTGCTGGGCCTCGTGATCGCCTCCGACCCGGTCTCGCACCAGCAGGCGAGGTTGCTCGGCCACACCGTGAGCCTCTATCACCTCGACGCGATCAGCCGCCCGTTTGCCGCGATCCTGCTGTTCGCAACCGCGCTTGCGGGCCTGTACGCGGTGAGCATCGGGGCCGGTCTGAAGGAGAGGGTCGCCTTCCCGCTGCTCGCCGGCAGCGCGGTCTCCGCCGTGACCGCGGGCGACCTGGTCACCCTGTTCGTGTTCCTGCAGACCGGAGTCGCGGCGTCGGTGTTCCTGGTCTGGGCGCGGGGGACCGAACGGGCCCGGGCCGCCGGCATGCGCTACCTGGTGTTCCTGGTGCTTGCCGGGGTGCTCATGCTCGAGGGTCTCGCATCGAACGTCCTCGCTGCCGGCTCCGGCCAGCCGGGCAGCCTCGGCTCCGGCGGGCCCGGCACCCTGCTGGTCGGACTGGCCCTGCTTGCCTACTGCGGGGCTCCTCTGCTGCACAGCTGGATGACCGACGCCTGTCCCGAAGCCACGACGGGCGGACTGGTGATCCTGCCGATCTTCATCACCCTGGTCGCGGTGCACGCGCTGTTGAGACATGGCGCGGGAAACGAGTACCTGCTCGCCATCGGCGCCGTCATGGCCGTCTACCCGTTGCTATTCAGCGTATTCGAGCATGACCTGCGCCGGATCCTGATGTACGGCCTCATCACCCAGGTCGGGTTCATGCTGGCGGGTATCGGGACCGGGTCGGACGCAGCGGTCAACGCGGTGGTGCTGCACGCGGTCAGCTATCCGCTGGCCATGATGATCCTGCTGATGGGAACCGGTGCGATCCTGCTGCGGACCGGGTCGTCGAATGCGGCCGAGCTCGGTTTCCTCTGGCCGGCAATGCCGGTGACCGCCGCGCTCACCGTGATCGGAGCGGCATCACTTGCCGCCTTCCCGCTGTTCGCCGGGTTTGTCTCCCAGTCCTGGATCATCGACGCCGTTCGATCCGGCGCCGGCCAGGAGTGGACCCGCGTCCTGCTGGTATCGGGAGCAGCCCTCACGGTCCCGGCCATCGCCTTCAGGGTACCCTGGCTCGCGTTCCGGGCCGATGCTCCCGAAGCGAATGTCCCGGAGGCGCCGCCCACCATGCTGGCGGCCATGGCCGCCGCCGCGGTCGCCTGCATGGCGATCGGTATTGCGCCGGGCATGCTGCACTCCCTGCTGCCGTATCCGCCCGAAACCGATCCCCGCGACCTGGACGGCGTGCTGCATCAGCTGGTCCTGATCGTGGCGGCCATGCTCGTCTTCGTCCTGTTCCTGCGCAGGTTTCTCGAGACACCGCGCGAACCGGCCGCGGTCTTCGGCGTGGACTGGATCTGGCGCCGGAGCCTGACGGGGCTCGCGCTCCGGCTCGGCCGCTCGATCGGGCGGGCCCGGGGCGGGGGGGGGCTCGCCCCCCGACTCGGCCGCTCGACGGAGCGTGCCCGGGTCGTGATCGTTGCCGGGCTCATGGACCTGGCGGGTTTCGTCATCGGCGACAGCCGCCGCCATTTCGGCTCCCTCGGCACGTTCGGGCGCACCATCGGCATCGGCAACGGCGTGGCCTGGATCGTTGTCCTGTTGCTGGTTGCACTTGTTGCGAGCTATGCGACAGCCTGACGGCCCAGCCTGCGGGGGGGTCACCCGGTGACGCTTGCCTCGGGGCACCGGTAGTCCCGGGAGGCGGGACTGTGGTAAACAGTCAACGGGTGTCAGGATCGCGGGGGACATGGTGACGGGAGCACGCTGTCGATGAAGATGACGGGCGAATACACCATCGCCGCGCCACGCCACGCAGTCTGGAACGCACTCAACGATCCGGACGTGCTGAGGCAGTGCATTCCGGGATGCCAGTCGGTGGAGCAGACCGCGCAGACCGAGTACTCGGCGACGGTGATGGCGAAGGTGGGGCCGGTCAAGGCGAAGTTCTCCGGCCAGGTCACCCTGTCCAACATCGACGCGCCGAACGGGTACCGGATTTCCGGGGAGGGATCGGGCGGTGTCGCCGGGTTTGCCAGGGGCGGCGCCGACGTCACGCTTCAGGATGCACCGGAAGGCACCACTCTCAGCTACGCGGTCGACGCCCAGGTCGGCGGCAAGCTGGCGCAGATCGGATCACGACTGATCGACTCCACGGCCAAGAAGATGGCCGGGGACTTCTTTCGCACCTTCGGCGAGGTGGTTGAGGGCGCGGTGGAGGACACAGCCGAACACTCAGCATCAACGGGGGAGGATGCCATGGCGGGCGACGAGCAGGTCGAGGAGAATGTCTATCCCGGGACCCACTGGCTGGTCTGGGTCACGGCCGGTGTGGCGCTGGTCGCACTCGTCGCATTCGTGTCCAATTTCTGACCGATCTCCGACCGGTCACGCAGCAGCGAACCGTTTGCCTTGCGGGAGGGAAGTTCATGGAAACCAGAGCCGCCGTAGCACACGCCGCCGGACAGCCGCTCTCCATCGAGACCGTTACGCTCGACGGGCCGAAGGAAGGCGAGGTCCTGATCGAGGTCAAGGCGACCGGGATCTGCCACACGGACGAGTTCACCCTTTCCGGAGGTGATCCCGAGGGCGTGTTCCCGTCGATCCTGGGACACGAGGGTGCGGGTGTCGTGGTCGACACCGGACCCGAGGTGACCAGCCTGAAGCGGGGCGACCACGTGATCCCGCTCTACACGCCGGAATGCCGCCAGTGCAAGTCGTGCCTGTCGGGCAAGACCAACCTGTGCACCGCCATTCGCGCCACCCAGGGCCGGGGCGTGATGCCGGACGGCACCAGCCGGTTCAGTCTCGGCGGCGAGACCCTCTACCACTACATGGGCTGCTCGACGTTTTCCAACTTCACGGTCATGCCGGAGATCGCGGTCGCGAAGGTGCGCGAGGACGCTCCCTTCGACAAGATCTGCTACATCGGCTGCGGCGTGACGACCGGGATCGGCGCGGTGATCAACACCGCCGGCGTGGAAGCCGGTTCGAACTGCGTGGTTTTCGGGCTCGGCGGCATCGGGCTCAACGTGATCCAGGGGCTGCGGCTGGTCGGCGCCAACAAGATCATCGGCGTCGACATCAACTCGGAACGCGAGGCGCTCGGCTCGCAGTTCGGCATGACCCACTTCGTCAATCCCAACGAGGTCGAGGGTGACCTCGTCCCCTACCTGGTCGATCTCACCGACGGTGGCGCCGACTACAGTTTCGAGTGCATCGGCAATGTCGAAGTGATGCGCCAGGCGCTCGAGTGTGCGCACCGGGGCTGGGGCGAGAGCATCATCATCGGGGTCGCGGGCGCCGGACAGGAGATTTCCACGCGGCCGTTCCAGCTGGTAACGGGGCGGGTCTGGAAGGGCACGGCCTTCGGCGGCGCCAAGGGACGCCGCGACGTGCCGCGGATCGTCGACTGGTACATGGACGGCAAGATCAACATCGACGACCTGATCACCCACACGCTGACACTTGACGAGATCAACAGGGGGTTCGACCTGATGCACGCCGGCGAATCCATTCGTTCGGTCGTCGTGTACTGACGGCCAGTTCTTCCGAACTGGGAGACCTTGGAATGCACCCGCTTCATCCGTTGTCGGACCAGGAAATGCATCGGGCGATCGCCGTCGTCCGGGAGTACCCGGAACTGCCACCGAACCTGTTGTTCGAGACCGTGGAGCTCGAGGAGCCGGCGAAGCAGGAGGTGCGCAGCCACCGGCCGGGAGATCCGGTACGCCGGCGGGCGCGCCTCGTGGTCTTCCCCGCGGAGACAATCGGTGCATGGCACGTGGTGGTCGGGCTCGACGAGGGCGAGGTGCTCTCGGTCACCCATTATCCGGCGGCGCGGCCGATGATCCAGCCGGAACAGCTTGCCGGAATCGAGGACCTGGTACGCGCCGATCCCGCCTTCATCGAGGCCTGCGGCAGGCGCGGGATCACGGACATGAACCGGGTGATGTGCGATCCCTGGTCCGCCGGCCGGTTCGGGCACGGGGACGAGGAGAACCGCCACGTCTGCCACGTCTTCTGCTGGGTCAGGCCGGAGGAGGGCGAGAACTTCTACGCCTACCCGCTCGAGGGGCTCAACGCCGTCGTCGACATCCGCAGGCTCCAGGTGCTCCAGGTCGACGACCACGGCGTCACTCCCGTGCCGGGCGGCAGCCACGAGTATGCTTCGGGCTCCCGTGAGCCGCGCAGCGACCTGCGGGCGATCGACATCGTCCAGCCCGACGGCGTCAGCTTCGAACTCGACGGTCACCGGATTACCTGGCACGAGTGGGAACTGGTGATCGGGTTCAACGGTCGCGAGGCGGTTACCCTGCACGACATCCGGTACGGCGGCCGTCCGGTGGTCTACCGTGCCTCGATCGCGGAGATGGTGGTCCCCTACGGCTCGCCCGACCGGGCGCACTACCGCAAGAACGTGTTCGATGTCGGGGAGTACGGCGCCGGCAAGCTCGCCAACTCGCTCAGGCTGGGCTGCGACTGCCTGGGCGCGATCCGCTACCTCGACGCCTGGGTCACCGACATCCACGGCGACCTGGTTCGGATCGACAATGCGATCTGCATCCACGAGGAAGACGCCGGCATCCTGTGGAAGCACCGCGACCAGCGCAGCGGACAGGTCGAAGTTCGCCGGGCACGGCGCCTGGTGATATCGAGCATCATCACGGTCGGAAACTACGACTACGGCTACTACTGGTACCTGCATCTCGACGGCTCGATCGAGTTCGATATGAAGGCAACCGGCATCATCAACACCACCGCCTGCGTGCCGGGCGAGCCGGCGCGCCATGGCAGGGAAGTCGCGCCGGGCGTGGTCGGCCAGATCCACCAGCACCTCTTCTGCGCGCGGCTTGACATGGCGGTGGACGGCGACGCGAACACGGCCATCGAGTGCAACACCCAGGTCGAGCCTCCCGAGCGCAACCCGTGGGGCAACGCCTATTTCGAGGAGGAGACGGTCCTCGAGAGCGAAACGGTGGCGGCGAGACGGGCGAATCCCGCCACCCAGCGATACTGGAAGGTGGTGAACACCAACCGGAAGAACGTGGTCGGCAGGCCGACCGGCTACCGGCTGGAGCCGACCAGCTGTGTCACGCCGTTCGTGCTTCCGGGATCGCCGTCAGGCACACGTTCGGCCTTCACCCGCAACCATCTGTGGGTCACGGCGCACGACCGGAGCGAACGCTTTCCGGCGGGAGAGTTCGTCAACCAGTCCGACGGCAGTGACGGAGTTGCAACCTGGATCGAACAGGACCGGCCGCTGGTCAACGCCGACCTGGTGCTCTGGCACGTGTTCGGCCTGCATCACCAGCCGAGGACCGAGGATTTTCCGGTGCAGCCCTGCGCGCCCTGCGGCTTCAGGCTGATGCCATCGGGGTTCTTCGATCGAAATCCCTGTCTCGACCTGCCGGGCTGAACCTCCTACTCGGCCGCCATCGCTCTCCAGGCGCCTTCCGACCGCTCGGCGGCGCGCTCCCGCACGGCGCGGCCAAACGCCTCCAGGATGGCCCGGTTCAGCGGCTGGTTTTCGGCATCGATCTCGACGTGCCACTGCACGCCGAGGGCAAACGAACGGGCCGACCTCACCCCGACCGCCTCGATGGTTCCGTCATCTGCCACCGCCTCGATCTCGAGACCCGGAGCCAGCCGGTCGATCCCCTGGCCGTGCAGGGAATTGACCATCGCCTCCCCTTCCTCCATGAGCGAGGCGAGGATGCCCCCGTCACGCAGCGTGATGCGCTGGCGCGGTCCGACCGAGATCTCGATCGGCTGCTCGCGGTTGCGCCGGTGGTCGTCGCGGCCCGGAACCTCGTGGAGACGCTGGTGCAGGGTCCCTCCCAGCGCGACGTTGATTTCCTGGATGCCGCGGCAGGTTCCGAGCAGCGGGACGCCAAGCGCGACCGCGCGGCGCACGAGCGCAATGGCGAGGCTGTCCCGGCCCGGGTCACGCACGTCCTCGCCCGGTGCGCAGTCCTGGCCGTAGAGGTGCGGTTCCATGTTGGAGGCACCGCCGGTCAGCAGGATCCCGTCAACGACCCCGAACAGCCGGTCAGGATCGATCAGCTCGCCCAGCGCCGGGACCAGCAGCGGCATCGCGCCGGCGAGCCCGAGCACCGAGGTGGCATTGCGCTCACCGGTGGTGTGCTGGCGGTGAACACCATCGATCCTGAGGTTGCAGATGATGCCGACCGCAGGAACGGCATGGGACAGGCGTGTCATCGAGTGACTCCGGAAACCCGCTTGAGATCAAAATGCCCGGTAGAGGAACGACTCGCCGCGAGCGAAGCGTGCGAGGTTCTCGAGCCACATCTCGCCGACCCGCACCGCGTAGAGCGGTGACGAAGAGCCGATATGCGGTGTGATGAACAGGTTGGGGATATCCCACAGGTCATCGTCGGCCGGCCAGGGCTCCACCGGAAGGACGTCAAGGAAGGCGCAGGCAATCTGACCGGTTGCAAGCGCGTCTCGCAGGGCGTCGAGGTCAACCAGCGCGCCACGACCGACATTGACCAGTGTTGCGGTCGGCTTCATTCGGGCAAAGGCACCGGCGTCGATCATTCCCGTGCTCTCGTCACTGATCGGAATCGCGAGCACCACGTAGTCCGCCTGCGCAAGGAACTCGTCGAGATCCGCCGGCGTCCCCTGCTGGTCAACCCCGGCCACCGTCCCGCCCGACCGCCTGATCCCGAGCACACGCATGCCGAAGGCCTTCGCGTAGCCGGCAACCCTGGCGCCGATGGCCCCGAGCCCGACGACAAGTACGGTCCCGGCGCTCATGGCCTGGAGTTCGAACTTCTTCCACTCGTGCGCCCGCTGCTGGCCATGCAGCCGGTCGAGCCGCTTCGCGCCCCACATGACGCCGGAGAACGCGAGTTCCGCGACTTCGGGCGCGTTGGCGCCCGGGCTGTGGGTGACCGGCACCCTCTTCTCCCGCATCACGTCGTAAAAGTATCCGTCGATGCCGGCGTCCTCGGTATGCGCCCAGCGCGGCGCGGGATCCATTGAACAGACGGCGTCGACCCATTCCGTGCGATAGGCCTCGCCGGCGTAGACGATCAGGTCCGATCCCTCGGGTGAGCCCGACCAGTTCCCCGACCCGTCAACGGTCGCCCATTCGATACCCGGCACGATCGCCTCGGCCCTTTCGCCAACCTGCAGGTAGAAGTCATGCCCCGTCGTGACCTTCATGGCTCTCCTCGTATTCGCTACCTGACCATGATGCGCCCGGCCCCTGTGGTTCTAGCCGAAGTCTGCGCGCAAACATAGTCCGCACGCCGCCGCCTCTCAAGGCCTGCTTGTGGACCCCCCGGAAAACCACGCCAGATATTGTGTGCACCCGTCGCCCCGGCACGACCGCGGGGCCAGGAGACGAAGCCCGGGGACTCCGGCCACGTTCCACCGGCCCGGCGGACTGAACCACGCCATCCTGCCACCGGTGTCCGGACCGGTCACCAAGGTCTGCCGGACCTGTTCCGGAGTCCAGCCTCGGTTCTCGCGGCAGCCCCGGGTCGGGGTCCGGAGCAGGCTCCGGCGGTCGAGCGTTGCCTCCACCGACTGCGTCGGCATTGCGGGCAGGGATGGATCCCGGTTCAGGTCCGGGGTGATGGTGTTCGCGGGAGCGGCGAAAAAGGCGCCGACGCTATCGGTTTGCGTCGATGACTGCCGGTATTACACTGTCCCGGCGGGCACATCCGGGAAAGGGACTCCCCCAAGCATGGCCATCGGCACAATTCCGGTTATTGATCTCGCCCCCTGGCGGTCCGGCACTGACGTCGACCGGCAGGAGGTGGCCGGGCAGGTCGCTCGGGCCTGCGAGACCGTCGGCTTCCTGATTGTCTCGGGCCACGGCATCCCGCAGGAGGTCATCGACCGCGCCTTTTCGGTCTCGCGGGCGTTCTTCGACCTGCCCGTCGAGGAAAAGGCGCGCTTCATGCCGGAAGACGGCGTGGCGCCGCGCGGCTACCACGCCGTTGCGACGCGGAACCTGGCGCGCACCTACGGGCAGGAGACGCCGCCCGATCTGCGGGAGCAGTTCTTCATCGGCCCCCTGGTCCCGCAGGCCGACCGGCTCGCCCATATTCCGGAGGCCGCGCTCTACTACTCGGAGAATATCTGGCCGTCTCGTCCCGCCGCATACCGGGAGATCTTCACGGAGTTCTACAGTGCGTTCGAGGTCCTCGCAGAGCGTCTGATGGGGATTTTCGCTGTGGCGCTCGGGCTGCCCGAGGCGTTCTTCGACAACAAGATCGACAGGCATTTCAGCACCTGTCCGTCAAACCACTACCCCGTCATCCAGGACGACCCGCAGCCGGGCCAGCTCCGCTGCGGGGCACACACCGATTTCGGCAGCCTGACGATCCTCGCCTTCAACGATGCGCCGGGTGGCCTGCAGGCGCAGATGCCCGACGGCTCCTGGCTGGATGTCCGGCCCGGGCCGGGGCAGCTGGTCGTCAATCTGGGCGACATGATGCAGCGCTGGACCAACGACCGTTGGAAATCCACCGTCCACCGCGTCGTCAATCCACCGGCGGAACGGCGCGGGGAAAGCCGCCGCCAGACCATCGGCTATTTCCTCCACCCGAACTACGACGCCGAGATCGACTGCCTGGAAGGCTGCTGTGGCCCCGGCAACCCGGCGAAATACCCCCGGATCATGGCCGGCGACCACATGCGCGAAAAGCTGGAACGCCGGATCGACGGCTAGAGCGGATTTCTTTCTGATGGACTCATATTCCGGTCCGAGCCCAGAATCGTCACCCCGGTCTCCGCACTGCTTTTCGTCATCCCGGCACCGAGCCGGGGTAACGGGCGAGGCTCTGCGGACGAGTCCATTTCAATCCGAACGGCTCGGCGGGCAGGCGCGAGTGCGGTCGAGTTGACGACCCTCGGGTTCATCGGGCTCGGCGCCATGGGCGGGCCCATGTGCCGGAATCTCGTCCGCCGCGCCGGCCTCCCCGCAACTGTCCACGATATCGACCCTGCGGCCCGCTCCCGGTGCGTCCGAGAGGGGTGCGTTGCGACCGCGGACCCCGTGCGGGTGGCGCGCGATTGCGACATCGTCTTCCTGTCGCTGCCGGGCGCGGCGGAGGTCCGCCTCGTCTGCCTGGGCGGGGGCGGGCTGCTGGCCCATGCAGACACCGGCGCGGTCATCGTCGATTGCAGCACGGTTCCGCTGGACCTGACCCGCGAGCTTGCTGCCGCCTTTGCTGAGAAGGGCGCGCGCTATGTCGATGCTCCGGTCGCCGGGACCGTCGGATCGGTCGCAGACCGGGATATCAGCATCATGGTCGGAACCGACGAGCGGACATTCGCCCGGCTGGCACCGCTGCTGGAATGCATGGCCCGGATGGTCCAGCATTGCGGAGGAAGCGGGAGCGGCACGGTCACCAAGCTGCTGCTGAACATGGTGCTCGCCCAGTCCGTCACCGCGCTAGCGGAAGCCCTGCTGCTCGGCCGCCGCGCGGGCGTGGACGGCGCACGCCTGTTCGAAGCCTTCCGAAACGGGTGCGACAGCTTTGCGCTCCGCCAGCACGGCATGACGGCCCTGCTGCCGGGCCGCTTTCCCGAAGGCCGGTTCCCGACGCGCTACATGCTGAAGGACCTCGACTATGTCATGAAACTGAAGGAGTCGCTGGGGATGACGCTCGGGGGCATGGATGCAACACACGGCCTGCTGCAACGCGCCGTCGCCGCCGGCCTCGGCGACGCCTATTGGCCCTCGCTGATTGAGGTCATCGACGGGGACAGGAAATGCAGGTAGCGGACAGCGTGCGTGTCGACGGCCATTGCGAGGGGCGTTTCGCCGGGGTGGCCGACGCCTTCGCGGAGAATTTCCGCAGCCGCGGCGAAGTCGGCGCGGCCATCGCCGTCACCCTGAACGGGGAGCCGGCGGTCGATCTGTGGGGCGGCTTCGCCGATAGCGCCCGCACCCGCCCCTGGGCGGAGGACACACTGGTCTGCATGATGTCGGTAGCGAAGGCCGTGACCGCGCTCTGCGCCGCGATGGCCGTGGACCGGGGGCTGATCGCATGGGATGAGCCGGTGGCGCGCTACTGGCCCGAATTCGCGGCCGCCGGCAAGGTCGGTATTCCCGTGCGATGGGTTCTCGACCACCGCGCCGGCCTAGCGGCCATCGCGCAGGACATGCCCGAAGGTGCTGCATACGACTGGGACTCGATGACCGGGGCGCTGGCCGTGCAGGCGCCGCTGTCTGCGCCGGGCAGGTCGCGCGCCTACCATTCCGTGACCCTGGGCTACCTGGTCGGCGAGCTGATAAGGCGCACCGACGGGCGGAGCCTCGGGCGTTTCCTCGCCGAGGAGGTCTGCGCACCGCACGGCATCGACTACTGGATCGGCCTGCCGCCGGCGCTGCACGGGCGGTGCGCGGAATTCTTCGGCGAGACCGCCGGCACGCTGTTCGACCGCTCGGACCCGGACTCCCTCATGTGTCGGGCAATGGCGCAGGTGCCGCCGCAGGATTTTAACACCGGACAGTTCCGCGCTGCGGAAATCCCTTCGATCAACGGCATCGGCACCGCAGGCGGCGTAGCGAAGCTCTTCGACGGCCTCGCCGCCGGCGGCGTGCTGGACGGCAGGCGCCTGCTGGGCGCGGACATTCTGGCGGAAGCCACGACAGAACAATGGCACGGCAGGGAAGATCTGCTCGGCCACACCCGGCGGATGGCACTTGGCTTCGCGCTCGGCCTGCCGGGGCATCTGGCGATGGGGCCGAGCCCGCGCGCCTTCGGGCACACCGGCGCGGGCGGCGCCATCGGCTTTGCGGACCCGGATGCGGGCCTCGGCTTCGCCTACGCGCCCAACCGCATGTATTCCGGCCCCGGCATCAGCCCCCGCCTCAGCGCTCTGGTGGATGCCCTCTACGCCGCGCTCGCCTGACTCCCTTTGCCAGAAAATCCTGATGCAAGAGATTGACAGCAAAGCCACTTGCAAGACCGGGATCAGGCGAAGAAATAAGGCCTCCCGGATGGGAATCGTGCCCAGGACCCACCTGGACCTGGAGGGACAGGGTGTTCATGCCACGCCGCATGTCCGTTGCCAGCCATAGCCGGACACCGGCCAGAACCGGGATCATCGCGGTTCCGGAACCGCCAGTACCCGGGCCAGCGCCGGAGCATTGACCGTCGCGTCGACAACTACCCGCAAGCAACCGTCCGGCACAATCTCCATCCACCCGTCCGACTGAGGACCAAGGCCATCGTCCGAAACACCTCGCCCGGGGCGACGCGACTGCTACCGGAACGAACGCTCCGGGGCGGATCTCTCCATCGTTCTCGCGAGGCCTGCGCCGTCAGTCGAAAGGCAGATTGGCGCTGATGGCATGGCGCTTCGCCACCGCCGACACCGGTACGCCGGGCGCGGAGCTCTTCGCAACGATGCGACGCTTCCCGACCTCGCGCGCCCGCATGACGAAAACGGCCAGCGCCGTTTCCGGAGACCAGACGGTGTCGAGCGGCATCATCGCCCGCACGAAGGGATACGAGATATCGAGCGTCATCCAGGCGACAAACACCCATCCCACGCCCGGGACGAGCCCGGTCGCCGTCCGGGTTTCCGCCTGGCGCAGAAACCAGCGGACGGTCGCATGCAGCGAAGACTCCGGAAAACTCAGGCGATTTCACTGGGCGCCAGGCCTCCCATCGAGGCGGCGAGCGGGTCTGCAACGCCGCGTTCCCGGGACCGGGATGCTGGAACCGGTGTATCGAACGCATAGCCGGGATCCAGCTGCTGGCGTTTCCAGGTCTCGCGCATCTCGCGCCATGCGCCGATCAGCGTGCGGGGCGGCGGCATGTCCTCCCGCACCGTGCGATGCAGCTTCTTCAGGTTGTAGCAGGGCACCACGACGAACATGTGGTGCTCCAGATGCCAGTTCATGTGCCAGTAGAGGAACTCCGTCACGGGATCGAGCGTGACGGTCCGGACGCACTTCCTGAAATCGGCGACATTACTCCTGAGCCCGCAATGCTGCGTCACACCGGCGAAGTACCGGAGCCAGTTGGCGATGAACGGCGAGCCGGAAACGATGACGGCGAGGATGGGTTCCCCGATCCCGATCGAGAAGACGGTCACCACCGCATGCAGGCCCAGCACGGTCCGGGCCCATGCCTTCGCTTTCGCACGCTGCTTCGGGAACCCCTCGTAAAGCTCCGGTCCCCATGAATTGAAGGGATTGTCGAACCGGTTGAGCGCGATCCTGACGAACTGCTTCAGGTTGGGGACCAGGCCTCGCGACTGGTATCCGCCCGTCAGATTTACGGTGAAGAGCTGAAGCAGGTAGAGCGGGTGGAGGGACGGCGTCTCCGGCATCACCTCCTCGCGGTCGCCCTCGGGAAACAGCGTGTTGCGGTGATGGTAGGTGTGGCTGAACCTGTAGATGTGGAAGTTCAGCCAGCCGAGGAAGGAGAATACCCGCAGGAAGAACTCGTTGAGCCACCGCGTCCGGAACACGGTGGCGTGGCACAGCTCGTGATGGGGCGCGGTGAAGAACGAAGCAACCGTGCCGTGAAGGAACAGGGCGACGGCGAACGCCCACCAGATCTCCTGCTGAAAGAAAAGTAAGGCCGACGCGCCGGTTACAAGCCAGATGGCCAGGTGCCCGACCGCCTGAAACAGTCCGCGCGTGTCGCTGCGTTGTACGAGCGCGCGAAGCTCGGAGGGCTCGACCGGACAGCGGTACCAGCGGAGCGGGCGCTTCCTTCGAAACTCCGCGGGCGGCAGCGATTCATCCGGCGCTATTCCTGTCGCCTTTGGGTGCATGGCATTGTCCGCAAGGCCGCGATCCGCGCCACTTTAATCGCGGGCGCGGCGCGGAACAACAAGATGCCGCCCAGTCCCGGAAACCGCCCCGGCGCAAGACAATGCGGGCACTTCGTGGCATGATCGCCGCGTCGGGCGGCCCCATCCCGCCGGCGAGCGAGGAGGCATGATGGCTACGCGCACGATCCCCGTACTGGACCTGCAGCGCTTCGAGAGCAGAAACCCCGCGACGGTCGCCGCCGCCGCGCGCGAACTGGACGGCATTTGCCGCGAGATCGGTTTCGTCGTGGTCGGCAATCACGGCGTGCCCGAAGAAGCCCAGCAGGCGCTCTACGATTCCGCACAGGTATTCTTCGACCTGCCGCTCGAAACAAAGATGATGGTTCGCCGGCCGCAGCACGACCAGAACCGCGGCTACATCCCCTATGGCGAGGAAACGCTGGCCCGGATGCACGGCGGCGACACGCCGCCCGACTACAAGGAAGTGTTTACCATCGGGCCGTTCAGCCGGCCGGACGACCGCTACCATTCGCACGAGCTTTCCTACCCGAACTTCGCGCCCAATCTCTGGCCCGCCCGCCCACCGGGCCTTGAACCCGCGATGAAGGGGTATTTCCTGGCGCTCGAAGAGCTTTCGCACCGGCTCTCCCGGTATTTCGCGCTGGCGCTCGGGCTTCCCGAGGACTGGTTTCTGGACAAGCTCGACCGCCATGCGAGTCAGCTCCGCCTGCTGCACTATCCCGCGCCCGACCGCGAGCTCGAGCCCGGCCAGTTGCGCTGCGGCGTCCACACCGACCTCGGCATGATGACGATCCTGCGCAACGAGGCGGCGGCCGGCGGCCTGCAGGTGCGCCCGCGCGCCAGCGACTGGATAGACGCGCCAGCCATCGACAACACCTTTGTCGTCAATATCGGCGACCTGCTGATGCGCTGGACCAACGACCGCTGGGTGTCGACGCCGCACCGGGTGGCCGTGCCGGAGGCCGAGGCGAGGTCCCGCTCCCGCAGACTTTCCATCGGCTATTTCACGCGGCCGAACTATGACGCGCAGATCGCCTGCATCGGCACCTGCGTGGATGCCCGGCACCCGCCGCTCTACGCGCCCACAACGGTCAAGATCTACAATGACGCCCGCTTCGCCCGGGGCGCCGGCCCCCGTCACAGCGACCCAGCGCGGGCGTAGATGGACGGCCCCTGGGAGCCTGTGCCGTAGGAACGGTCAGTCGCACGGGATTTCATTCAAGCGGGTCGATTGTGCGATCTGCTAACCCGAAGTTCTCCGTGAGCAAGCGTTCGGTCCTGCGGTGACGATGCATCTTCAGCAGGCTGTTTCCCGGCTGGTTTGATTGTCATTTCCGCCCGTTGGTAACGCGCGGAGCAGTCGCTTGCCGTCATGCCGCAACTGACGGTTGCCCTGCCGAGGAGTAGTAGCCGCGACGGAGGTCGCGTTCAATTGTCTCGGGCAGCCGCTCGCTCGGCAAGCCGTAACCGCCGCCGCCGGGAGTTCGCACCTGCACCCAGTCGCCAGGCTCCAGAGTATAGCCTTCGCCTTTCGATATGTGCTCGGGCAACGCCACACTGCCGCCTTGGGAGATCTCGATCTGATTGGTGGCGCCCGGTTCACCGCCCATCAGGCCTGGCGGACCGAAACGACCATGGTCCATCAGGAAAGAGGCCTTGCCCTCGCCGCGCAGCAGCCGAATTCGATAGCTCACGCCGAAGCCGCCACGATGACGGCCGGCGCCGCCGGAGCCCTCGCGCAGCGCGTATTCCTCGAACACCAACGGATAGTGCTGCTCGAGAATTTCGATCGGTTGGGTCTTGGAGATGCCGACAGTCGAACAGCCGTTGGTCAGGCCATCGGTCTCCCACCACCCGCCATAGCCGCCGCCCGAAAAAAGATACATTATGTAGTTCTGGTCTTCTTCAGGGTCATATCCGCCGAGTGCAAGGTTACCGCTGGTCCCCGCCGGCGCCGCGAACATGCGTTCCGGAATGATTTGCCCCATGGCGCCAAAGACCGCCTCCATGATCCGTTGCGAAACCTCTGCCGCGCAGCCGGCGACCGGTCGCGGGTATTCGGCATACAGAAAGGTGCCCCCGGGTTTCGGGATATGAAGCGGCGCGAAGCAGCCGGAATTGATCGGCACATCCGGAAAGATGTGCTTCATGGCGACGTAAACCGCGGACTGTGTCGTCGCCCAGACACAGTTCATTGGTCCTCGGCAGGGGGGACTCGCTCGGGAGAAATCGAAGGTTATGTCGCTGCCTTGCACGGTCATGTCGAGGGCGACCGCCAATGGTTCGTTGACCACACCGTCGCTGTCGACGTAGCTTGTAAAGCTGTAGGTACCGTCCGCGAGCGCCTCGATGCAGGCGCGCATCTGCATCTCGGAACGCGCCCGAAGCTCCGCGATCGCCGCCTCGACGGTCGCCGCTCCGTACCGGTCGAGCAAGGCGGTTAGTCGTTTCTCCCCGGTCCGGAGTGCGCCAATTTGTGCCCGGATGTCGCCGATCCGCTCTTCGGGTACGCGAATGTTGGTGAGGATGATGTCGATGATGTCCTGGCAGAGTTCGCCACCCTCCATCAGCTTCACCGGGGGCAGGCGCAAGCCCTCTTGCTGGATCTCCGTTGCCGTCGAGTTGAAGCCACCCGGCACCATGCCGCCGGTATCGGGCCAGTGACCGGTATTGGAAAGGTAACACCAGGGCCGGCCGCGGTAATAGAACGGCATGACCATCTTTACGTCCATCAGGTGGGTGCCGCCCAAATAGGGATCGTTCTGGATAACTATGTCACCGGGTCCCAGATCGTTTCGCAGCTCGATGACCGCCTCGGTCGCGAACTGCATCACGCCAAGAAAGATCGGTAGACCGAGAGCGCCCTGGGCGATCATTTGACCGTTTTCGAGGGCATAGATGCCGTTCGATCGGTCGAAGCCCTCCGAAATCACCGGCGAGAAAGAGGTCTTTTCGTGCACCAGGTCCATCTCGCTACAGATCTGGTTCAGGCCGTTTTCGATAACAGCCAACGTGACTGGATCAAGAGTCATGGCTACTACTCACTTTCGCTCAGACTACATTTCCAACATCGATCGTTAGGTTGCCCAGGCGATCCGACGTCGCGACTGCGCCCGGATCCAACACAATCGTTGAATCCGCCTGCTGGACAATTGCCGGCCCCTCGATCACTGCGCCCGCGCCGATCATCTCCCGGTCATAGATCGCGGTTTCGACAAAGCTGCTTTCAAAATACACCGCTCGCTTGTCGATGGGGTCGGGATGCCGCTCCGCACTGGCGTTGGCACCAAACAGCGCGAGATCGATCTGCTTGCGGCGGCCAACCACGGTGGTGCGCAGACTTGCCAGAACTGGGGTCATCTCGTGCAACTCGATTTCAAACCGGGCGCGATAATGTTCCCGGAGAGTCTTGACGACACTGTCATGTGTAAAACCTGGGCTTAAGACTGGTATGCGAAATACATGGCTCTGGCCTCGATAAAGCAAGTCGGCTTCAAAGATTACCTTGATGTCGGCGATCGGCACGCCTTCCTCGGCAATCATCGCGCGGCCTCTGCTTTCCTGTTCGGCGAACACCGCCTCGGCGTGTGAGGGATCAACCTCCGCAAGCGACCTCCAGATCGTATGGGAGAAATCGTGCCGCAGGTCAGCGAGCATGCAGCCGAGAGCCGATGTGATACCGGGGAACCGCGGCACCAGCACATTCGGCACGCCGAGCTCCCGTGCCAGTGCAACGGCGTGCAGGGCGCCTGCCCCGCCAAAGGGAAACAGTGCGAAGTCGCGCGGGTCGTTTCCCTTCTCGATCGACACCAACCGAATCGCCGAAGCGAGCTGGTTGCCGGCCACTGCCAGGATCGCCGATGCGGCCTCGACGCTGTCGAGGCCCAGCGGCCGCCCGACCTTTTCGGTCAACGCCGTTTCCACCGCCTCGATCGCGGCGCTGCTTTCGATGCCGGAAAATTCCGCAGGATCGACCCGACCGAGGATGACATTGGCGTCGGTGACCGTCGGTCGGCAGCCGCCCCGGCCATAGCAGATGGGGCCCGGCATCGCGCCGGCACTTTCCGGACCGACCCGCAGGATGCCGCCGGCGTCGACTCGCGCGATCGATCCACCTCCGGCGCCGATGGTATGGATGTCGACCATGGGTACCCGAACCGGCACTCCATAGGCGAGGTCCTTTTCCGCCGATACGACCGGGATCCCGTCGCGGATGAGACTGACGTCAAAACTGGTGCCGCCCATGTCGCAGGCGATCAGGTTTGGAAAATCCGACTGATGGCCAATGTGGGCCGCGGCGATCGCGCCGGCGGCCGGACCGGACATCACGGTCTGCACCGGCTGGCGTACCGCCAAATCTGCGGCCATGATCCCCCCGTTTCCTTGCATCACCAACAGGCGGTTCGGGAAACCGTTGGACGCAAGCTCGTCGGATAGTCGACCAAGGTATCGCGCCAACACGGGCTGAACGTACGCATTGACCGCCGCAGTGCTACCGCGCTCGAACTCGCGCACTTCGCGAAGGACATCGCTGCTGGCCGTGACGTATCCGTTGGGCCAGACCTCACGCGCGATCTCGGTGGCGCGCTGCTCGTGTGTAGGATTGACGTAACTGTGCAGAAACTGAATGACAACCGCCTCGGCGCCCAGTTTCAGCAGCTCCTGCAAGGCATCCCGGACCTGATCTTCATCGAGTGAAGTCAGAACCCTGCCGCCCGCATCCATACGCTCGTCGACCTCCAAACGGAACGACCGGTCGATCAGTGCCTCGAAGCTGCCAATCATTCCATAGTTTCGAGGTCGGGTGCGCCGACCCAGTTCCAGGATGTCGCGGAAGCCGCGCGTCGTAATCAGGCCGCACCGTGCACCCTTGCGTTCAAGTACGGCGTTGGTTGCGATCGTGGTGCCGTGAATGATTGCCGTCAACCGATTGAACGGCACCCTGGATTCCACCAACCCACGAATTACGCCTCTGGATTGGTCCTCCGGCGTCGAGGATACTTTCTCTACTCGGATCTCGCCGCTTTGCGGCTCAAGGAGTAGCAAATCGGTGTTGGTGCCACCAACGTCGATTCCGGCCTGCCATTGGCTCATTCGTCTGGTTTCTCCCTGAATCGTACGAAGCACGTATTGTAAAATTGCACATTTTCATATCGCTTCTACCGGGAAACTAGAACAACATCCGCGGGAGTGTCAATATGATTTCCGGAAACAATATGCAGATGGCCAAGCCGAGCAACATGAGAAAGACAAACGGTATGATCGACCGATAAATGTCGATCATCGTCACATTCGGCGGCGCCACGCCCCTCAGATAGAACAGGTTGTAGCCGAACGGCGGCGTCAGAAAGCCAATCTCCATATTGATTATGAACAGGACCCCGAACCAAACCGGGTCGAAACCCAACGCCAAGATAATCGGCAGGAATACCGGAATGGTGATCATCATGATCCCGACGGTGTCGATTACCATGCCGAGCAGGATGAGGAGGCCCTGCATGGCGAGCAGGATGACGTAGCGATTGACCTCGAGCCCGATAACCGCGTCGTTGATCAGACTGGACGCACCCATCGCAGTGTACAGCGTGGAAAACGCGCTGGCCCCGATGATGATCCAGAATATCAAGCAAGAGACCAGCAGCGTTGTCTCGGCGGCCTCGCGGAACATTTGCCACTTGAAGCCACGCTTGATCAAGGTCGCTACGATACTGCCGAAGGCCCCGACAGCCGCCGCCTCGGAAACGCTGGTGAAGCCCGATAGAATTGCACCGAGCACGCAAACGACTAGCAAAAGCGGGAAGATTAGACCAGTGAGCGAGACGAGTTTCTCGCGCCAGGTGAAACGATCCTCCTCCGGCAAGGCCGGGGCGAGTTCTGGCTGAAGCTTTCCGCGTATCAATATGTAGGCTATGAACAGCAACGCAAGCAGGAGCCCGGGCAGCACACCACCGGCGTACAACTTGCCGATCGAGGTATTTGCGATGAGGCCGTAGATGATCATGGTGACGCTCGGCGGGATCAGGATGCCTAGCGATCCGCCGGCGGCTACACTGCCGAGTGCAAACTGCTTCGAATAGCCGCGCGACAACATCGCTGGCAGGGCAAGGATCCCCATGGATACCGTCGCGGCGCCACTGATTCCGGCCATCGCAGCGAAGATCGTGCAGATCGCTACCGTGCCAGCGGCGAGCCCACCACGGAGGGATCCGACGAACCGGTACATGGTTTCATAGAGATCCTCCGCGATGCCCGAACGCTCGAGCATGTTTGCCATGTAGACGAACAGCGGAATTGCCAGGAATTCGAAACTTGAAGTATTGCCAAAAGCCTTCAGAACCATCATGGAGAGCGCGTTTGGTCCCCAGAATATCAGGACCAGAACAGCGCTGAGGCCCCCCAACGCGATGGCGATGGGCACACCGATCGCCAAGCAACCGAACATCGCGGCGAAAAACAAGGCCGTGAGGCCGAAGACATCCATTATCCGGCGACCTGTGCGCCGGCTTCGGGCTCGATCGAAGTCGGATCGATCAGGCGCAGCACTTGCCGCATGCACCGTGCGAGCCATGATGCTGTCAGCAGGACCATGCCGATCGGAATCATGAACTTCGCCGGGTACACCGGTCCCGACCAGACACCGGTCGAGGAAACCTCGCCCATCTGGAATGCGAGATAGGCGAATTCGCTGCTCTTCCAGATTATGGCATAGGAGAAGAAACCGAACAGCACCGTACTTACGGTCAAATCGATCAGTGCCTGCGCCCGGAGCGGTAGTTGGGCATAGATGATGTCGACGCGGACGAGGTACCCGCGCTGCAGGGCGAAGGCGCCACCGAGAAAGACATAGCCGACTTGCAGCCAACCGCTGATATCGTGCGCCCACGGCGTCGGCGCATTGAAAAAGTATCGCGCGATCGTCTCCCACATGATCACGCCAATCATCACGAAGATGAGCAAAGAAATGCTGCGCCCGATCACGGCGTTACACGCATCAATGCCGACAGCAATCCGCCTCATTGCCGGGTCCTGCCGTTCGTCATGACCACGCCTCGACACATATGAGGCGGAGCAGGCGCTTGAGGCGGAGCAGGCGCTTGAGGCGGAGCAGGCGCTTGAGGCGGAGCAGGCGCTTGAGGCGGAGCAGGCGGTGACCCACCGGCACATGTTTCTACGACATGCTTCAGGCCATTTGGACCCGCCGGTTGCATCCACCGTGGCCGGATTCTAGGGGAAACCTAGCGTCCAAGCTCGATCAGGTATTCCTGGAGCATCTCGACCGCACGGGCGGAAAGGTCATCCTCCTTTGCGTACTCCGCCCACAGTACGCGGACGTTCTGCTCCATCTTGCTCCATTCATCGGCCGGGATATGGACGAACTCGATGCCCGACTCTTTCATGGTCTTGGTCGCACTCGCGTCGAGTTGCGCGCCACGTGCCATGTAGTCCAGTGACGCCAACTTTGCCGCCTGTCTCATCATTTCCTGAATGTCGGCTGGCAACGATTCCCAAGCCTCTTTATGGATCAGGAAATTGTTGTTCGGCGCCGGCATTGGAGACGGTTGGATGTAGAACTTTCCGACCTCGTGCAAGGACTTTTTCAGATTGGCATGCGGACTGCCCCAGCGAACAGCGTCGACGACACCGGTGGCAAGACCAGTATAGACTTCCGCACCGCCCAGGAAGACGGCCGATGCACCCATCGATTCGTACCACTTGGCTTCGATCCCGAACGTCCGGATTTTTAAACCGTCAAAGTCGGCAGCGCTGCGAAGTGGCTTTTTCGAAATGATGTCCCAAGAAGGCGAGAGATGCGGCGCCAAGTAGTGAATATTGTACTTGTCGTATGCCTCCCGTGCCAGGTCGATGAAGCCTTTCCGGTAGAAGAATGCATAGCGCTCGATCGGGCTCCGCTCAGCACCCGGCACCCCGGACTCCAGCGTAGCGATCGGTCCGAGCTTGCCCGAGAAGTAGCCGCCAGTCATCATGCCGATTTCGACGATGCCACTGCCGACGGCTTCGAGGCCTTCTTTCACCGGGAACAAGGCGCCGACGGGAAACAACTGGATTTTCAAGCGGCCGGCCGACATCTTTTCGAGGGTCTCGGCAAAGTAAATTCTAACCGACTCGTAGCCGGGTTCACCCGCCGCCAAGTTGCTCTGCATGCGCCAATTAAACTCCGCCGCTTTACCCGGCGCGGCAAACGCGAGTGCCCCCACTGCGACTGTCGACAGAATCCCGATAAAGCTTCTTCTTCGCATCATCATGACGTCCCTCCAACCAAGTTAACTTTTGGTGGCAATCGTCGTTATTGCCGTCGCGCATCCATAGGCCACCATACACCCGGCTGCCGAACGCCCAGAATCGAGCAAGGCACACGTCACGAAACTTGTCAAGTCCCGCCGGAACCATGTGTCGCTGGGAGCCTGCGCCGTAGGAGTGGTCGGTCGCAGGGAATTTTTTCTAAACGGGTCGATAGTGTGAACTCATCTCGGTGTTCCCGATGGAGGATAGGTTGGATGCCCACGACGTTCCGTCCCTGTCAGCCGGACCAGTTGCTGGTGTTGTCGCCCGGCGTTCGCGAGTGACTCGTGTCGGGACATCTGGCCCATCACGTCAACGACCTGGTCGATGCGCTCGACCCGTGCGCGTTCTATGCGCCGTATGAGGGTGACGGTCGTCGCAACGCCCCCTACGAGCCGTCGTTGATGGGGAAGGTTCTGAATTTGGGCCCATGCGACGGGGTGTTCTCCTCGCGAGCCATTGCGAGGAAGCTCGAGGAGGATGTGGCGTTTCGGGTCCTGGGGGCGGAGAACTTCCTCCGGCACCGCACGATTGGTGAGTTTCGTCGGTGTCATCTCGAGGAGTTCGAGCGGATGTTGGTCGAGGTGGTGCCGGTGGCGCGCGAGATGGGGGTGGTGCGGTTCGGGACGCTGTCGGTGGACGGGACGAAGGTGCGAGCGAATGCGAGCAGGCGCAAGGCGATGAGCTACGGTCGGATATTGAAGGAGGAGGCTCGGCTGAAGGAGGAGATGCGGCGACTGTTGGACAACGCGGGCGCGGTCGATGCCGAAGAGGACGAACGCTACGGCGAGCAGATGCGCGGTGACGAGCTGCCCTGTAATCGGGCGCGGCGACAGATGTGGAAGACATTCCGGCGGAATGATATCTTGCGCCTCCCGCAACGAGCTGGCGATGAGCGCCCAGGAGGCCCGATGCGACAGTTGATCCGCCGAGTTGTCCTCGGCCTGGCCCTGGCGCTACTGGCGTCGCCCGGCATGGCCCTGGAGTACAGGCCGGCCGTCGTCTACGACGTCGGCACCAAGTTCGACAAGAGCTTCAACGAGAGCGTCTGGAACGGTGTCGAGAAGTTCACTGCGGAGACCGGGATCGCCGTTACCGAGTTCCAGATCACCAACGAGGCCCAGCGGGAACAGGCGATGCGACGTCTGGTGCAACGCGGTGCGACACTGGTGATCGCGGTCGGTTTCTCCCAGGCCGATGCCATCGATGCCGTCGCGGCCGATCATCCCGACCGGCAGTTCGCGATCATCGACGTGTCCTGGCTCGACCGGCCAAACCTGCGTCAGTACGCCTTCAAGGAACACGAGGGCAGCTACCTGGTCGGGGTCGCGGCGGCGCTGGCCAGCAAGACCGGGACCGTCGGGTTCATCGGCGGAATGGACATCCCGCTGATCCGCAAGTTCCAGTGCGGGTACGTTCAGGGCGTACGCGCCGCACGCAGCGATGTCACGGTGCTCCAGGCCATGATCGGGACCACCCCCTCGGCCTGGAACGATCCCACCCGGGCCACCGAGCTCGCCCGCTCCCAGTTCGATCGCGATGCCGATGTCATCTACCACGCGGCCGGCGCAAGCGGCACCGCGGTGATCCAGACCGCGGTGGAGGCCGGCCGGCTTGCGATCGGGGTCGACTCGAACCAGAACGGCATGGCGCCGGGCTCGGTGCTCACCTCGATGCTCAAGCGTGTCGACATTGCGACCTACCGGACTCTGGTCGACGCCATGAACGGGCGTTTCACCGCCGGCGTCAACGTACTGGGGCTCGCGGAAGGCGGCGTTGACTGGGCACTCGACGAACACAATACACCACTCGTGAGCGAAGAGATGCGCACCTCGATCGAGAAGGCCCGGGCCGACATCATCTCCGGTGCAACCCGGGTTCACGACTACACCACGGACTCCACCTGCCCCGGGTGAGGCCCGGCGTGGCGGTCCCGGCGCTGCGCCTGCGCAACATCTCCAAACGCTTCGGGACCGTTCAGGCCGCCCGCGGTGTCGATCTCGACGTGATGCCGGGGACCGTCCACGGCATCATCGGCGAGAACGGAGCCGGCAAGTCGACACTCGCCTCGATCATCTTCGGACTGCACACGCCCGACTCCGGCACAATCGAGATCGATGGCGCACCGGTAAACAACCTGCGTCCGGTCGACGCCATCGGCCACGGCATCGGCATGGTGCACCAGCACTTCATGCTGGTGCCGGGCTTCAGCGCGCTCGAGAACATCGTGCTCGGACTGGAAGCCGGTTTCCGGCTTGGACCCGGTCTCGCCCGGGCGCGGGTCCGCCTCGCCGGGGTGTGCCGGGAACACGGTCTCGACATCGATCCCGATGCCACCGTCGACGACCTGCCGGTCGGGGTGCGTCAGAGGGTCGAGATCCTGAAGGCGCTCTACAGGGGCGCACGGATCCTGTTACTCGATGAGCCGACCGGCGCCCTCGCCCCGCACGAAACCGAACAGCTGCTGACATTGCTCGACCGCATGCGCGCGTCCGGTGCGACCGTCGTGCTGATCACTCACAAGCTTCACGAGATCATGACGGTGTGCGACCGGGTCTCGGTGATGCGTTCGGGACAGCTCGTCGCCGAGCGCGACGTGAAAGACACCAGTGCGGACGAGCTCGCGACCCTGATGGTCGGCCATGACCTGCCGGCGGATGGCGAGGAGAAAGCGGCGGTCAAGGTCCGCACCGTGCTTGAGGTCTCCGGTCTTGGCGTCCGGGACGCGGGCGGCGTCAGGCTGACGGACGTGAGCTTCTCGTTGCGGGCGGGAGAGATCCTCGGCCTCGCCGGGGTTTCCGGCAACGGCCAGTCGGAACTGCTCGAGGTCCTTGCCGGCATGCGGCCGGTTTCCGCCGGCAACGTGAGCGTCGGCGGGCGTCGGATCGATCACGCCCATCCCGCAAGCCCGGCCGAGATGCGGTCGCTCGGTGTTTCCCACGTGCCCGAGGACCGGCAGCGCCAGGGCCTGGTCCTGCCGTTCGACATCCGCGAGAACGCGGTCCTCGGCCGACTGGAACGGTGCGGTCCCGGCACGCTGGTGCGACCCGCCGTCCTGCAAGCGCGCGCCGAGACGATGATTGGCGACTTCGATATCCGCCCGCCTGTCGCGGACCGGCCGGCGGGGGTGCTCTCGGGCGGTAATCAGCAGAAGGTCGTGGTGGCCCGCGAAACCGCGGAGAACCCGCCGATCCTCCTGCTCGGTCAGCCGACCCGGGGCGTCGACATCGCGACCATCGCCCTCATTCACTCCCGGATCATCGAGCTCAGGAACCGGGGGTGCGCCCTGCTGCTGGTCTCGGCCGATCTCGACGAGATCTTCGCGCTGTCCGACCGGATCGTCACACTGTGCTCCGGACGGCTCGCCGGCCCGCTTGAAACCAGGAGCGCCGACCGGTCGGTCGTGGGGATGATGATGGCCGGCCTTGGCGGCGGGGCCACAGCGTGACGCCGCTTCCGCGCTGGATCGACATCGGCCTCCTGCCTGCGATCAACCTGCTGCTCGCACTGGTGACCGCAGGGATCGTGGTGGTCCTGATCGGCGAGAATCCGTTCCGGGTCCTCCGGGTCCTGATCAGCGGCGCGTTCTCGGCCGAGACGCTCGGCTACACCCTCTACTACGCCACCAACATGCTGTTTACCGGGCTTGCGGCCGCTGTCGCCTTCCAGGCCCGCCTGTTCTCGATCGGAGCCGAGGGACAGGCGACCCTGGGCGGCCTCGGGGTGGGCCTCACCTGCCTGCTGCTCGATCCGACGCTCCCGCCCGTCCTCGTCGTGGCGATCGCGTGTCTTGCGGCGCCGGTGTTCGGGGCCGCCTGGGTGCTGGTCCCCGGCGTCCTGCAGGCGTGGCGCGGCAGCCATGTCGTGATCACGACCATCATGTTCAACTTTCTCGCATCCGGCCTGATGGTCTGGCTGCTGTCGGGCCCGCTCAAGGAGCCGGGCCGCGGCTCGCCACAGACACGTCGGTTTGCCGAGGACGCGGCCCTGCCCTACCTGCACGACCTGCTCGGCTCCATCGGCATCGCGCGTTCACCGCTCAACGTCTCGATCGTGATCGCGTTGCTCGCAGCCGCCGGGGTCTGGGTACTGGTATGGCGCACCAGGTTCGGCTACGCCCTGCGCGCGCTTGGCCACAGCAGGGAGGCAGCCCGCTACGCGGGTATCCCGATCCGACGGATGATCGTGGTCACCCTGCTGATCTCCGGCGCGCTGGCGGGAGGCATGGCGCTCAACGAGATTCTCGGGGTGCAGCACAAGCTGATCCTCAATTTCTCGGCCGGGTACGGTTTCACCGGCATCGCGGTGGCACTGATGGGACGGAATCACCCGGCCGGCATCTGTGCCGCCAGCCTGCTGTTCGGCGCCCTGTTCCAGGGCGGAGCCGAGCTCAATTTCGAGTTCGAGACCATCACCACCGACCTCGTGCTGGTGATCCAGGGACTGATCATCCTGTTCTCGGGCGCGCTTGCGGGAATGTTCACACCGTGGATGACACGGCTGGTCCTGGCGCGGGCGGTGCGCGATGGCTGAGACGTGGATTGATCTGCTTCGCCTGCTCGACGGCGCACTCAGACTGGCCACTCCACTGATTCTGTGCGCCATGGCGGGCTTGGTTTCCGAACGCTCCGGCGTCATCAACATTGCCCTCGAGGGCAAGTTGCTCACCGGCGCCTTTACAGCCGCGGCCGCGGTGACGCTTACCGGGTCGGTGGCGGTCGGGCTCGCCGCCGCGGTCTGTGCCGCCACCATGCTCTCCATGGTGCACGGATTTGCCTGCATCACCCACCGCGGCGAACAGATCATCTCCGGAGTGGCCATCAACATCGTCGCCGCCGGACTGACCGTGGTTGCCGGTAACGCGCTGTTCCGCCAGGGAGGCCACACTCCGCCGCTGGCGTCTGACGACCGGTTCCCCGCCCTCACCCTGCCCTTCGCCGAGACCCTTGCAGCGGTACCGGTGCTGGGCCCGTTCTGGGGAGAACTCGTCTCCGGCCATACCCTGCCGGTCTACCTGGCACTCGCCTCGGTCCCGGTGGTCTGGTGGCTCATCTACCGCTCCCGGTTCGGCCTGAGGCTGCGCGCTGCCGGCGAGTTGCCCGAAGCGGTCGAGAGTGCCGGGGTTTCGGTCACCGTCCTTCGCTACCGCGGACTGTTGATCGCGGGAGTGCTGTGCGGTGTCGCCGGGGCCTACCTGTCGACCGGGCACGGCGGCGGGTTCGTGCGCGACATGAGCGCAGGCAAGGGATTTCTCGCACTCGCTGCGCTGATCTTCGGACGCTGGAAACCGTGGCCGGTGCTGTTCGCCTGCCTGCTGTTCGGGGTGCTTGATGCGGCGGCACCGCGGTTGCACGGGCTTGAAGTTCCACTGCTTGGTACCGTTCCCGTCGCCCTGGTCTCGGTCCTGCCATACGGGCTGACCGTCGTCCTGCTTGCCGGTTTCTTCGGCCGTGCAGAGGCGCCGGGAGCGCTGGGCCGGCCACCGGGACGGACAGGTTGAACCGCTTGGAGCCGGGCGCGCCGGTTGCTAGCGTCGGATGGTCCTCACCCGCGCGGGAGCCGAAGATGCGCACGAGCCGGCGCGACCTGTTGATGACCGGTGCCGCGGCACTCGGCGTGCTGGCATCGGGAAGACCGACAACGGCGCGACCCTCGTCCGGTATACCCGCGGTCGGGCTTGGAAGCTGGATCACCTTCAACGTCGGCAACGACCCGGCGCTGCGCGACCGGTGCGCGCGGGTCATGGCCGCCTTCGTGGAGGAAGGTGGCGGCGTCATCGACAGTTCGCCGATGTACGGTTCCGCCCAGGCGGTCATCGGTGACGGCCTCGGCCGGCTCGGGCATCCGGCCTCGGTCTTCTCCGCCGACAAGGTCTGGACCTCCGCCGACCGCGGCCCGGCACAGATTGCCGAGACCACCCGGCTGTGGGGTGTGGACCGCTTCGACCTGCTGCAGGTCCACAACCTGCTCGACTGGGAGGCGAATCTCGAAATCCTGTTCGAGATGAAGGCCGCGGGCAGGCTCGGCCATGTCGGGATCACCACCTCGCACGGCCGCCGGCACCGTGAACTCGAAACCGTGATGGAACACCACGCCATCGACTTCGTGCAGCTCACCTACAACATCCTCGATCGGGAGGCGGAGGAACGCCTGCTGCCGCTCGCGCACGAGCGGGGGATCCGGGTGCTGTGCAATCGCCCGTTCCGGCGGGGCTGGCTGCCGGACCGGCTCGAGGGCAAGCCGCTGCCTGAATGGACCGCGGACATCGCCGTCAGCACCTGGCCGCAGTTCCTGCTGAAGTTCATCATCAGCCACCCGGCCGTCAGCGCGGCGATTCCGGCGACCAGCAGGGTCGATCACCTGCGCGAGAACAAGTCGGCCGAACACGGCCCGATGCCCGATGCCACGATGCGTTCGCGCATGGCGGCACATGTCGCGGGCCTGTGACCGAGTGGTGGACCTACCGGATCAGTGACCTGGTCCCGTTCGGTGCCGAAGCATACTGGCGTCTCTTCGCCCATGAGAACCTGGTGTTCTGGCCGGTTCCGCTGGTCGCCGCCGTGGCCGGGGCGGCGCTGGTCCTGAAGCTTCTCAGGAGCCCCGGGGAACACTGGGGCTATCCGGTCCTGCTGCTGCTTGGCGGGTGCTGGATCTGGGTCGGATGGAACTTCGTTCTGCATCGCTACGGTACACTCAACTGGGCCGGGGACTGGCTGGTCTGGCCGTTCCTGCTCCAGGGCGCCCTGCTGTGCATCCTGGCAAACCGGGTGGAGTTCGCGCCGATCCGCGACATCAGGACACGGACCGGTGCCGCGGTCATTCTCATCGCCTGCTGTCTCTACCCCGGTCTCGCGATCCTTGACGGGCGGTCCCTGCTCGAGAGCGAAGCCTTCGGCATCGCGCCGGACCCGACGGTGCTCGCAACCCTCGGGATCCTGTCCCTGACCCGCCGGCACGCGTTGGTGCTCGTGGTCATTCCGGCCCTGTGGCTCGCGGTGTCCTGCCTCGTGCTGACCACCATCGGAGCCTGGCAGGGAATGATAACAGCGGTTCTTGGAGCAGCGGCCCTCTGGGCGGCGGCCCGGCCGCGCGGCTCACCTACCCGGCCAGGGCCCTGATCACCAGCATCACGGCGCGTCGGGCATCCTGTTCCAGTTCCGCCCTGTCGCGGATCCTGCCGGCCGTCGTGATCGCCGGGCCCGGCCCGTCGGCGTGCAGGAGACTGTTGCGCCTTCGGCGCAGCCACGCATAGTCGCGGCCGTGTCGCACCGCATTCAGGACAGCCGCACCGGTCGGGTCGCGCTGCTCGAACTCGGCCTCGAGCACGGCGTGGGCAAGGATCACGGTTGCAAGCCAGGCGGCGGCTGCAAACACGTCGACCATCTCGGCGAACAGCGCTTCGGCGTGCGGGCCAGCGGCGAGGCCTCCGTCTCCGGCGGATTCGACGATTCGATCCTGCACCCAGCGGCGACGCACCATCTCCGCCCGGTGTTCCCTGACGCTTCGTGTCACGTGTCAGGCTTCGCGTGAAATCCCCGGGCAACGGGGCCGTCCGGCCCCGGTTCGCTCTCGACCTCGTGCACCCGCGCCAGGGCGGGGCCCCGGTAGCAGAGCAGGGTCAGGGCCGCGACCTGCGCCGGCGTTCCGGAAAGCACCATCTCGACGCTGCCGTCGGTGCGGTTCCTCACCCAGCCATCAAGCTCGAGATGGGTTGCCTCGCGCAGGGCCCAGGCCCTGAATCCGACGCCCTGAACCCGGCCGCGGATCCGCAGGGTGACGGTCTCGTCCCAATTCATGCGCCGGCGCCTTTCCCGCGATCACGACATGTCGACTATAGCCCGCCGACCCGAAGCCTGCCACCGCCGGACCCGGGCGTGGGGCCGCGCCCGGGACGAGGGCATGTCGGCAGGGCAAGACCCGGAACCGCCTGCCGTCGTTTCGCGGCACCTGTTATAAATCAAGCCTGTCCGCGGTTGCTCGCTCGCCGATGAGGGGACGGTCACATGCTTGTCTCCGCCCTCGTCCCTGTCATCGCGCTCATCCTGGTCGGATATGTCCTGAAGCAGTCCGACCTGTTTCCCGGGCCGGTCTGGACCGGGATCGAACGCCTTGTCTACCTGGTGCTGCTGCCTGCCCTGCTCGTGGTCAAGCTCGGCACCACCGACCTTGCCGGCTTCGACGTATGGCCAATGGCGCTCGCGATGGCCGGCGCGACACTCGTGGTCACCTTCGCCCTTGCCCTCGCACGGCCACTGAGCGGAATCGACAGGCCGCTCTATACCTCGATCCTGCAGGGCGCCATTCGCCAGAACTCGTTCATCGGCCTCGCCGCGGCGGAACCGCTGTACGGCGGCAGCGGCCTGGCGCTGGCAGCCGTGGGGATCGCGGCGGTCATCCCCATGGTCAACGTGATCTCGGTCTGGTCGCTCGCGGCCCTGGACGCCGGCGGACGCCCGGGGGTCGGAACGATCGCGGTCCGGATGCTGACCAGTCCGATCATCATCGCCTGCGCCATCGGGCTCGGCATCAACGCGGCCGGGGTCCGGATGCCGGACATGCTGGTGACCACGCTTGACCTGCTCGCCGGCGCCGCCCTGCCGCTCGGACTGCTCGCGGTCGGCGCCGGGCTTGCCTTCCGGGTCGCCTGGAAGAGCCCGGCGTCACTGCTGTGCAGTACGGTGTGCAAGCTGCTGGTCATCCCGGCGCTTGCCGCCCTGTTCTGTCATGTCCAGGGCGTCGACCCCGTCGCGACCGGGATCGCGGTGCTGTTTACCTCCCTGCCTTCGTCGGCATCGGCCTACGTGATGGCCCGCCAGTTCGGCGGCGACCACGAGATGATGGCGACCATCCTGACCACCCAGACCATCCTCGCCGCCGCCACCGTACCATTCATGGTGGGACTTCTCGGGTAGCTTGCCGATGCCGATGCCCCGCCCCTATAGTTCCGGCCTCATGATGCGGGATCCTTCAGAACCGGTGGCCACCGGACGAAATCGCCGCCTGGCCCACCTGCTGGGAATCGAGGGGCTCGATCGCGGGACCATCACCGAACTCCTCACCTCCTCGGACCGGTTCGTCGACTGCAACCGGTCGGAAGACAAGAAGCTCGGGACCCTGCGCGGTCGCACCCTGATCAACCTGTTCTTCGAGAACTCGACCAGGACACGTACCTCCTTCGAACTCGCCGGCAAGAGGCTCGGCGCGGACGTGATCAACATGTCGGTGGGGTCGAGTTCGATCAAGAAGGGCGAAACCCTGATCGACACCGCGATGACGCTCAACGCCATGCACCCGGACGTCCTGGTGGTTCGGCACGCATCCTCGGGGTCGGTACATCTGCTTGCGGAAAAGGTGAACTGCTCGGTGATCAACGCCGGCGACGGCACTCACGAGCATCCGACCCAGGCGCTGCTCGACGCGCTCACCATCCGGCGCAACCTGGAGCGCGGTCTCGAGGGACTGGTGGTGGCCATCTGCGGCGACATCGCGCACAGCAGGGTAGCGCGGTCCAACATCCACCTGCTGGCAATCATGGGGGCACGGGTCCGCGTGGTCGCGCCACCCACCCTGGTCCCGGCCGGTCTCGACCGTCTGGGGATCGAGATCTACCACGACATGACCCGCGGACTTGCCGGTGCCGACATCGTCATGATGCTGCGGCTGCAGACCGAACGAATGAGCGCAGGCCTGGTTCCGTCGCTGCGCGAGTATTACCGGTTCTACGGCCTGACCTACGAGAAGCTCGAATACGCCAAGCCGAACGCGCTGATCATGCATCCGGGCCCGATGAACCGCGGCGTGGAAATCGATTCCGAGGTGGCCGACGACATCGATCGCAGCGTGATCCGCCAGCAGGTGGAAATGGGTGTCGCGGTGCGCATGGCCTGTCTGACCGCCCTGGCCGGTTCCGGGTGAGCCGAACCGTGACGGCGCGCACGCTCTATCGCAACGCACGGCTGCTGGATCCGTCCAGACACCTGGACGTGCAGGGCAACCTGCTGGTCTTGGACGGCCGCATCGTCGATGCGGGAGCCCACGTGTTCGTCGATGCGGTCCAGGACGACGCGAGGGTGGTGGACTGCACCGGTCTCTGCCTCGCGCCGGGCCTGATCGACATGCGGGTGACAAGCGGCGAGCCCGGCAACGATCACCTGGAAACCCTGGCGACCCTGTCCCACGCCGCCGCCGCCGGCGGCGTCACCACCGTGGTCTGCCTGCCCAATACCGCCCCGGTGATCGACGACGTTGCACTCCTGCACTTCATCGAGCGCCGTGCCGCCGATACCGCACTGGTCTCGATCCTGAGCTACGCGGCGGCCACGCGCGGGACCGAAGGCGTGCAGATGTCGGAAATCGGCCTGTTGCACACAGCCGGGGCACAGGGCTTCACCGACGGTGCGCGCACCATCGGCAATGCCCGGGTAATGCGGCAACTGCTGGGCTACGCGACCGCCTTCGGCGCGATGGTGATCCAGCACGCCGAACTGCCGGACCTGGTGGGTGACGGCGTGATGAACGAGGGCGAGACCGCAACCCGACTCGGCCTCGCCGGCATTCCCGCCGAAGCCGAGGTGATGATGGTCGAACGCGACCTGCGGCTGGTGGCCATGACCGGCGGGCGCTACCACGTCTCCCGGGTCTCGACCGGAGCCACACTTGATGCGATTTCCGGAGCGAAGGCGGCAGGGCTGCCGGTGACCTGCGATACCGCTCCGCCCTACTTCGCACTCGCCGAAGACGCGGTCCATGACTACCGGACCTTCAGCAAGCTCTCGCCGCCGCTGCGTTCGGATGCGGACCGGCGCGCCGTCCTGGCCGGCATCGCCGACGGTACGATCGATGCGATCGTGAGCGACCACTGTCCCCGCGACCAGGACTCGAAGCGGCTGCCGTTCGACCAGGCTGCCCACGGTGCGGTAGGACTGGAAACCCTGCTGGTGATCACGCTCGAAGCGGTACACAACGGCTCGCTCGACATGCTCCCCGCGCTGTCCTGCCTGACCTGCACCCCCGCCCGGATTCTCGGCCTCGAGACCGGCACGCTGGCTCCGGGGTCGCCTGCCGACCTGGTGATCTTCGACGCAGATAGTGCCGGCAGGGTCGATGCGGCGAAGTTTCACAGCAAGTGCAAGAACAGCCCGTTCGACGGGCGCCCGGTTCAGGGACGGGTGGTGAAGACAATCCGCGGCGGGTGTTTGATCTACGATGCGCTCGACGGCGGGGTGCGGCACGCGAGGACGCGCCGGGATGCCTGATCCGCTCGGCAGCTTCGCCTACACCTGGCCCTTCTACGCGGCCGCTGTCCTCGGCTATCTCATCGGCTCGATCCCGTTCGGCGTGCTGCTGACCCGCCTCGCCGGTCTCGGCGACATCCGAGCGATCGGGTCCGGCAACATCGGGGCGACTAACGTGCTGCGCACCGGTCGCCGCGGTCTGGCCGCGGCCACCCTGGTGCTCGATGCCGGCAAGGGGGCGGCTGCGGCCCTGCTCGGCGCGTACTACGGACCCGACACCGGCGTCCTTGCCGCGGGCGGTGTCGTGCTGGGTCACTGCTTTCCGGTATGGCTTCGGTTTCGCGGCGGCAAGGGAGTGGCGACCGGTCTCGGCGCCCTGCTCGGCCTGCAGCCCCTGGTGGGAGTGGTTGCCTGCGCGATATGGCTCCTGGTTGCGGGGCTCGCGCGCTACTCCTCGCTCGCGGCACTGTGCACCTTCGCCTCGGTTCCCGTTCTTGCCTGGTGGCTCGTGGACCTTCAGCATGCCGAACTCGGCGGGTTCATGGCGGTCGTGGTGATCGCGAGACACGCCGGCAACATCGTCCGGCTGGTCCGGGGCGAGGAAGGCCGGATTTCCCTGGCACGCAAGCCGGCCCCACCTCCCGAGTAGCGTGCCGGAGACTGCCCGATGCCGAGTCACGCCACCGAGTCCGTCCTCTACGGCGCGAGTTTCGCGACCCCTGAACTCCTCGCCGTCTTCAGCGACGAGAACCGGGTCCGCAAATGGTATGACGTTGAGGTCGCGCTGGCGCGGGTCCAGGCAGACCTCGGCATGATACCGGAGGCCGCCGCCCGCGAGATCGCGCGCCGGGCCCGGGTGGAGAACGTCAACCTCGTCGAGATCGGACGCGGCATCTCGGAGACTGCCCATCCGATCGTCCCGGCCATCCGTGCCGTCGAGGCGCTGTGCGAGGACGGTGCCGGGGAGTTCATCCACTACGGCGCCACCACCCAGGACATCATGGATACCGGCATGACCCTGCAGGTCAGGCAGGCCTGGCCGGTACTCCGTCGTGATCTCGACGCCTGCCAGGACGCGCTCGTGGTTCTGGCACGTGCCCACAGGTCCACTCCGATGGCAGGCCGGACCCACGGCCAGCAGGCGCTGCCCGTGACCTTTGGCTACAAGTGCGCGGTGTGGGTGGACGAAATCCGGCGCCAGAAGATCCGCATGCGTGAAGCCGAGGCACGGATCATGTCCGGCAACATCACCGGCGCAGTCGGGTCCATGGCGTCGTTCGGTCCGCGTGGCCGCGAGATGCAGCGACGGACCCTTGATGCGCTCGGGCTTGCGACCCCCGCCATCTGCTGGCACTCGTCGCGTGACCGGGTGGTCGAGCTCGCGCATGTCATGACGCAGATCGCGGCCACCCTCGCGAAGATTGCACGCGAGTTCTACATCCTGCAGCAGGTCGAGTTCGGCGAGGTCGCCGAACCACACCATCACGCCAAGATCGGCAGTTCCACCATGCCGCACAAGCGCAACCCCGCCACCCTGGAGCTGGCGATCGCGCTCGAGCGGCTGGTCCGGGCCCAGCAGGTCGCGATCATGGACGCGGTCCACCAGGAAAACGAACGGTATACCGCCATGCTGCGCATCGAGCTCGCTGCGGTGCCCGAGATGATCGTCTACACCGGCTCCCTGCTGGCAAAGATGCGCTTCGTGCTCGAGGGGCTGGAGGTCTATCCGGCACGCATGCGCGCGAACCTCGACCTGCTGGGAGGCCTGCTGCTGTCCGAGCGGGTCATGCTGGCGCTGGGCGAGATGATCGGCAAGCAAACCGCCCACGAGGTCGTCCACGACATCGCCATGATGGCTCACGAAACCGGAACACCTTTCCGCCAGGCGCTTCTTGACGACGAACGCGTCAGTGGGCATTTCGACGCGACACGGATCGACGCGCTGCTCGATCCGGCCGGCTATATCGGCTCGTGCGAGGCGCTGGTCGACGATGTCGTGGCGCAGGTTGCGTCCGACGCCTGAGCTGACCCGTACGACAGTTTGCAGGTTGACGAACAGGTTTCGCGGTGCGATTAGACGGTCCCCCGGCACGGATTTCAGGTACATTTGCAGAACATCCGGCAGGCGGGCGTGTCCCGGAGCCGGTTTTCCTTCCCGCCGCGATCATCCATGGTCCGGCCTTTCCGGCACAGCTTCAACCGAGGACGGTGCGCATTCATGAAACTGGTAGTCGTCGAATCGCCGGCCAAGGCCAAGACCATCGAGCAGTATCTTGGCAAGGACTACACGGTTGTCGCCAGCTACGGGCACGTGCGCGACCTGCCCGAGAAACCGGGTTCGGTGCGTCCCGACGAGGACTTCGCGATGGACTGGTCGGTCGAGGCGAAGTCGCGCGAACACATCAGGAAGATCCGGGACGGCCTGAAGAAGGCGGACGGGCTAGTCCTCGCAACCGATCCCGACCGCGAGGGGGAAGCCATTTCCTGGCACCTGTTCGACGAACTGCTCCGCCAGAAGGCGCTCGACGGCAAGCAGGTCGAGCGTGTCATGTTCAACGAAGTGACCAGATCGGCGATTCTCGAGGCGATGAAACATCCCCGGGAACTCGACGAGGCGCTGGTCTCCGCCTATCTGGCGCGACGGGCACTCGACTACCTGGTCGGCTTCACGCTTTCCCCGGTGCTGTGGCGAAAACTGCCTTCCGGATCGAACGGACGGGGACAGTCGGCCGGGCGGGTGCAGTCGGTGGCGCTTCGGCTGATCACCGACCGCGAAGCCGAAGTCGAGCAATTCCGCGCCCGGGAGTACTGGAGCGTCGAGGCGCGGCTGCGAACCGTGGCCGGCGCGGAGTTTGCGGCGAGACTCACCCATCTCGACGGCAGGAAGCTCACCCGGTTCTCGCTCGGGTCGAAAGACGATGCCGACCGGGCCGTGGCGGCGGTCAACGCGTGCTCGTTCCGGGTGCGCGATGTCGAACGCAAGAAGGTCACCAGGACCCCGCCGCCGCCCTTTACCACCTCCACCCTGCAACAGGAGGCATCCCGCAAGCTCGGCATGGCGACCGACCGGACAATGTCCATCGCCCAGAAGCTGTACGAAGGCGTCGGCCTCGGCGGCGACACCACCACGGGTCTGATCACCTACATGCGCACCGACGCCGTCACGCTGAGCAGCGAAGCCCGGAACCGGATCCGCCAGGCGATCGAGAAGACCTGGGGTGCCGAGTACCTGCCGGAGCGACCGCGCGCCTTCCGCAACAGGTCGAAGAACGCCCAGGAGGCACACGAGGCGATTCGCCCGACCGATGCCATGCGCCATCCGGACGAGGTGGCACGCCATCTCGCCCGGGACCAGGCCCGGCTTTACGAACTCATCTGGAAGCGGGCGGTCGCAAGCCAGATGCAGTCCGCCAGTCTCCTGAGGACCACCGTCACCATTGCCGGACACACCCGGGCCGGTGTGCCGGACGATGAGGCAAGCGCCGAACTTCGGGCAGTCGGCACCGTCATCACCTTCGACGGCTTTCTCGCGCTCTACCGGGAAGGATCCGACGATCCGGTCCCCGGCGAGGACGAGGGGGAAGGGCGCGTGATGCCGATGATGTCCAGGGACGAGGTCCTGGCGCGCGAGGGCGTTGACGCACAGCGCCACGAGACCCAGCCCCCTCCCCGGTTTACCGACGCCAGCCTGGTGAAGCGGATGGAGGAACTCGGGATCGGCCGCCCGTCGACCTATGCCTCGATCATTCGCAAGTTAAGGGATCGCAACTACGTCCGCATGGAGCGCCGCCGCCTGCTGCCGGAGGATCGGGGTCGCCTGGTTACCGCCTTCCTGGTGCGGTTCTTCAACCGCTACGTCGAGTTCGACTTCACCTCGCGGCTCGAGACCGAACTCGATGACATTGCCGCGGGCCGTCGTGACTGGAAGGAGGTGTTGCGCCAGTTCTGGGAGCAGTTCATCCGCGAGGTCAGGGACGCCAGCGATCTGAGCGTCACCAACGTACTCGACAGCATGACCGAGGAACTGGGCTCGCTCCTGTTTCCGGCGGACGCCGACGGCAAGCCGGATCGCGCGTGTCCGCTGTGCAGCGATGGCCGGCTCTCGCTCAAGCTCGGTCGTCACGGTCCGTTTATCGGCTGCTCGGCGTATCCGGATTGCCGGCACACGCGGTCACTGTCGCCCTCCGAGGAGGGGTCCGGCAATGACGACACGTCCCTGGACCGGCCGCGTGATCTTGGCAAGGACCCGGAGACCGGACTGGAGGTCACGCTGCGCAAGGGGCCGTACGGGCCCTACGTCCAGCTCGGAACCCAGGAGCCGGGAAAGGCAAAGTCCAAGCCGAAACGCTCATCACTGCCGAAGGGCCTGTCACCGGGTGATGTCGATCTTGCAACCGCGCTCTCGCTGCTGGCGTTGCCGCGCACCCTCGGCCAGCATCCGGAGTCCGGTGAACCGGTCACGGCCGACATCGGGCGCTACGGCCCGTACGTCAAGCACGGCCGGTCCTACACGCCCGTTCCGGCAGCGACAAGCGTGCTCACGATCGATCTCGACCAGGCGCTCGAGCTCATCGCGGGCAACCGCAAGGCATCGACGGCCAGCACGACGCTCGGCGAGCACGACGGCGCCCCCGTGCATGTGCGTTCGGGCCGGTACGGGCCCTACGTCGAACTCGGGAAGGTGCGGGCGAGCATACCGAAGGCGACCGATCCCGCCTCCCTGACACTCGAGCAGGCACTCGAACTGATCGCGACGAAGCAGGCGAAGCCGGCGTCCGGGAGTACTCCGCGCAGAAAACCGGCGAGGAAGCCGCCGGCGCGGGCCCGAAGCCGGCGAAGTCCCGCCGCCCGTTCAGACTGATGCCGGGCGCCGCGCAGGGTTCGGTACGGGATCGGCACAGGCCGCCTCGCAACGAGCAGACCGAACGGTGAGTAGTGCGGGCTCGTGCCGGCCGGTACGCCGGTTCCGGGTCGGGTTGTCGACCTTGAAAGGTCTGTCCCACCGTAGCCGGAAACACCGATGCGCTGCGACTGTCCTGCGCCTGTCGACGGCACACATTCGTGCGGCCGCGCGGCGACGGTGCTGATCACGGCCCCCGGGACAGCGAGTGAAGACGTGTTGCCGTTCATGGCAGTCAACCAGGCGTCGGGGACAGATGCGTTCGAAAGCCTTGACCATCCACCAACCCCGCATCCTCGGTGCGCGGGGCGTGCCGTCTCGCCAATCGGAACGATGCCCGCCGCCCGGTTCCCGGGCGATCCGTGCGTAGTGCCGGATTGCGTTCGGGAAACGGCATGACTCCGTCCAACGGACAGGACCGATCCGACGGGACCGGCCCGCGCCGCGAACCCTCGGTTTTCGTGGCCGAGGTGCTCGACATCAACGAGGACGGAGATGCGCTCGCGCGCCCGGTGACCAGGCGACGCGAGACCGCGGACGGGGAGGTGATCATCCTGCCACTGGTTGCCGGAGTGCCGGCGCTCGCCGTCGGTGACCGGGTGCTTGTGCGAATCCGCAGGCACGCCGGCGGCACGCGGCGGGGATCTGTCATCCGGCGGTTCGGGCGAGGCGAATCCGGCCCGATCGTCGGCCAGCTCGACCGTGACCACCGCGGCCTCTTCCTGGCGCCGCTCCGCGGAGGCCGCCGGATCCCCGTCCATCGGTCCGGGACCCGCAATGCCCGCGAGGGCGCCATTGTCTCCGCGCGCCCGGATGCTTCGGGTCACGCCCGTGTCGAACGGGTGCTCGAGCCGGCCGGTTCCACGCCCTCGCCCGACCTGCTCGCCATCCTCGGGCACGACATTCCCCATGTGTTTCCGTCCGACGCGCTCACACTCGCCGCAAGCGGCTTCCCGGAAGCGGCAGATCGTGTCGACCTGACCCAGGTCCCCTTCATCACCATCGATGACGCCGATGCGCGGGACTTCGACGACGCGGTCTGGGCCGGACCGGACCGGGATGGCGGCTGGCACCTCATGGTGGCGATTGCCGACGTCGCGCACCACGTCCGGGCGGGTGACGCACTCGATCGCGAAGCCAGACTCCGGGGCAACTCGGTCTACCTGCCCGGCCGCGTGGTGCCCATGCTTCCCGAGGAGCTCTCGAACGACGCCTGTTCGCTGGTTCCGGGCAAGGACCGGCTGTGCCTGGTAGCGGACATGCGCATCGACGCCGGCGGACAGCGGACCCGCCACAGGTTCCTGCGCGCGGTGATGCGCTCCACCCTGCGCACCACCTACGAGGATGTGCAGCGGGTGATGGACGGGGACATGGACGACGGCGTCCTCCGGGCCCGTGCCGAACCCCTGCTCGGGGCCTTCCGGACCCTGCGTGCGGAGGCGCAGCGCCGCGGAACCCTCGAACTTGATGTGCCCGAACGGCAGGTCAGCCTCGACAGCGACGGGAATGCCGTCTCCATCGGCCTGCGCCCGCAATACGACAGCCACCGGCTGATCGAGACCTTCATGGTCTGTGCCAACCGTGCTGCCGCGCAGACCCTCGGCGAGGCGGGGCGCCCGGGCGTCTTTAGGGTCCACGACCCGCCTTCACCACAGGCGATGGAGACCCTGCGCAACGACCTGCTCGGGATGGGTATCCCGCTTGCCCGCGGCCAGGTGATCCGCCCGAAAGTCCTGAACCGGGTTCTCGAACGCGCCGCCTCAGCCGGCACCGCCGTACCGGTCAACCTCATGGTCCTGCGTGCCCAGAGCCGGGCTTGCTATGCTCCTGCGGACACCGGTCACTTCGGACTGGGGATCGCCTCCTACACCCATTTCACCTCGCCAATTCGCCGGTACGCGGATCTCCTCGTTCACCGGATGCTGATTGGCGCCTGCAACCTCGGAACCGATGGCGCCTGGCCGGGACGCGAGGAACTCGGGGAGATGTGCCGTCACGTCTCGGCGACGGAACGCCGGTCGCTCGCAGCCGAACGCGGCGCCATCGACCGCTACGCCGCACGGCAGATGCAGGAGCACGTCGGTACTTCCCTTGTCACGACGGTTTCCGGCGTCGGGCGCGCCGGACTTTTCGTCGCCATGCCCGACGGCTGCCCCAATGCCCTGTTGCCGGGCCGGCTTCTGCCGCCCGCACTCGCCCCGGTCTGGCGTTCCGGCAGACGGGCCGGCAATTCCGCGCTCCGCGTCGGGGACGAGGTGACCGTTACACTGGAGCAGGCGGACCCGATCACCGGGCGCCTGCTGGTTTCATATGTTGGCAGCACTCCCGTCAGCCGTTACCGTTCACGGGCACGGTGACCGGCCCCGGCCACGAGAGGCCGGGTGTGCGCTTGCGAAGGACGGATGATGCAGCATACAGGGAGAGGATGGAACGTCGCCGGCCTGATCCTGTCCCTTCTGGCGCTGGCATCGTGCACTCTCGGGCCTGTCGACCCCGAACGCCCCTACGTTTCCGGTGAGACGACAAGGGTCCTGAAGGCCGGTCTCGGGATCGTGGACCGGTATCACCTGGCACCCCGGCCGCTTTCCGAGATGGTCCTGCGGGGACTGAAAGGGCTTGCCACGCTTGATCGGGACCTCCGGTTCGACCTTCCCGAGGATCGCGACCAGCTCGTGGTCGGGCGAGGCAGCTGGACGCAGCGGTACCCGCTGAGCAACGCGGTGACCGCCGAGGAATGGAGCAGGCTCGCGGTTACGGCGATCGACGCCGCGCGCAGCGTCTCGCCGTCGATACGCGCCGCGCGCGCGGAGCAGGTCTACGAGCTCCTGTTTGACGCGGCATTCTCCGGCCTCGATCGCTACACGCTCTACCTCAGTGCCCGGGAAGCCCGCTCGAACCGCGCAAGTCGTCACGGGTATTCGGGTATCGGGCTCAGTATCGACAGCGAGGACGGGCTCATCCGCGTGAAGGAGGCCTTCGCGAACGGGCCGGCACGGCAATCAGGGATCCGGAAGGATGACATCATCGTGCAGATCAACGGCGTTCCGGTCGCGGAATGGCCGCTCGCCCAGGTCGGCGAAACCCTGCGTGGTCCGCGCGGCACACCCGTCACCCTGCTCCTGTCCCGGGACGGCCGCAGGTTCGAGGTCACGGTAACCCGCCGGGACGTCGTGGTGCAGACCGTGTTCGTCGAGATCAGGGACCGGTACGGGCTGATAAGGATCAGCGGATTCAACGACAGGACCGCGCGGAGCTTTGCCGGTGCGATGGAGACGATCGAGGACGCGGCCGTTTCCGGCCTGGTCATCGACCTGCGCGGAAACCCCGGCGGCGTGCTTGACGAGACCATCACCATTGCCGACCGGCTGCTGGCGGACGGAACGATCCTCAGCACCCGGGGCCGTCACCCCGGCGCCCACCAGCAGTTCGAGGCCCGCGACGCGGAGTCAGATATCGCAATCCCCCTCGTGGTCCTGATCGATCACGGCTCGGCCTCGGCGACCGAAGTGCTGGCCGCGGCACTCCGCGACCATCAACGCGCGGTCTTGATCGGGGGCACGACGCGGGGCAAGGGTACGGTCCAGCGCCTGCACGAGCTGCCCAACACCGGACAGGTCAATGTCACCTGGGCCCGCATGCACAGCCCGAACGGCCGCTCCATCGACGGCCACGGCGTGCGTCCCGCGATCTGTACCGGCGATCTTGACCGCGATCCCGACCTTGCGCTCGAGCAGATCCGTCATCCGCGCGGAGTCGAGGTTTCCTCCGACTGCAATTCTGCCGCCGGAACCGACTTCAACATAGAACTGGCTGCCCGGCTGCTCGCCAACCAGGACCTGTACCGGCGCCTGCGCATCGGCGGGATCCCGGGAACCGCGCTGCTTCACCAGCCGGTCTACACTGTCGCGAACACCTTTGGCGTTGACCATTTGCGATAGGTTGAAGCGCCGGCGGGCCCCAGGTGCGAGGTGATCCCCCTTGCCGGAGCGGACATCGAGTGCGGGCTGCGAACATGCTCCGAGACTTTCGCAGATGATGAAGAGAAAGCCTGCATCAGGATGCGTGTCCGGGCCACCATCGCCCCGACCGCTGCTGCCTGGTCCGGTGTCATGGAGACAACGCCCGCGCTGTCTGCGATGCCGCTCTCGCACAGGCTGGCACGCGCACCCTCGAAGAACAGATGCGCGTCATGATTCGCGGAAAGAGCCTCGACACCGCACTCTGGAAGGTCGTCCTTCCGAGGTCCAGTGCCGGTCCGTTTCTCCGGCCTGGCCATCGGCTTTTCTTCCTGCCGCAGTCGCCCGGCAAAACCGTTCGCGGCCGGGGACGGGTGCGTCTTGAACCCCGATGTGTGCATGTGCAGCGGGGTTGCGCTGTCATGCAGGTTCCCGGCCCGGCCGCACGGGTGCAAGCCCGCAAGCCAGTCTCACCATTTCCGGGGCAATCCCGGCGGAGTATCATCCCGGCCATGGACACATCCCTGCATCAATCGAGCCTCTGGTGGCAGACGGCCGCACCCGGACCGGATACGCCACCGCTGTCGGGCTCGCACCAGGCCGATGTCTGCGTCATCGGTGGCGGGTACACCGGCCTGTCGGCAGCCCTGCATCTTGCAGAAGGCGGGACCCGGGTGGTGGTTCTGGAGGCGGAACATGTCGGGTTCGGCGCGTCCGGCCGGAACCACGGCCAGGTCGTTCCCATGCTCTCGCGATACGGTCCGGACGACATTGCCCGGAGGTTCGGTGATGAACCGGGTGAGCGGTTCAACCGGTTCGTCGGCGAAGCGGCCAGGCTGGTGTTCGACCTCATCGAACGCCACGGCATCGATTGCGATGCCCAGAGGGTCGGCTGGCTGCTGCCGGTTGACAGCCCGGCACGCGCGGACATGGTGCAGCGCCGCGCCGAGGCCTGGGCCAAGCGGGAGATGCCGGTCAGCTACCTCGACGCCGACGCGACATCCGCCGTCACCGGCAGCGACTACTGGAAGTCGGCGCTCAGGCATGACTGGGGCGGCAACATCCAGCCGTTGTCCTACGCCCGCGGCCTTGCGCATGCCGCCATACACGCCGGCGCCACGATCCACGGCAGGTCTCCGGCGACCGGCCTCGTGCGTTCCGGCAACCGATGGACGGTGGCGACTGACGGAGGGACCGTGAGTGCGGAAGCGGTGGTGCTCGCAACCAACGCGTATACCGGCCACCTGTGGCCCGGACTCGGGCAATCGGTCGTCCCGTTCCGCCTGTTTCTGGGAGCGACGACTCCCCAGGGTGACAATGTGAGACGCACGCTGCTTCCAGGCGGACACAGCGTGTCGGACAGCCGGACCATACTCTGGGCGTTCCGTTGGGACCGGGACGCGCGAATGGTGCTAGGCGGCGATATCCTGCTGCCGTGGCGAGGACAGACACGAACGGTCTCGGTGGCGCGCAAACGCCTGTCCGCCGCCTTTCCCGAAATCGGCGAAGCCGACTTCGGTCACGTGTGGGACGGCAAGGTGGCCATGACCATGGACAGGCTGCCGCGGGCGGTGGAACTGGGGCCGGGAGTGTGGGCCGCGCTCGGATACAATGGCCGGGGCGTTGCACTCGCAACCGCGATGGGGAGGCTCCTGGCACACAGGTGCATGTCCGGCATCGGTCCGGACGACCCGGTCCCCACCGAACTTCGAAGCCTGCGGCCGATCCCGTTCCACACGATCGCGGTTCCGACCGCCCGCGTCATGCTGCTCCATTACCGCAGGCTCGACAGCCGGGCAGAAGCGACACGCCGGTAACGCCGTGCAGTGTCGGGAGCCGCACGACTACCCCCTTCCGGTTTCCTGTCGCCACGGTTCGTAACTGCCGGGATGCACGCCACCGGTGTGTGTTTCGGCATTGCCACATGACACCGGCACCGTTGTGTCCAGCCAAACGGAAGAGTCCTCCACGCCCGCCGGACCCCTTCAGGAGTGCCGGCCGACCGAAAGGAACGCAGAATGTTCGGATGCTTCTTTCCGAGTCCCCGCCTCTTCGCAATCACCGGGGCGGGATGGACGTTCGCTGCCTACCTGTTCTGGCAGCTGGTGGCGTCCGACATGGCCTCGGTCCTCGGTATCGGCGAGGTCGCAGGCGTTTCGGGGGACACGATCTGGCTCTACGTCTACGCAGTGTCCTGCACCGCGGTGTTCGTCTTGTCCTGGATATGGGGTCGGCCGCACCGGTGGGCGCTGTGGTCGGTGGCCGGTTCCAGCCTGATCCTCCTGGTCAGCTGGTTCCAGGTGCAGATGGACCTGTTGCTCAACGACTGGTTCAGAGTCTTCTACAACACGGTCCAGACGGCGCTTGGCAACCCGGGTGCGGTCTCGTTGTCGGAGTACTTCTCGCACCTGATCACCTTTGCCACCATCGCGATGGTGATCATCTTCACCTCCGTCGTCATCGCCTTCTTCACCAGCCACTACGTGTTTCGCTGGCGAACCGCCATGAACGACCGGTATGTCGCCATGTGGCAGCAGGTCCGCCATATCGAGGGAGCGTCCCAGCGCATTCAGGAAGACACCATGCGCTTCGCCGCGATCATGGAGGCTCTCGGATCACGGTTCATCGACGCGATGCTGACCCTCATCGCCTTCCTCCCGGTGCTGTGGGCGCTGTCGGAACCCATCAAGGAGATCCCGGTCGTCGGCGAGATCGCCCAGGCCCTGGTCTGGGTGGCCATCGTCTGGTCGGTGTTCGGAACCGGCTTACTGGCCCTTGCCGGCTATCGCCTGCCCGGGCTTGAGTTTCGCAATCAGCGGGTCGAGGCCGCATTCCGCAAGGAACTCGTGATGGGAGAGGACGCGGACGAACGGGCACACCCGCCAGCCCTGAATGAACTGTTTGCCAACGTGCGCCGCAACTATTTCAGGATCTACTTCAACTATCTCTACTTCAACATCGCGCGTTACACCTACCTGCAGGTCAGTGTCCTCGTTCCCTACATAGCGCTCGGACCGACCATCGTCGCCGCCGGGTTCACGCTGGGCGCCATGCAGCAGATCATCCGGGCCTTCGAACGCGTGCAGTCATCGTTCCAGTTCCTGGTGATGTCGTGGACGACGATCGTCGAGCTGATCTCAATCTACAAGCGTCTGGCTGCCTTCGAACGCGCCATCCGGGGCGACGGTCTCGCGGCCATTGAATTCGAGACCGGCGGTCTGACGGCGACCGGCAACTGACGACGCCCCGGCCGGGTGCCCCGGGGAAGTGCGTGCCGCAGATCCGGATTTGGCAATATCGCCGTCACATCCTGGCTTCCACTCCTGGCCCTCGGTCCAGCGCCCCCGATCTCGACGGTAATCGTTCCCTCGGGCCGTATTGACCCGAACTGCCAGAGGTGGCCGCTGCGCGCAGCGCGTGGAAATCCGTCGCCCGGACGCATCCAACATAGCAGCCCGCCGGTCGACTCCACGGCTTCGCGGAACGGCTACAAACCGATCAACCTTAGCCTGAAGTTCCAGCAGTGTTGAAACGCAAGTGGTTGATACGAATGGGATTCATGAGATTTCAGTGGTGGTTTACTGGGTACACTATGGCCGGATCTCCAGGAGTTCGAGTACCTTGGCCTGAAGCGGCGTGGGCCGTGTGGTGACCTGGAAGTGTTCGGCGCCTGGCAGCCTGGGCATCACGGTGTTGCGGGTTATGGTGGCAAGATCGTCGATGAGGGTGCGGAAGCTGTGCACCGGATCACCGTCGGTGGTTGTTCTGGTGGCCGCCTTGTCCTGAGCACTCACTGATCTCTTCGCCGACACCACGACCGACGGGCGCCGGGCCTCGGCGCCTTCGGCATCCTCGTCGTCAAACAGCATGGGTTTGAGCTTCCGGCGCATGTGCCACTCCACGTAGTAGGCGAGCATGCACAACAGGACGTGGGCCCGAACCCGGGGTTCGGTGCGGTGGAAGACGGGGCGGACCTTGAGGTCCATGGTCTTCAAGCTGCGGAAGGCCCGCTCCACGGAGCTCAACCTCTTGTATGCCTGCACCGTTCCGGGTCCGTCGAGTTCGGTCTCCGGCAGGCTGGTGCGGATCACGTAGAGACCGTCGAGCCTGGCCTCGGCAGCGATGGAGACGTCATCACGCTGCCATGTGAAGACGCCGTCGTCGTCGATGGACCATGTGAAGTGCTTTGCCATCTTGTGCCTGCCGATGACCCTGCCGACCCTCTCTCCGATCTTCTCCTTTCCCTTGAGACGGCGCTTGTTGCGCCGTATCGCCGCACCGATGGGTTGCAGCAGGGCCTCGGTGGCTTCAAGGAGTTCCGAGCGCTTGCGGGCCCGGTCATCGGCCAGCAGGGGATTGCGACAGACCATGAGGCGCTCGCCGGGGTATGCGTCACTGGTGATCTCCACCAGGTCTGTTTCATCGAACAGCGACATCTCCACGTCACCAGCCTCGACCAGGGCACGGATAGCCGGTCCCCTGAGAGCACTGATCCAGTCCAGCCCCGCAGGTTTCACCTCTTCGCGGATCCGCGCCTCGGTCAGCATCCCGCGGTCTCCCACCAGCA
>MPMT01000008.1 GCA_002238645.1 Alphaproteobacteria bacterium bin52 | reverse complement strand
CATTTTTGAAAAAACTCCACTGGAACAACTACTTAGCAACGCACCGTACAAAATTGAAGACCCCGACTCTGCTAACCAGTTGAATTTATTCGATTAAACGTTGGGACACTAGTGATAATTCCCCATTATTTCCCCGGCGTCGCGAATTCGACCGGGAGAACTGTGATGGCAGGCGAGAGACGGGCCCATCCCTGGATGGCAAGTTCGGCCCCCGGCGCCCTCGAGGTGATGTTGAAGGAGATCGGCGCCGCTTCTGTTGACGAGGTATTCGAACAGATCCCGAAAGATCACTTCAGGTCGACACCGCTCGACCTTCCGCCTGCCCTGACATCCGAAATCGAGCTTCGCCGCGACCTCGTCGGCAAGCTCAGAAAAAACGCCAACTGCGAGGACAACCTTTCGTTCATCGGTGCCGGCGTCTGGCAGCACCACGTTCCGGCCATCGTCGACGAGATCGTCGGGCGGACCGAGTTCGCCACGAACGTATGGGGTAGCTACCAGTCTGATCACGGCCGCAACCAGGCCTGGTTCGAATTCAACTCGCAGCTCGGTGCGCTGCTCAACCTCGATGTCGTGCAGCTGCCGGTCTACTCCTGGGGCTGTGCCATCGGCCACGCGATCCGCATGGCAGCCCGGATCACCGGACGCACCAGGGTCCTGGTTCCCGCCCTGTCCGATCCGGAGCGGCTGAGCGTGATCCGCACCTACTGCCAGCCGTCCGGGATGCACGGCCACATCGAGGTCGTCACGCTCGCAGCCGATCCCTCCTCGGGCCGGCTTGATGTCGGTGACCTCGAGGCAAGGCTCGGCGACGACGTGGCGGCTGTCTATTTCGAGAACCCGGCCTACCTGGGCACCATCGAAACCGGCGCGGCGGAAATCGCGCGGCTGGCCCGTGCCGCCGGCGCCGAGACCATCGTCGGAGTCGACCCGGCAAGCCTGGGCGTGATCAGGGCGCCGGGCGATTACGGCGCGGATATCGTCACGGGCCCGGTTCAGCCGCTCGGGGTGCACATGCACTGCGGCGGCGGCGCCGGGGGGTTCATCGCCTCCCGTGACGAGGAACGCTGCGTGCGGGCGTACAACGGTTTCCTGGTGTCGGTCGTGGAGACCCGGGAACCGGGTCAGCTGGGATTTGGCCTCGCCTGCCCGCATCAGAACTCCTACGGAATGCGGGAGAACGGCAACGACTGGACGGGCAATTCGACCTACCTGTGGGCCATTGCCGCAGCCGTGTACATGAGCCTTCTCGGGCCCGAGGGCTTCCGCGAACTCGGGACCCTGATCGTGTCTCGCGCGCGGTATGCGGCAAGGCTCCTCGGTGACATCAACGGTGTGCGGATCGTCTGGCCCGATACGACGTTCAAGGAATTCGTCGTGAACTTCGACGACACCGGCAGGACCGTCGCCGAAATCAACGATGCGCTTCGCGCACGCGGCATCTTCGGGGGCAAGGACATATCGGGAGAGGAAGGCGGCCTCGGCCAGTCCGCACTGTACTGCGTCACTGAGGTTCACACCGCCGCCGATATCCGCCGCCTGGCCCAGACCCTGACGGAGGTGCTGAGATGACCCGCCTGCCAGACTTTCACGCTGCAAGATGGGACGAACCTGTCGTGATGGAACTGGGCCGCCCCGGCGGTCGCGGCCAGCTCTTCCCCGCCCCCGAAGACGAGGTGCAAACCTCGGTCGGCGTGGACCTGATCCCGGAAGGGATGGCGCGCAGGGACCGCCCGGACCTTCCTGAAATCACCGAGTTCGAAGCGCAGCGCCATTACCTGCACCTCAGCCAGATGACGCTGGGGATGATGGGGGTCAGCCTCTTCGGCACCTGCACGATGAAGTACAACTCGAAGACCGCCGAGTTCGCAACGCTACGGCCGGAACTGGCGGCGGTGCACCCCTACCAGCACCCGGACACGCTGCAGGGCGTTCTGCAGATCTTCCACGACATGGACGGCATGCTCCGGTCCCTGTCGGGGATGGACCAGTTCGTCTTCCAGCCGGGCGGCGGGGCGGATGCGGCCTACACCATGGCCTGCTTGGCCCGAGCCTACTGGGCGGACAGGGGCATGCTCGGGCAGCGCACCGAAATGGTCACCTCGGTCCAGGCGCACCCGTGCAATCCGGCGACCGCGGCGGCAGCGGGCTTCAGGGTGGTGAACCTGCCGCTGGAAGAGCACGGCTATCCGTCGCTCGACGCGCTGAGGGCGGCAGTCGGTGACAGGACCGCGCTCATCATGATCAACAACCCGGACGACATGGGGATCTACAATCCCGAGATCAGGGAGTGGGTCAGGATCGCCAGGGAAGCGGGCGCGCTCAGCTTCTATGACCACGCGAATTTCAACGGCGTCATGGGCAAGCTGTCGGCGCGCGAACTGGGCTTCGACGCGTGCATGTTCATGCTGCACAAGACATTCGGCGCACCGAAGGCCGGCGGCGGCCCTGCCGTGGGCGCTTTCGGCTGCACGGACGAGCTTGCCGTCTACCTGCCGACGCCGGTCGTGGTGAAGTCCGGCGACCGCTACACGCTGGATGAAGACCGCCCGAAGTCAATGGGCAAGATCCGGGAATTCTGGGGCAACGTCCCCCAGGTGGTGAAGGCCTATGCCTGGACCCGTGCCATGGGCGCAGACGGGATCGAGCTTGGCGCCGATATCTCGGTGGTGGCCAACAACTACATGGACAAGCGGCTTTCGCAGATCCCGGGCCTCGCCATCTCGAACCCGGACGTGTCGGCAAGGCGGATGGAAATGACACGCTGGTCGCTTGGCCCCATCGCCGGGGAAACCGGTATCGGCACGGTCGATTTCGCGAACCGGATGGCAGACTACGGGATTGACCCGTGGTGGATGAGCCACGAGCCGTGGATCGTGGCCGAACCGTTCACTCCCGAGCCGGGAGAACTCTGGTCGAAAGAGGACATCGACCTCTGGATCGACGTCGTTGCGAAGGTCTGCGAGGAGGCACGTTCGGACCCCGAGATGGTCAGGTCGGCCCCCCACAACCAGGCCATTGCCCAGGTCAGGGGAGACGCCTTCGAAGACCCGGCGAAGTGGGCGATGACCTGGCGAGCCTGGAAGCGAAAGCAGGCCGGTGCGGACCGGGACGAACGCGGCGTCGCCTGAGCGATGTGACCGATGGGCGATCGTCTAGTCGTAGAGCAGAGACAGGCCCCGGAGGGCGACGGGCGAGGGGCGCCCGAGCGCCAGGTCCGCGGCGACCCGGGCCGTCATCGGAGCGGCCGAAAAGCCGACCCAGGGGAAGAGGGCGTGGATCACGTCCGAACGATCGGGGTCCTCGCCAAGGATCGGGCGCCAGTCAGGCGTTCCGTTTACCCATGCCGTCCAGCTTCGAAGCACGCGGGCACGCGCCAGTGCCGGCACGATCCGCACTGCCACGTCCATGTTGCCGGCAAGGCTTTCGGGATCGGTCACGAGCACGCCATCCGTCCGTTCCCGCGCGGGCCATCCGCCCCCGATCACGCACCCCCCGTTCGCGACCTGCTTGAGGCTGAGCTTGCCGCCTGCGGAGTAGACGAGATGGGGAATCATCGCGGCCACCGGCTCGGTGATGGTCACCTGAAGGGGAAATCCGCTGATATCCAGCGCGGTACCGATCATTGTCCCGATCCGGCCCGCAGCAGCCCCGGCAGCATTCACGATCCGGCCCGCCTGGACCTCACCGCGGGTGGTGACGACCACATGGCCACCCCGCACCGATGCAATGTCCTGAACCCGGGTCCGCGTCACGAGCCGGGCACCGGCGCACGCCGCCGTTCGCGCAAGCACCGGTATCACGCGCAGGGGGTTTGCCTTGCCTTCCAGGCGGCAGAAGCCGCCGCCAACTGCCTCCGGCGACAGGTAGGGCGCCCGCTCCAGAAGCCCGTCCCTGTCCAGGATTTCGGTCTCGACCCCGGCTTCGGCCTCTATCTCCACCTTGGCGCGTATGCGGTCCATCTGCGTGCCGGTCCGCGCCACAATGATCCCTCCGGCGAACCTGGCGTCAAGATCGACTCCGAGTTCGTCCGGAAGGGCCGTCCAGAGCGCCAGCGACTGCCTGAGAAACCCCAGGCACGGCCGGTAAGCACGCGCCCAGTCCTCGCCATAGGCCGCAAACTCCGGGTACGGGATCTGCAGGTGGATCGACCCGGCATTCGCGCCCGAGGCCTCCGCCCCCAGGTCGCCTGCTTCAAGGAGCAGGACATCCGCCCCTTCAAGCGCGAGGTACCGGGCGGTCATCAGACCCACGATCCCGCCGCCGATGATGACGATGTCGGCGCTTTCCTGCATTACCCTGTCCATGCCGCCGCGTCGGCCGCGCAACTGTGAGGGACCCTGCCATGCAAGCCCCCTTTTCCGGAAGTTACACCGTCACGATCACCCCGTTCACGCCGGGAGGTGCGACGATCGACTACGAGGCGTGGCGCAGGTTCCTCGACTGGCAGGTGGCATGCGGTGTGCCCGGTATCATCATTCTCGGGACAACCGGAGAGTTTCTGACCGTAACCGACGCCGAGCGGAGCGAGTTCGTGGAGCAGACCGTCGCCCTGGTCGCCGGTCGGATGAAGGTGCTCGTGGGGACCATGAATGCCCATACGCCGAACGCGGTGCGGTATTCGGTCGAAGCCGAGGCGCTTGGCGCGGACGGGCTGATGATCATTCCGCCCTACTACTACACGCCGACCGAGGACGAGATCTTCAACTACTACAAGACGATCTGCGAGGCCTGCAACCTGCCGATCATGCTCTACAACAACCCGTTCACCTCGAACGTGGACATGCCGGCAAGACTGGTCGGCAGGCTCACGAAGAGCTTCGAGCAGATCCGGTACATCAAGGAAGCGTCGCAGCGGATCGAGCGCGTCCACGAGATCATCGTCGAATCCGAGGGGCTGATGAACGTCTGGGCCGGCCAGAAGGTGCTTGAATCATACAAGATGGGCGCCAAGGGATACGTGAATCCCTACGGCAACTACATCCCGCGGGCATCGGTCAAGTTCGTCGAGTGGGCGGAGCAGGGCCGCTGGGATGATGTCTGGACGGTGCAATCCATCATTTCGAAGTTCGATGCGATCATCACGGAAGGTCATCCGCTCTATGGGCACCAGTGCTATTCCAAGGCACTCGCCGCGGCGGCCGGATGCCCGGTGGGCGATGTGCGCCCGCCGATCACCACATTCGAGAGCCTGGGTGCGGAAGGACGTGACCGGGTGGCGCGAATGGTGCCGCTGATGGAGGAACTCGACCTGGCGGTCGACGCGATCGAGGCCCGGAAGACCGGTGTCAGGCAGGCTCACCGGATGTAGGCCGCGCCATTCACGTCGATCGTGCCGCCGGACAGGTGGCGGGCACGGCCGCCAGCGAGGAAAACGCAGATCTCACCGATATCCGATGGCGGTATCCATTCCCCCATGGGTAGCGTCGCCGTTACCACAGCCTCGCCGCCAACGGTCGCGGCGCTGTCCACCGACATTTGCGTGCGCACGACGCCGGGGGCGATCATGTAGGCAAGGATCCCGCGGTTCGCGTAGTTCCGTGCAACGGTTTTCGTGGCAGCCGTAATGGCGGCCTTCGAGGCGGCATAGGCGATGGCACCCGGGTTCGAGGTGCCACGCGTCGCCACCCAGCTGCCGATCCCGATGACCGAGCCTGGCCGGTCCGCCGAAAGCCAGTCGCCCACCGCGTGGCGCAGCAGCCGGGCGGGTGCATGGACGTTGACCGTCATCGTCTCCAGCCAGACCGCGTCCCATTCCTCGATCGGGTCGGAAATACCGCCTGTCTGTCGCATGATCCCGGCATTGTTCACCAGGACATCAATGGATCCTTCCGCCGCATCCCTCGCCTCTGCCCAGAAGCGATCGACGGCACCCATGTCGCGAAAGTCGGCGCTCAGAAGCGCGGCCTGTCCCGGAGCCGCCCCGGCCACCGCCGCCTGAGCCCCGGCCCTGTCTTCCCGGTAATGGGCAATGACCCGGGCACCTGCCGCCACAAGGGCCGAGGCAATCGCCGCGCCGATACCCTTTGACGTCCCGGTTGCGACCACGGTCTTTCCGATCAGGCTTCCCATGACCTCTGCTCCTCGTCACATCGGGCCTGGCGCGATGCGCCGGGCCGCAGCGGGCACAGTACGCGAAGGGCTCGATCTCATCGCCCCGGCTCATCGCGGAATCCCGAGCTTCCGGAGCGACCGATCGCGTGCGGGAACGCCGGCACATGGAAGAGACAGTGCCGCGGTCCGGAATTGCGACACTCTGCGGACCTATCGGGCAGGGACGGTACCCGGCACCGAACGATCACGTACCCATTGAACCGCGAAGGCCGCGCAGTATGGTGGAAGTTGTGCGAATGTTGAACACGGACTCCGCAGGCTGACAAGAGGAGAGACCGAAAGGATGACCCGGTTGGACGTGGCCGCGAGCACTTTCCCGTTTCTCTACTCCCATGACGGTCTCGACGCGCTGAAGCACCTGAAATCGCTCGGATACGACAGGTTCGAGATGATGATCTTCCCTCCCCATTGCTGGCCGAGGGAACTGCCGGTCGCCAGGCGCAGGGAGTACAGGTCGTGGCTCAACAGCGAAGGCGGCCGGATCACGTCGTTCTGCTATCCACTTCTGGACAACAACCCGAACGGCGTGGACCGCCTGATGCGGGCCTACACGCTCGACCGGTATCGTGAAGCCATCGATCTTTCGGCGGAATGGGAGTGCCCCTACGTGCTCGCGATCCCGGGCCCCGTGAACAGTCTCATCAATCCGCCCCACCAGTGGATGCTGGACTGGTTTGTCGAGGGCATGAAGCAACTCGTCGACTACGCGAAGGGAACCGGCGTTCAGCTTCTTCTGGAGAACGTGCCCTTCACCTACCTCCCGACGGCAAGGGACATGAAGGACACCGCCGCACTCATCGGACCGGAGGTCGGGGTCAACTTCGACATCTGCAACAGCGCCTTCATCAGGGAGGACCCGGCAGAAGCGATCCGCATGCTGGGTGATCTGGTGAAGAACGTCCACATCTCCGACTCGGGGTACGACGAGTTCCTGCACACGCGCCTGGGCACCGGCGTGGTCGAGCCGCGACCGGCGGCGGCCGCGCTTCGGGATATCGGATACTCCGGCATGACCGTACTGGAGATCATTACCGACGCGTTGCAGCCCGGCGCCGATCCGGATACCGATATTCGCGCAAGCCACGCCATACTGGCACAGAACGGGTGGGCCCAACCGGGTTAGGCAAGCCTCGCTTCGCCGGGAAGACTCAGGCCCGTCTGCCCGCCCGGAACCTCGGTTCCCGGGAAATGTGAAACACGGGTCGGTCTTGTCCCACCCGGTGGTGCAAGAATCTGCCGGGACCGGCAGCCGCATCGTGCACATGCCTCGGCGTCGCTCCTGGCACTCGCCATAAACAGACATTTGTCCGCGGTCAGCTCCACCTGTTCCGTCTTCAGGCATTTCGGCAACTATCCTGTTCGCTCCCGGTCCGACGCCACAGGCAATTTCCCCTCCGGGTCGACCCTTCGGGGGCCCGCAAGATCACTGACCTGCGGTGCCGATCAGCGCGGGAAGCACATGCCGAACTGCACCGCAAGCCGCCCCTATTGCGCGATCATGCACCCAGGATGGAAACCAAGCGTGAAATCCGACGGCCCTTCCTTCTCGCGTTTGCGAAGATAGGTCTTGTCTCGCTCCAGGGTGACATTCGCATATCGGTTCGCCATAGCGTCGATGGCAATAGCCATCTGGTGAATATGCGGGCGAGCGTCCCTGGGGTTGGTGGACACATTGCCGCGATACCCGGAAAAACTTCGAGAATCGAATTTCTTCAGGTCGCGAACGCCGACATTTATCAACTGCACCGCCGCCACCACCTTGTCGAGCACTCTCTTCGGAACGGGCACTCGCCATGCCTCGGCAAGCCCGATTACGGCCAATGCCTAATTGACACCGTACGTGTGATACCAGAACCCTCTAACGCCCCGGAACGAGTTATTGTTTATGTAACCATCGTCGAAGAATTTATTGTCTATATCCTGGAACATCTTGTTGAAGGCTGCAGCGGCAAGTTCCTTGTCTTCGATCCATGCGGAATATATCAGCTCTCCTATACCAGCATTGGCATATTGGTAGAAGCCAACAGCACTACGAGCATCGTCGGCCCAACTCTTGATGTAGCGCTGATACAGTTGATGCGCGTACTCGTTCACGGTCTCGCGCTCAAAATCGCTCATATTCGACTTCAGGAAGATAGCGGGAACGAGATAACTGCTTCCGAAATCAGCTGCGAATTGCGGCGCGTGCGCGAGACATCGGGCAGATGTAACGCCTCTTCCATCATAACAGCGTCCACCAGTCCTGCGCACTCCTTCCACCGTCATTGTATCAAGAATGGTTTCCGCTTCCGCGATCCGAATCAGGAGCGACACTGCCTTCCGGATCTGATCCCCATCGCCGGACGCGACCGCCGCATGAGTCGCGGCGAAAAGGTATCGGGCTGGTAACGATATCACCTCGTGCCGAACAGTCAGGGAGTCGCTGCGTTTCAGATGGTTCGCATCCCAGTCGATTCCGATTACCTCGGCGATTTTCCGTTCAATAAAGTCATCTTCCAGCGTTATCTCCAGCCCCAGTCGGGACGTCTGGCAGGAGCCAACCTTGTCTCCGTAGAAATACTTGGGAATGTGAATTGCTTCGGGCTTCGCTGTGGCCAGTTCGGGCTTTACGGCCTGGACATCGCCAGGCAGAAACCAGACCGCCACTGTGAGGAGGACGAGTACACGAACAGTCATGGGAATCCGTGTGCTGTTGGGAGTCATCCGAGAAGCACTCTTGACAGTTCTGCAAACTGCATCATTCGCTGATTGGTATCAAGGCTCGGACCCGACATCGTCCGGTCAACTTCCTTCAGACAGCCTCCGAATCCCGTGCGGTGTTCCAAGGGCCTGAAACGCGCTCCACCGGCAACATCGGGAATCGCCACACAGATGAATTCACATTCTCCCGGACGGAAGTCTCGGTAAATTTATTCGTAAAGGGCTCAATGAGCTTGTCTCCAGTGACTGCATGCGAATTTCCGATGATCTTTTTGATATCGCAGCCACGCGCCGTGGGGAACCGGAACAGGCGATCCGGTGGGCACTCTCGGAATTTGCTCCGAAGCAGCCTGGAGACGTCGGATCGGCACACGACGACAGCGCCAGCACTCTGCGCCCGGATCATGGCGCGTTGTCGAACGATGCTGTCGACCCTGCTGACCAGCTCCGCCGGCAACAGTGTGAATCGGGGGGCGGGAAGATCGACGCTCCGGTCCACAATCGGAACTGAACTGTCTTGACGATGCGATGCAGGGATTCGTCAGGCTCCTGAAGAACAAATCCGGCGCCGCCAAGGGTGGCCGTGCGCCGCCTGGCCACGTTCGATGCGGTGTCAGACTGGACCCGAATTGTGCGTCGGTCAGCGAGAGTCGGGACGTGCGGTGAGCTGGTGCAACGATTCCCGGTTCTGGATCAACAGGTTGACGTGGTTCAGACTGAATTTCGGATCACGTGCCGGTCTCGGTGGCTGCGAGCCCTCGTCATGACCGTTGAACGACGTCGTCGGCCGGTCCTGCCCGTGCTCCGCATTCCGTCGCGCGGCGGCTGGCGCACGGGAGCTGTGACGCGGCCCTGTTGCCGCAAGGATGGAACGGGATGACCGAGATCACATTCACCTTCAATGGAGCCGGTGTAGCCGCGTCCGGAGGGCAATCGCTGGCAGCGGCACTCATCGCAGCGGGACGTCGCGAGTTCCGGGTCACGGCAGGCGGAAAACGCCGCGGGGTCTTCTGCGGAATTGGCGTTTGCCAGGACTGCCTTGTCACCGTCGACGGTACACCGAACCGGCGCGCATGCATGACCGGGGCGGTCGATGGCATGGCAGTCGAGACCCAGTCCGCCTTCCCGGCACTTCGCTCGGATGCGGAGGTGCCGGACACGCCACGGGCGCGGGTCCTCACGCCGGATGTACTGGTGATCGGAGGCGGCGCCGGAGGCCTGTCCGCAACGATCGCGGCACGACGGGCGGGCGCCGAAGTCGTCACCCTGGATGAGCGTACTGTCCCGGGTGGTCAGTACTACAAGCAGTCCGCCGATGGCGGCCTGCTCGACGCCCAACAGGCCGAGGGAGCGACTCTGGTGGAAGACGCCCGGTCCAGCGGCGCAGAGATCATCAACAGCGTCGAGATCTGGGGGGCGTTCGATGGCCCTCTCATCCTTGCCGAAAGCGAAAATGCGGCGCTGATCGTGCGGCCCCGCACAGTGATCGTCGCAACCGGCGCGTATGATCGGCCCATCATCGTACCCGGCTGGACCCTGCCGGGTGTCATGACCACCGGGGCGGCGCAAACCCTGTGGCGCAGCTACCGGACGCTGCCGGGGCGCCGCATCGTGGTCTGCGGGTCGGGGCCGCTGAACCTGCAGGTTGCCCTGGAACTCGCGGTCGGCGGGGCGGAGATCGCACTTGTGGCCGAGGCCGCGCCGTCTGCCTTTCGTCACCCCCTCCGGGGTGCCCGGTGTTCGATCCACGGCCCGACGCTCGCTTGGAAGGGACTCGCCATGCTGTGCGGTCTCCGGTGGCGACGCGTGCCCGTGCGCAACGGACTGCGGCTGGCCGCCGTGGAACAGTACGAGGGCGGGCTATCGGCGACGTTCCGACGCACGGACGGCGGAACCTGCACCGTGCGAGCGGACGCCGTGTGCATGAACGCCGGGTTCGAGCCGCAGAACGAGATCCTGCGCCTTCTCGGCGCCCGGATGACCTACGATCCCGCCGTCGGGCACCTGCGCTGCGAGCGGTCCCAAACGCTCGAGACCTCGGTTTCCGGGATCTTCGCTGTCGGGGACTGCGTCGGGCTCGGCGGGGCTCCCGCGGCCTGCGCCGAAGGGCGCATCGCCGGACTTTCAGCGGCAGCGCTCTCGGGTCACGGGGATGGCCGCGGTCTCGCGTCCGATCGGCGTGCCCTTCGACGGCACCGGCGTTTCCAGAACGCGCTCTGGCAACTGCACGACGTGTCCCCGACACCGCTCGACAGTCTGCCTGAAGACACGGTCCTCTGCCGTTGCGAGGAAGTCACCGTGGGTGAAACCCTGGCCGGCTACGCCGTTAACCCTGGTCATCTCGGGACCCTGAAGCGCGCAACACGCATCGGGATGGGACCGTGTCAGGGCCGCTATTGCGGTCCCGCCGCCGCGCGCCTGATCGCGGAAAAGACCGGCGAGGCTCTCACCGACCGCAGTTTCTTCGCCCCGCGTGTTCCGGTCAAACCGGTGACAATCAATGCCGTCTTCTCCGCCGAAGAGGCGCTTCGCGGTGACGAGTGATCTCCTGGTCATCGGTGGCGGCATCGTCGGGCAGATTGCGGCACTGGAACTTGCCGGGACCGGGGCGCGCGTGACCCTTGTCGACGCCGCGCATAACGCCGGCAGTACGACGAACGCCGGAAGCCTCCATGTTCAGATGCAGAGCAGGTTCATCCGTCTGTACCCCGAACACGCGCCGAACCTTGAGCGGGCGCTACCCTATTACAAGCAGGCAGCGGAGTGCTGGGACACGCTCGAAGCCGGCCTTGGACCCATGCACCTCGTCCGCAAGGGCGGGCTGATGCTGGCGGAGAGTTCCGGGCAGATGGCCTTCCTGGAAGAGAAGTCCCGGCGTGAAGAAGCGAAGGGGCTCGACGTGGCGCTTCTGGACCGGGCGGAACTCGATCGCATTGCTCCCTGGATCGGCCCTTGGATCGTCGGCGCGGAGCTCTGCCGCGACGAGGGCTCGCTCAATCCGCTGCTGGTCAACCGGCTGCTGGCGAAGGCTTGCGCGGACCTGGGGGTGATCTGCATCTCGGACAGAATCGACGGGCTGACCGTCACGGCCGATCGTGTTTCGGCACGGGGTCTTCAGGGCCGTTATCGGGCCAGTGAAGCCGTCGTCGCCGCGGCCTGGGGCTCGGGTGCGCTGGTCAGGGCGCTTGGCGTCGACATTCCGACCGCCCCCGAACCGCTGCACATGAACATTACGGAAGCGTGCGAACAGAAAATCGACCACCTGGTCCAGCACGCGGAGCGCTCGCTCACGCTGAAGCAGTTCGGGACCGGCCAGATCGTCATCGGGGGTGGCTGGTCCGCGCATGACCACGGCGTAGACACGGTGCCCGGCGTCCGTGCCGGTTCGCTTCTCGGCAACGTGGCGCTCGCCGCGCGGCTGGCACCGGCGATCGGCACGCTTCGCATCATCCGGACATGGGCCGGCATGAACACGACCGCAGACGGGACCTCGATCGTCGGCCGCTTGCCGGGCGCCGAACGGGTCATCATGGCCGTGCCGGGAGATGCGGGGTACACACTCGCCCCGCTCGTGGCGCAAATGGCAGCATCCATTGTACTGGGGCGCGATCCGCCGGCCGATCCGGCGCCCTGCTCGCCCGCGCGGTTTGCCGCATAGCGCGCGAGAACGCGGGCGACCGTGTCCCGAAGCCCGGACAACACCATCTCGACCGTGGCCTCCAGCGACGGCGGCAGTGGCGAACGCCTCCTGAGCCGAGCCACGGCATCATGACCGGCGGGGCAGCGGCCTTTCATCCCGCTTCGGGCTTTCCGGACAACAGCCGGTCCATACCCTGCCTGACATGGTCCAGCGCCGCACCGGCAAGTGGGCGCAGCGGCGGACGCAGCGGGCCGCCGCCGGGCAGGCCCAGGTGATCCATGGCAGCCTTGGTGGCCGGGTACAGCGTGCACCCGCCCGTCGTGAAGAGTTCGGTCATTTCGATGCCCGTCCGCTGAAGCGCCCAGGCATCGGCCAGGCGGCCGGCCCTGGCCATGTGCCACAGGTCGAGGCATCCGGGCGCCCAGGCGTTGGGAAAGCAATCGATGGTGCCGTCCGCTCCCGCGAGCGCCGCCGGTACACCGAGGACCGAGGACGGGCCGCAAAAGACGCGGATCCGGCCACCGGTACGGTTCAGTGTTCCCTGAAACGTGTTCCAGTTGCCGCTGCTTTCCTTGATGCCCACGACGTTGTCGAGATCGGCAAGACGGTCGGTGATTTCGGGGGTCAGTTCGTTCCCCGCGTTTCCGGGGATATTGTACAGCAGGATCGGCAGCACCGATCTCGCGTCGATCGCCTCGAAATGCGCAATGATCTCGGCCTCGGTCGAGCGCACGAAGTAAGGGGGCATCACGAGCACGCCATCAGCACCGGCCTCTTTCGCGGCGTGGATCTGGGTGATGATCTCTTCCTCGCGGATCGATCCCGTGCCGATGATCGCCGGTCCCTGTCCCGCTGAAGCGGCAACGGTCAGGCGCGCAAGCCTTTCCCGCTCTGCAAGATCCAGCGCCCAGAATTCACCCGTGCATCCCGCTGCGACGATGCCCGTGGCCCCGGCGGCGTACAGTCTTTGCACGTTTGCCGAAAACGCGTCTTCGTCAATCGACAGGTCCGAGAGAAACGGTGTCGTCACGGCCACCATCGGGCCCGACCAGTCTATCGTGGTTCTGTCCATCGCTGCATTCCTTCGCACTGTGGGCTTTCCCGCGGCAGTCTCGAACCGGGACCTGTACCCCTGACCACGGGGCTTCCGCCACCATGTTCCTGTCGTCTTCGCGTCTCCCGGGCCGGGCAAACCCGCCGGACCCCTTCACAAACGTCCCCGACGCCACAGGGTCGAGGGAAGGCGCGTTCGACCGACAGTTCAAGGGAACAGCTGATCTGCCGGCGGCACCCGGCCCTGTGCCGGTACCCCGGTCCTGACCGCAGGCTGCGTTTTCTCACTCCCGTTCGTCGGACCGGACATGCGGATGTCCCGCATCCCGGCTTCCGGTTGCCGTCATGCGTTAATCCACGCACGTGCTCTTTCATCGTCCTCCCGAAACGCGCAAGGCCGCAGTCGTCAAACTGCCGCTTCCCGAGTGCGGTGTTCCGGAGCCGGTGCTGGTTCCCGAGCGTGCGGGCAGGCCATCGCCACGTCAATGATCTCTGCGGCAGCAACCGGGGCAAGACCCTGCCGGATGTGACCGGGCAGGCGGAACAGTTCGCGGAACCGTCGGAGTGCGAAGACCTGGTTGCACAGTCGCGCTCTGCCCGGGCAGGGTTCATGTGGCGGCGGAACACCGTCAACGACGGCCGGGTCTGTGAGGAGCTCCTGTGATGAGGGTCGCGATGATCTCTGGTGGCGGCAGGGGCCTCGGCGCAGCGATCACCCGAAAGCTGCTTGAAGACGGCTGGACCCTGTCGCTGGGCCTGAGGGATCGCGGACAGGCGGATGACTTCACGGCCCGGTCCGGCACGCTCGCGGCGTTTCCCTTCGATGCGACGGACCCGTCCACCGTCACTCCCTGGGTCGAGGGTACCATGGACCGCTTCGGACGGCTCGACGCCCTGATCAACAACGCGGGCATCCTGCGCATCGTCGACTTCGAGCAAGGTACCGAGGCGGACCTTGACGACCTGTGGGCAGTCAACGTCAAGGCTCCCTTCCGGCTGATCCGGGCCGCACTGCCGCATCTCAGGCAAACCGGCAGGGGTCGGGTTATCAACATTGCCTCAACCGATGCCAAGCGCTACCGGGCCGGTGTTTCCATCGGGTATTCGATGACCAAGCACGCCCTCCTCGCGATGACCCAGGCGGTCCGCCTTGCCGGCTGGGAGGACGGCGTACGGGCCACGGCACTCTGCCCCGGAGCGATCGACACCGACCTGCTCGCGGGGATCCCGGGCACCACGCCCAGGGCCGAACGCCTGCAACCGGAAACCGTCGCGGACATGGTGGCCTTCCTGTTGTCCCTCCCGAACCAGGCCAGTGTTCCGGAAATGATCGCCAACACACGACCGGAGAGCCCGATCTGAGCTCTCTTTCCGCTGATGAACTGGTGCCGCCGGAAGGCAAAGAAGCTCTGACCTCGCTCACTCCGGCTTCGGTGGGCGGTCAGGAGAAAGTTCGCGAGGTAGTCGCGACAATGCTGCGCGTCGAGGCCGCTGTCGGCGGAAAGGCGATCCGAGGCTTGGAGAATGGTCAGCGGACGCGAAATTCGCACGAGCCTGCCGCCTTGCTCTTCGAGCCCGAGATTGCGCTCCACCCAGGTCGCGACCGGGTGGGCTACTAGCGCTTGGTGTGTCGGATTCGCGGGGACGCTCCGCTCGATGGCGGCGCGCAGATCGGGGCCGCTCAGGCACGCGTCACGGTCGGTGACGGGCCGTAAAGTCTCCGAAACGACGTTGTCGGGGTCAGCAGCTGCGCCGAAAAGGCGGCTTGCGATGGCGCAACGCCGGCGTTCCGGTCGCCGGGCGAGCCTTCGGAGGCCATCGTCGCCGAGTTGCCGATACAGAGAAGCCGCTCGTTGAACCGTTTCCGGACGCGTCGGAGGAGCATGGCGACATCGGCCCCTGCCGCCCGCGGTAGGTGTGCCGCTCGTCGAGGACCAGAAACCGGAGGCCCTCGGCGTGTTCGCGGATCGCCGGTCGGTCTCGTGGAACCGCGTCATGGGCAGCTCCAGCATGAAGTAGTTGGTCAGCAGAATGTGGGGAGGGTTCTTTGCGATCCGCTCGCGTTCATCCTGCGATTCCTGCCCGGTGTATCGGGCGAACGTGACTGGCTCGCCGCCGTCGCCGTAACCGAGCCGCAGGTACTTTTCCAGTTCCTCGCGCTGGCTGTTGCAGAGCGCGTTCATCGGATAGACGACGATGGCGGTGATGCCCTTGCAGGCGTCGCCGGTACGCTTTTGCCGCAATACGTCGTCGTCGATCGGGATGAAGTAGGCGAGCGATTTTCCGGAGCCGGTGCCTGTGGTCAGGGCGTCGCTTTCGACCCGTCTCGCGATTTCTGTGGCGTCCGTCTGGTGTCGGTGGAGCAGGAGGCGCTCGCCGAATGTGTTGTCACCACGCTTGAGCCGGAACACCTTCGCGCACTCCGCATCGAGCGTGCCGTCGGCGACCAGGTCGTCGATGTATCCGCCGGGCTCGAAGTTCGGATTGAGCTGGATGAGCGGGGCGGGCCAGAAATGGCCCGCGGCGTAGGCCGCATCGACTTCGCGGGAGATGTCCTCGGCGCGGATCCTGGCGAAATTTCGGGGAAAAACCGCTCGTATTCGGCGACGAGTTCATCACGGAAGGCGAATACGTCCATCAGCGACTCCTCGACCCCGCAGCGTTGGCGCGCGCCTCGATCGCGGTGCACCGCTCCATCAGCGCATCGAACGGTTCGGCATCTTCGAGCAGCATGCCGTCGGCCAGCATCCGTGCGTAGTCATCGGTGAGTACGGCAAGCGCAGCGCCGGCGGGCACGAGATGCAGGTCGCCGGATACCGCTGCTTCGTAATTGATTCGCGTGCCGCTCGCGTCGTTTTCGGAGAAGAACATCGCCTTATGGCGGGCGACCGAGAGCGCGAGCGAGCGGTCGGCCAATGCGCGCCCGGCAACGCCGGCCTCGTCGAGACGCGCGAGATCGTGCCAGTGCCGGGACAGCCGCTCGCCTCGCCGCCGCTCCTGGCGGCAGAAGACGTGGATCGCGGTCGCCTTTTCCCAGAAGGTCCGCTCGGCCAGCATGACAGCGGGACTCGCCGTGGGAAACGCCAGACCGGGCAAATGCGCCGCTGCGTCGCAAACGACTGGATGAATTGTATGCGGTTCGCCCGTGGAGCGCGCACCGAACTCGACCATGACCTCCGGGCGCACCAATCCGGTCTCCTCGAACAGCGGCTCGTAGCCGATGAAAAGGCGGTCCCCGTCGACCCGGAATGCTGCGGTGAACCCGGCGCGCGCGAGCCCGGCCTCGACGACCGGGTGCGCCTGATCCCGAACCCACTCGGTCAGGTGGGGGCGGATCGTCCGCGTCCAACGCTTCTCCTGGCTCCGAGTCGGGGGAAGCGCCTCGTCGCCGGCGCCCGAAACCAGATCCGGCGCAAAGGCGCGGATGTCGTAGGTGATGTCAACATCTTCGGAGAAACGCCGGATCGCGCGCCATACCTTGGACAGCGAAGTGCCGCCCTTGAATGTCAGGTGCTGGGCGAAAGGGCCGTCGAAGAGGACACCGAGCGTCGCAACGACCCAGATGTCCTTCTCCAGAAGGTGCGCCTTGTGATTGCCGCCGTGCTCCGCCACCTGCAAGGCGTCGCGTTGATCGTCGGCCGAAAGGTCCTGATACCGTGCCTCAGCCATGCGAGAGGCGGGCGCTCACCGGTTGCGCCATCCAGTTCGGCATGGTGGCTCGTGCGGCCGAAAGTTCGTCGCGGTCCTCGTCGTGAAGCGTCGGCAGGACCGCTTCCAGCCCATCCTCGACCTCTTCCGGACCGAGCCATGCCAGGGCGCGGATGACATCGCCGGCCTTGCGGTGCGGGGCCACGAGCTGCCAGCGCGGCGCGTGTCGCAGCTCCACGACGGACGATCCGAAGTGGAGACGGCGGTTGGAGCCGGAAGTCAGGTAGACCGCGCGGACCGGATTCTGTGTAGTCAGACCGAGTCGGTTAGCCGCCGCCCCCCCGCAGGGCACGATGGTTTCGCCCCAGAGTGCGGACAGCGCGGCGAGGGCCTTGCCGAGACGGGGCGCCCGGAGCCCGAATCGGGTCTCGACGGGACGCATGTAGACGCCTTGGCAGATCCGCATCAGCTCTCCCGAGCGGGCCAGGCGCGACAATGCCTGGTCGATCGCCGCCCGGTGGCCGAGGTGAAGCAGGGCGCCTGGACATAACGGCGTGGCCTCCGGAAGAGCCTGAGCGTACTCCATGATGCGCTTGGGAAGGCCTCGCATCGGTCGATATCTCCTGTTCGTTTGTCAGAAATCTAATGGCAATGCTGTCGCATTACAACGCTTGGAGCTTCGTATTCGCGTGGTGCAGCGGCCATCGCCACGATGCGTGTGGAGCGCAGCCAGGGGCCTTGGGCCGGGCTGGTATGGCGACCTGAATGGGCCGGCTCCGGTGATCAGGCGTCCGGATCGGGCACGATGGTCGAGATGAAACGGGGATTTCCTGGAAAGGCTTATCCCTTCCTGATTACCCTCGAAACTAAGCGGCATTTGGTATAGGATATTGCCATGTAATTCACTGATAGAGAAAGAAATTTCCATGGTTCGCAACCCGGTGCAGTTCCAGAAAGGAATCAGCCTCAACGAGTTCCTCTCGCTCTGTGGGACCGAAGAGCAGCGCTTCGCCGCCTTGTACCGATGGCGCTGGCCTAACGGCTTCGTATGCCCGAACTGCGGCCACGACCGAGGTGCCAGTTGACCACGCACAAGCTCCAGCAGTGCTATCGCTGCCATCGCCAGACCTCGATGACCGCTGGCACCATCCTTGACTCCACCAAGATCCCTCTCACGGTGTGGTTCCAGGGCATCTCCGTCATGACCCAGGGCAAGAAAGGGGTCTCGGCGATGACACTGCATCGCCAACTCGGTATCTCCTGCAACGCCGCATGGCGCATGCGTCACAAGCTGATGCAGGTGATGATGGAGCGCGACCGAGAGCACCCGCTCGGCAGGTCGGTCCAGCTCGACGACGTCTATCTCCGCGGCGAGCGCAGCAGAGGCAAGCGCGGGCGGGGCGCGCCGGGCAAGACCCCTTTCGTCGCCGCGGTCGAAACTAACGCCGAGGGCCACCCGTTGCGCGTGAAGCTCACCGTGGTCGAGGGCTTCCGACTCACCGAAATCGCCGCCTGGGCGCAGCAGCACCTGAGCCCGGGGACACAGGTGCTCTCCGATGGGCTGGCCTGCTTCAATGGTGTGACCGCGGCAGGATGCGTTCATGAGCCGGTGGTGACCGGTGGCGCGAAAGCCGCGGTAGAGCGTCCTGTGTTTCGATGGGTGAACACGATCCTCGGCAACATCAAGAGCGCGCTGCGCGGCACCGACCATGCGATCCGCCCCAAGTATGCACAGCGCTATCTTGCGGAGTTCGAGTACCGGTTCAATCGTCGCTTCGACCTGCCCGACATCATACCCAGACTGGTCTACGTGGCCCTGAGGACGCCGCCAATGCCGGAGCGGATGCTCAAGTTACGCTTGGCTTGAGTGGTAATCAGGAAACAATTTGCCTCGATCAGGGCGCTAAACTCGTGCCTGCTCGCAGTTTTGCAAGTGGCTCAATCGAGTGTTTTCTCTCGTTACGCGTATGCAGTTGCGCTTCGGTGCCTCCGGTCATGTTCGTTCCCGGACGGCTTCGGCGGCTGCACGAACCGCCGCTGCGCGCTGTGTTTGGCGGCCGCTCGCCGCCGAACGGGCCGCCGCCTCGATCTCCGAGCCCGCTCCTTCCGGGGAGCCCGCATCGAAGGGCGGCTGCGGATTGTATTCGATGGCCAGTTGTATCGATTTTGCGACATCGGCGCCGAACAGTTCGCCGGCGACGGTGAGGGCAAAATCGATTCCTGCGGTCACTCCACCGCCCGAAACGATATTGCCGTCCACGACGACCCGGGACGGGTCGGGGATCGCACCGAAAGCCGACAGCATCTCCCTCGACATCCAGTGACATGCCGCACGCCGCCCCTTCAGCAGGCCGGCGGCTCCCAGGACCAACGACCCCGTGCAGACCGATGTGACGTAGCGGGCGCCTTGCGCCTGCCGGCGGAGAAAATCGAGAGTTTCCCCGTCGGTCAGCAATGCGTTCATGCCGCCGCCGCCCGGCATGCAAACGAGATCGAGTTGCGGACAGTCTGCATAGGCGGTATCCGGGAGAATCCGCATTCCGCCGCTCGACCGTACCGGGTCGAGGGATTTCGAGACCAGCAGTACCTCGGTGTCGGGAAATTGGGAGAAGACTTCGTGCGGCCCGGTCATGTCGAGCTGCATCATATCCGGAAAGACAAGCAAACCGATCTTGAATGCCATCGCCTGAGCCGTCGATTCCTGCCAATGAACGGGATGTTCGCACGGCCTGAACCTCGTTACAACAGATCAGTCCGTGTGGCGGATGAAGCGTTTCCGTCGAAACCGCAGCGCCGGAACTGCGCCTGCGAAGCGTGTCTCCGGCAGGCTGCGACACGGCGGACGGGGCTGCGCCGTTACCCGGCCGCTGGCGCCAGCAGGCACCTGTCCTCGAGCGGCGCGACCGGGCTCAGGTCGCGGTGGTGCTGGTGCGCCGGCCGCTTGTGGCGGGTCAGCGCATTGGCGACCGGGTTGAGGATCAGCGAGAAGATCGTGCGCGGCCAGGGCGTCATGTTGATCGAAGAGCCGTGGACCAGCGTGTCGCCGAAGATCAGCACCGTGCCGGGCGGCCCCTTGGCGGCGACCAGGCCGCCCTCGGCGACCAGGCAGGCCACGGTCTCCTCGGCGACCACCCAGAGCGGATAGCTCGTCGTCTCGGTATCCAGCGTCGCCGGCGCGACGCCGCGCCTGTGCGAGCCGCGGATGAAGACGATCGGCCCGTTGAACTCGTTCGCCTCGTCGAGCAGCACATGAAGGTTGAGCGCGAGCGGCTCGGGCACGCCGTCCTCGCCGCGGTGGGTCGCGAAATCGTAGTGCCATTGCCAGACGTCGCCGGAAAAGGCTGCCTTGGCGTTCACCTTGACCTGCTGGATGTAGAGATCGTCGCCGAGAAGCTGCCGGGCCGGTTCGACGAGGCGGGGATGCCGGACCAGCCGGGCATAGACCTCGCTGCGCAAGTGCAGGGCCATGGCCGTGCGTACGGCGTCGCTCCCCTTTTCCCGGAAATTCTCCGGCCGGCGCTCTGCGAACAGGCGCGGCAACTCCGCCTTGAGAAGAGCCACTTCCTCGAGCGAGAACAGTGATGGCAGGATCAGGAACCCGTCGTCCCGGAACCGTGCGATCTGTGTGTTCGTCAGTCTCATCAGCCTGCCGCCCGTCCGGACCGTCCCGTGCCTGAAGGGTAGGGCACAATCCGCCAGCCTGTCACCTCTCCCCGTGCTGTCTGCCACGAAGTCACAAGCTGTAACGCATCGAGAGGGTTCTCTTCGCTTCTTCGTCATCCGCGAACCTCGATGCGGCCGAAATGCCCTTCGAGAGAAAGGCTCAGGACGCCGACCTTCCTGCGTTCGCCCGCCGAAACGAACCGGCGGTTGGCGTCCGGCCCGTTCGACGCAAACGGCTCGTACCCGACACCGGCACAGGCGGTGTGGCCCGGCGGGAAGGCGCTGTCGGCCGGCAAGTTCCGGCTTCCCTTTCGCCATGAAGGCAAAGACCGCGTCCCCGAAGATGCTGGCTCCGGCTGCCCTGGTGACCTCGGCTTTGATCGCCCGGTCCTCGAACACCGGAACGGACCGGGAGCGGTTTCAGCCTCGCCGCTGGACCGAAGCGCTATGATGCCCGGTTCGGCCTGGCGCCCGACGGGCTTGCGTACCCCGCAACGCCACGCTGCCTGCTCCAGGCCACCGGGATCCGGTCGAGCCGGAGCTTGCTGCACTTTTGGCGGGAACTCCACGAGGGTTCGGGACCGGACCCCCTGCGTGACAGTGTCCGGGCGACGGACGGACCGTGGAATTCCGGACGGAGGCCGATGCTACTTGCCCCAGCGGAGCGCCACGAGGTCGAGGTCGCGCGCCATGCGCAGCAGGGTCTCGCGCGTCGGTGCCGGCAGCGGCGCAAGCGGGTGGCGCACGGCGTCGGACCGGATCACCCCGCCTTCCTTCATCACGGTCTTGGTCGCCCTGAGCCCGCACTGGCGATTCTCGAGGTTGATCAGCGGCAGCATGCCGGCATAGAGCGCCTCCGCCTCCTCGCGCGATCCGGCGAGGTGGCTGGTCACGATCGGGCGGATCCGTTCCGGCGCAAGGGCACTGGTCATGGTGCCGGTGGCGCCGGCATCAAGGTCGGCGAGCAGGGTGATGCCCTCCTCCCCGTCGAACGGCCCGTCGATATGTTCGCCGGCAGCCGCGAGCAGCGCGCGGAGCTTGTCCGCCGTGCCCGGGGTCTCGATCTTGAAGTAGCCCACCGTCGGCAACTCGCGCGCGATCCGGGCCAGAAGCGGAACCGGCAGGGTCACGCCCGACAGCGGCGCGTCCTGGATCATGACCGGGATGTCGATCGCCTCGGCCACCGCCCGGAATTGCGCCACGATACCCTCCTCGTCAGCCTTCAGAGCCGCACCGTGGTAGGGCGGCATCAGCATCACCATGGCGGCCCCCTCGGCCTCGGCACTCCGGCAGCGTTCCACCGCGATCCGGGTGCTGAAGTGACTGCAGGTCGCGATCACGGGAACCCGCGAAGCCACATGCCCGAGGCACAGCGTCTGCAGCATCTCGCGTTCGGCGTCACTCAGCAGAAACTGTTCGGAGTAGTTGGCAAGGATGCAGACCCCGTCCACCCCCTGGTCGACCATGCAGTCGAGAACCCGGCGCTGACCGTCGTGATCTAGCGCGCCTGCATCGTCGAAAGGGGTGGGAACGATGGGAAAGATCCCGGAGTAGGGTGCACTCATGGGTGTCCTCGCCGCCGGCTGATACGGGAATGGCGATCCTACCGCGCAGCACCGCGCGACGCGAGGCCCGCCGGGAGGACCGGGGCAGGAGCGCGTTCGCCGGATACCGGGCCGGGGTTGCGCGGAGCGGGCGAACTTGCCACCAATACGCCATGACCACGGTCGGAACCTCTGTGCCCAGGGTCGAGGACCCCTCGCTCCTGATCGGTGACGGTCGCTTCGCCGACGACCTCGCCGAACCGCCGGGCTGCCTGCATGCCGCGTTCGTGCGCTCCCCGCATGCCCATGCCCGACTGGTCGGCGTCGACACCGCCGCAGCCGCGGCCATGCCGGGTGTGCGCGCGATCGTGACCGGGGCCGACGTCGCGCGGCTCAGCTCCCCGTTCCTCTGCGGTGTCAGGGTGGCGGCACACCAGTACGCGCTCGCGATCGACCGGGTCCGGTACGTGGGCGAGGCGGTGGCCCTGGTGGTGGCGGAGAACAGGTACCTGGCCGAGGACGCCGCCGGACGGATCGAGGTCGCCTGCGAGCCCCTCGCGCCGGTGATGGACACGGACGGCGCGCTCGCGCCCGGAGCACCGGTGCTGCATCCAGACGCCGGTTCCAACCTGCTGCACGAGCGCAGCTTCAGCTACGGTGATCCCGACGGCGCCTTCGCGGCAGCCGACCACGTGGTCTCCACCACGGTTCGCTACCCGCGCAACGCCTGCACGCCGGTCGAAACCTTCGCGGTGGTTGCCGCCTGGCGCGAGGGCGATTACAGCTACGACGTCACTGCAAACTTCCAGGGACCCTACACGCTACACACGGTGATGGCCCGAGCACTCGGGGTCCCCGGCAACCGCCTGCGGATTCGGACCCCGCCTGATTCCGGCGGTTCGTTCGGGACCAAGCAGGCAGTGTTTCCCTACGTGGTGGCGCTCTCGATCGCGGCCCGGATCGCCCGGCGTCCGGTCAAGTGGATCGAGGACCGGCTCGAACACCTGGCCGCCGCAACCGCAGCCACCAGCCGCACGACAACCCTGCGTGCCGCAGTCGACGGCGACGGCGTGGTCCGGGCGCTGGACTGGGACCAGGTCGAGGACTGCGGCGCCTGGCTGAGGGCGCCGGAACCGGCGACGCTGTACAGGATGCACGGCAACATGACCGGTCCCTACGCGATCGGTTCCGTCCGGATCCGCAACCGGGTCGTGGTCAGCAACCGCACGCCGACCGGACTGATGCGGGGGTTTGGCGGACCGCAGGTCTACTTCGCGCTCGAACGCCTCATGGACCGGGCGGCGGCGGAACTCGGGCTCGACGCGCTGGAATTGCGCCGACGCAACCTGGTGCCCGCGGACGCCATGCCGTGCACCACCGCTCCGGGCGCGGTGCTCGACGGCGGCGACTATGCCGCGACTGTGGATCGGGCAGTCCGCGACGGCGGGCTCGCCGAGCTCGAACGGCGGCGCGACGCCGCCCGCGGCGAGGGCCGCCTCTACGGGATCGGCCATGCGATGGTGGTCGAGCCGTCGATCTCTAACATGGGATACATCACGACCCTGCTCACCGCGGAACAGCGCGCCCGGGCCGGTCCGAAGAACGGTGCGCTCGCGACCGCCACCGTCGCCGTCGACCCCTCCGGGGCGGTCACCGTGTCCGCCGCCTCGATTCCGCAGGGCCAGGGGCACCGGACGGTCCTGGCCCAGGTGGTCGGCGACGAACTCGGCCTCGCCCCGTCACAGGTTGCAACCGTATCCGAACACGACACGCTGAAGGATGCCTGGTCGATCGCGTCCGGCAACTACTCCAGCCGGTTCGCCGGCGCCGTTGCCGGGGCGGCCAGCCTTGCGGCCGCCCGGATCGCGGAACGGCTGCGCAGCGCCGCGGCGACGGAACTGAACACCACCGCGGAGAAGATCAAACTCGCGGACGGCATGGCACGGGCCCGGGACAATCCCGACAACGCGGTCCCGCTCAACCGCCTGGCGGCCCAGGCGCACTGGGCCCCGCTCTCGGCCAGCCCCGGTGACGCTGCCGGCGGTCTCAGGGAAACCGTGTTCTGGACCCCGCCGGGCCTGCGTGAACCCGACGATCTCGACCGGGTCAATTCCTCCGCCACCTACGGGTTCATCCACGACTACTGCGGTGTCGAGGTCGACCCCGATGACGGGTCGGTGAGCATTGATCGCTACGTCACCGCGCACGATGCCGGCCGGCTGCTCAACCCGGCTCTCGCCGACGGCCAGATCCGGGGCGGCTTCGCGCACGGTCTCGGAGCGGCGCTGTTCGAGGAACTCGCCTACCGGCCCGACGGAGCGTTCCTTGCCGGAACCCTGGCCGAGTACTGCGTGCCGCGCGCAACCGACATCCCCGAGCTGATCGTGTTGCACGACCACACCCCGTCTCCGGTCACCCCGACCGGGGCCAGGGGGCTGGGCGAGGGCAACTGCATGTCGACACCGGTGTGCCTGGCGAACGCTGTCTCCGACGCGATCGGGGCGCCGGTCGACACGCTGCCGCTCACCCGCCCGCGGATCTGCGCGCTCATCGGCGAGCCCGAACCGCCCCCGCCGGACCGGAAACCGCCGGCGGCGCCGGAGGGTCCGGAACTGCGCCAGTCGGGGGCCCGCGGCGTTGCCATGCCGCAGTCGCGGTTGTGGGCGATCATCACCGACCCGGAGCACCTGGTACGGCTGATACCCGGCTGCCACTCACTCGAGCCCACCGGATCCCGTTCCTGGCGCGCGGTCGCCAGCCTCGGGGCCGGGCCGGTACGCGGCCGGTTCGTTGCCCGGGTCCGGTTCGTCGAGATGCACGAGCCGGACCGCCTGGTGATCGTCGGCACGGCCGAGGGCCCGCTCGGATCGGCCAACGGCCGCGCCATCATCCGGCTCGAAGCAGCCGGGGACGGGGGAACCGATCTCGCCTGGGACTATGCGGTCACGGTCTCGGGGACCGTCGCCGCAGTGGGTGGCCGGGTGCTGAACGGCGCTGTCCGGGCCGTGATCGATCAGGCGTTCGCAAGGCTCGGACCGGAGGCCCGGCCGGGGGCTCGGGCGTCTGCTGCGCCGCCTCCTCGGGGCATGGCGATGAAACCGGCATCCTTCGCCTATGCCCGGCCGGACACCCTCGACGAGGCGCTCGAGCTGCTGGCGCAGCACGGTGCCAATGCCCGGGTGCTCGCCGGCGGACAGTCTCTCGCCGCGATGCTCAACATGCGCTTGGTGCAGCCGCGGGTGCTGGTCGACATCTCCGGCCTCGCCCTCCTGGACACCATCGACGCCGATGACACGGTGATGAGCGTGGGCGCCTCGGTCACCCAGGCCGCGGCACTTCGCTGGCCCGGGCTCGCCGTCCAGCCCCTGCTCGCGGCAGCCCTGCCCTGCATCGGCCATCCGCAGACCCGGGAACGCGGAACGGTATGCGGCTCGCTCGCGCACGGGGATCCGAGCGCCGAACTTCCGCTGGTGCTCGCCGTGCTCGGCGGCGAGGTGGTGCTGCAGAAACGTGGCCGTCGGCGCCGGGTGGCGGCATCACGGTTCCAGCAGGGCGTGATGCTGACCGACATTGGCGAAGACGAACTGGTGACCGCGGCCAGCTTCCCGATCCGGCGCGGTCCGCTCGCGACCGCGTTTCGCGAGGTCAGCCCGCGTCGCGGCGACTTCGCCATCCTGGCAGTGGCCGCCGTCGCCGACCCCGCGGGGGTGACGGTCGGCTTTGGAGGCATCGCCGATACCCCCCTGGTCCGGAGGCTCGAGCATCTCGAAACGGATGCCCTCGCCGACGCGCTCAATGCGATCGCCTGGGAAGCGGGCGGCGACAGCGACATGCACGCACCGGCATCCTATCGCCGGCACCTGGTCCGTCGCCTGGGTGCCGCAACCATCCGCGAGGCATGCGATGCGCTACCTCGAGCCTGACCGGCGTCACCGGGTGGGGCTGTGCGTCAACGGCAATTCCGCCGAAGGTGACGCCGAACCGCGGACTCTGCTCAGCGACTTCCTGCGGCACGAACTCGGCTTGACCGGAACCCATGTCGGGTGCGAACACGGCGTCTGCGGTGCCTGCACCGTCCTGCTCGACGGCAGGCCGGCCCGGTCCTGCCTGCTCTTCGCGGTCCAGGTCCACGGCCGGGCCGTCACCACCGTCGAGGGGCTGGCAGCGGGCGGCGAGTTGACCGGCCTGCAGCGGGCCCTCGCACGCCATCATGCCGTCCAGTGCGGCTTCTGCACACCGGGGATACTCATGTCGCTCACCTGCCTGCTGGAACAGGAACCCGGCGCCCGAGAGGAGCGGGTTCGCGAGGCGCTCTCCGGCCACATCTGTCGCTGTACCGGCTACGAGGCGCTCGTGCGCGCCACGCTCGACGCGCTCGGCGAGACGGGCTGATGTTCGATCTCGGCCGCGGGTTCCTGGCAAGCGCGGCGCGCGAGCCCGACCGGATTGCGCTCAGCGACGGCGCCCTGCGGCTGACCTGGCGCCAGTGGGAGCGCGCGGCACGCGAGCTTGCCGGCGGCCTGCTGCGGCTCGGCCTCGGGCCGGGCGACCACGTCGTGACCCTGTTGACCAACAGACACGAGGCAGCAACCCTTCACATCGCCTGCCAGCTGGCCGGCCTGGTGGTCACCCCGCTCAACTGGCGGGCATCGGCCGAGGAGATCGGCCATGTGCTCGCAGACGCCGAGGCGCGGGTCCTGGTCCACGAACCGCTGGTCGCGGACCGGGTCGAGGCCTGCCCGGGCGTCGCCGACGTCCGTCTCGTGGGGCTCGACGGCGCCGCCGGCACGCCTTGGGAGGATCTGTGCGGTGCGGGGGCTGTCACGCCGGCCGCCTCGCCCGACGACACCTCGGTGATGCTCTACACCTCGGGAACCACCGGGCGCGGCAAGGGGGTGCCGCGCAGCCACCGGGCGGAACGCGCCGCCGCCGTGGCCCACGTGGCCCAGAACCTGTACCGGCCGGGCGAGGTCCTCCTCGGGGTCATGCCGCTCTACCACACCATGGGAGTGCGGACCCTGCTCGCCTCGATCGTCGTGAGCGGGCATTTCGTCTGCCAGCGCCGGTTCGATCCGGCGACGGCGCTGGCGCTGATCGAACGCGAGGGGATCAGCGCGCTCTACCTGGTGCCAACGCTGTACCATGACCTCCTCGAGGCGCCCGGCTTTGCGACCGCCGAAATCAGCTCGGTCCGCAGGCTGGGATTTGCCGGTCAGACCATGACCGACGGGCTGGTGGCACGGCTTGATGCCGCCTTCCGGCCGGAACTGTTCGTCCACCATTACGGCTCCGCCCCCAACCTCCCCCTTCCCGGCCGGACCTGTTCGTCAACCATTACGGCTCGTCCGAAATCTACCCCTTCACCATCGAGACCGATGCCGCCGGCAAGCCGGGTTCCGCCGGCAAGGCCGGGATCAACCAGGAGATCAGGGTGGTCGCCCTCGACGACCCGGATCCGGGCCAGCCGGTCGCGGCCGGCGTCGAGGGCCAGATCATCGCCGCACTCGACGGCGACGAGGCCTTTGACGGCTACTGGAAACGTCCCGACGCCGACGTCGGCGCCCTGCGCGACGGCTGGTACTACACCGGCGATATCGGCTACCGCGACCGGGACGGCGACCTGTTCGTGACCGGCCGGGTCGACGACATGATCATCTCGGGCGGCGAGAACATCCTTCCCGCCGAGATCGAAAGCGTGCTGTCGCTGCACCCCGCCGTCGGCGAGGTCGCGGTGGTGGGCATGCCGCACCCGCGCTGGGGAGCGCAGGTGACGGCCTTTCTGACCCGCACCGGGCACGTGGAGGCCGACGAACTGGAGCGCTGGTGCCACTCCAGCAGCCTGGCCGACTTCAAGCGGCCACGGCAGTACGTGTTCGTCGCCGCCATTCCGAAGTCGCCTGTGGGAAAGATCCTGCGCCGCATGCTCGTCGCGGGAGACTGGGAACCGGAAAGCGGGGAACCGACATGACAGGGACACACGACGGTTTCAGGGTGGAAGTCGACGCCGACAGGGAGCGCGGCGACATCATCCTCGAGCGCCCGCCGCTCAACATCATCGAGATGCCGCAGCGCGAGGCGCTGCGCGAGGGCTTCGGGGCACTCGATCGCGATCCCAGGGTGCGTGTGATCGTGCTCCGCGCCGAGGGCCGGCATTTCTCCTCGGGCGGGAACATTGCCGGCTTCCTTGCGGCCAGCCCCGAACACGTCTCCAGGCTGGCCGACAACATCGCGGCGCCGGCTCGGTGCCGCAAACCGGTGATCGCGGCCAACCGCGGCTATACCTTCGGCGTCGGTTTCGAACTCTCGCTCGCCTGTGACTTCCGGATCGCCTCGGAAACCGCGCTCTACGCCCTGCCCGAACAGCGGATCGGCCAGATCCCGGGATCCGGCGGCTCGATCCGGCTGCTTCACATGATCGGCATGCAGCGGACCAAGGACATGACCTTTCGGTCCCGCCGGGTCACGGGAGCGGAGGCGAGGGACTGGGGCATGGTGCTCGACTGTGTGCCCGACGACGGGCTCGAGGCCGCGACCGACCGGCTGGTCGAGGAACTGCGCGGCTTCTCGCCGCTCGCGCAACGCACCATCAAGGGGGTGCTGAACGCCGCCCAGAACACCACCGTCGAAGCCGGAATCGAGATCGAGGGCAACGCCTACGGGCGCCTGCGGACCTCTGCGGACTTCGCGGAAGGCGTTGCCGCCTTCCACGAGAAACGCCCGGCGAGGTTCACCGGCTCGTAGGGGCGGTGTAGCCGAGTTCCATGACCCGGGACAGCCGGGAAGCGAAGGCCCTGACGTCCGCGACCGGTTCGCCGTCCATGATCCGTGCCTGATCGAGCAACAGGAAGGCGGCGTCCTCGATCTCGGACCCGCTTTCCCCCTGTTCGATGCGCCGGGCGAGTCCCTTGATCAACCGGTGCCCCGGATTGATCTCGAGAACCCGCGGTGAAGCTTCATGCACGTGCTTGTGCTGACGCAGGATGCGCTCGAGGTTCATGTCCATGTCACCCTCGTCCGCAATCAGGCAGACGGCCGAATCGGTCAGCCTCACCGACGCCCGCACGTCCTTGACCGCGTCTCCGAGCGCAAGCCTGATCGAGGCGATCAGCGGTGCGACATCATCCGATTCGGATTTCTCCTGGCTGTCGGCTCCCTCCTCGTCCGGCGTCTCCTCCGGCGCGATGGCATCGAGCTCGGCGGTTCCCCGGGTCACCGAACTGAACTGCTTGCCCTCGTAGCCCTCGAACATCGACGAGATCCAGAAGTCGTCGACCGGATCCGACAGCAGCAGCACCTCGACGCCGCGGGCGGCGAAGCCCTCGAGGTGCGGCGAGTTGCTCACGGCGTCATGCGATTCGCCGGTGATGTAGAAGATGTGCTCCTGCCCGTCCTTCATCGCCTCGACATACTCGGCCAGACTGACCAGCCCGTCCCTGGTCGAGGTTCTGAACCGCACAAGCTGCAACAGGGTGTCGCGGTGTTCGCTGTCGAACCCGTACAGCCCCTCCTTCAACACCGGTCCGAACCGGTCCCAGAACCCGGCGTACTGCTCCGGATCATCCTTTGCCCGGCTTCCCAGTTCGGTCAGGACCCGGCGGGTCACCGCGCCGCTGATCGCCGTCAGCATCGGGTTCTTCTGCAGCAGTTCGCGGCTGACATTGAGCGGCAGGTCCTCGCAGTCGATGATGCCGCGCATGAAACGGAGCCATTCGGGCACCAGCCCCTTGCAGTCGTCGGTGATGAACACCCGCTTCACATACAGCCGCAGACGGTTCCGGCGCTCCGGATCGTAGAGCTCCGTCGTGGCCGCAGACGGAACAAACAGCAGGGCGCTGTACTCGTAGCGGCCTTCGGCCCGCCAGTGGATGGTCTGCCACGGCTCATCGAACGAGCGTGAGACATGGCGGTAGAACTCGGTGTACTGCTGCTCGGTGATGTCTCCCCTCGGCCTGGTCCACAGGGCCGACGCCTCGTTGACCGTCTCGTCGCTGTCATCGGATGCGAGGCGGATGGGCACCGCGATGTGGTCGGAATAGGTCTTCACGATCGACCGCAGCCGCGCGCCCTCGAGGAATTCCGCCGCGTCTTCCTTCAGGTGCAGGGTGATGACGGTGCCGCGTCCCGCCTTCTCCGACGGCGCCACGGTGTAGGACCCGAGGCCGTCCGAACGCCAGATCCACGCGGTTTCATCGCCTGCCCTGCGGGTCAGCACCTCGACTTCGGATGCAACCATGAAGGCGGAATAGAACCCGACGCCGAACTGCCCGATCAGCCCGACATCCTGCTTCTCGTCGCCCGAGAGGTTTTCAAGGAACGCGCCGGTTCCGGACCGGGCAATGGTCCCCAGGTTCTCGTGCAGGTCGGCCTCGTTCATGCCGACACCGTTGTCGGATACCGTGACCGTGCAGGCATCGGCACTTGCCGCCAGGCGGATCGCGAACTCCGGGTCGCCCCGGATCAGGTCGGGGTCGGTCAGCGAGAGATAGCGCAGCCTGTCACACGCGTCCGCAGCGTTCGAAATCAGTTCCCTCAGGAACACCTCGCGCTCGCTGTAAAGCGAATTCGCGACAATATGCAGCAACTTGCTGACTTCCGCCTGGAACGACCGAGTTTCCACGCTTCCGGTCTGTGCAGTCATTGTGCAGGTACCTCCGTTTCTTGCCCGCCTGGCCTCACCGCGTGCCGATCCGTGTTCGCCCCGCCCGTTCCGGGGGCGATTTTGTCGCTGATATGTGCAAGATTGGCGCACGGCGCAAGCCCCTGCGCCAAGGTTGCGTCGACGAGGGCCATGCCATGACCCACCGGGACGTCCCACGGATTACCGCCGTGCTCGGGCCGACCAATACCGGCAAGACCCACCTGGCGATCGAGCGGATGCTCGGACATCACAGCGGGATGATCGGGTTTCCCCTGCGACTACTGGCGCGGGAGAACTACGACCGGGTGGTCGCGCGCACCGGCAGGAGCCAGGTGGCGCTGATCACCGGGGAAGAGAAGATCATTCCCGCCCGGGCGCGCTACTTCCTGTGCACCGTGGAGTCGATGCCGACGGACCGGTCGGTCGAATTCCTGGCCATCGACGAGATCCAGATGGCCGGCGACCGCGAACGCGGTCACATCTTCACCCAGAGGCTGCTCTCGGCACGCGGCACCGCCGAGACCATGTTCCTCGGTTCCGGCACCATGCGCGCGCTGGTGGAGAAACTGGTCCCGGGGGTGGCGTTTACCGGCCGTCCCCGCCTGTCATCGCTCGCCTGGGCCGGTGCCCGCAAGATCACCCGACTGCCGCGGCGCTCCGCCGTGGTCGCGTTCTCCGCCAACGATGTCTACACCCTGGGCGAACTGGTCCGCCGCCAGCGCGGCGGTGCCGCCGTGGTGCTGGGCGCCCTTTCGCCTCGCACCCGCAACGCCCAGGTGGACCTGTACCAGGCCGGCGAGGTCGACTTCCTGATCGCGACCGATGCGATCGGCATGGGTCTGAACATGGACATCGATCATGTCGCCTTTGCCGGCGACACCAAGTTTGACGGACGGCGGCCGCGCCGCCTCGATCACCAGGAACTCGCGCAGATTGCCGGGCGCGCCGGTCGGCACATGAACGACGGCACCTTCGGGGTCACCGCGGGCTGCGCCGAGTTCGATGCCGAGACCATCACCGCGATCGAGCAGCACCGGTTCGAGTCCTTGCGCCGGGCCTACTGGCGCAACGCCGATCTCAGCTTCAACACCGTCCGCGACCTGAAACGCTCGCTGGAGCGCGCCCCGTCCTGGCCGTTTCTCGCACCAAAGCGCGATGCCGAGGACCAGGCAGCGCTCGACGCGCTGTCGCGCGACACCGGGCTGATGCAGCGCGCCGACACCCCCGGACGGGTACGGCTGCTGTGGGACGTGTGCCAGGTCCCCGACTTCCGCAAGACCCTGACCGAGCCGCACACCCGCCTGCTGACACTGTTGTTCGGCCACCTGGCCGGCGGGGCGGAACGACTGCCGCAGGACTGGGTGGCACGCCAGGTCGAACGGCTCGATCGGACCAACGGCGACATCGACACCCTCGCCGGCCGGATCAGCCACGTGCGCACCTGGACCTACATCACCCAGCGCCAGGACTGGATCGACGATCCCGTGCACTGGCGGGAGCGGGCGCGGGCGATCGAGGACCGTCTGTCCGATGCCCTGCACGCACGGCTGATCAGCCGGTTCGTCGATCGCCGTGCCGCCGTGCTGTCCCGGCGCCTGCGCGACGGCGACGAACTGATGGCCGCGGTCAAGCCGGATGGCACGGTTACGGTCGAGGGGCACAGGGTCGGCCGCCTTGCCGGCCTGCGGTTCACGCCTGATGCGCCCGACAGCAGGACGCCACGGCCGATCGTGGCGGCGACACGGCGCGTCCTGCCCCGCGAGCTTGTGCGGCAGGGCGCCGAGGACCGCGCGGCCCCCGGCACAACCCTCCGGGTCCGGGCGCCCGGGGCGGGGGCGGGGGGGGACCCGGCGCGTCCTGCCCCGCGAGCTTGTGCGGCAGGCCGCCGAGATCCGCGCGGCCCCGGACAAGACCTTCGGGTTCGGTCCGCGCGGGGCGGTGCTGTGGAACGGCGAGCGGATCGCGACACTGGCCCGTGGCCGGCACCCGCTCGAGCCCGCGATCGAGGTGGACGTTCCCAGTCTGCTGCCATCGGCCGAGCGGGATGCGGTTGCACAGCGGCTGCGCGCCTGGCTCGGTTCGTGTCGCGCCCGGCTGATCCCCGGACTCGACCGGTTGCGGACCTCCGGAGAAACCGGCCCGGTGCGCGGCATCTTCTTCCAGTTGACCGAGATCCCCGGCCTGCTGCCGCGCCGGCAGGTCGCACCGCTGCTGGCCGATCTGGACGCGGCCGGTCGGCGCACGCTGGGCCGCGCCGGGGTCCGGTTCGGGACCGAGAGCGTGTTCATGCCGGGCCTGCTGAAGCCGAGGGCCGCGCAGTTTCTGGCGTTGCTGTGGCAGGTCCACCACGGCGAATGGCACGAGGATGCGCTGGTCCCGCCGGGGCGGGCCGCGGTCGCGGTGAACCGGGACGTGTCGGCCGGTCTCTATAGCGCCACCGGCTATGTCCGCATCGGCGGACTGGCGGTACGCGCCGATATTCTCGAACGGCTTGCGGCGGCGGCCCGGCGCGAGCCGCGCGAGCAACCCTTCGCCATCACCCAGGACATGCTCTCGCTGCTCGGTGTCACGCGGGCCGCCGCCGGGGCCGTGCTTGCGGATCTCGGATACGTGCGGGCGGGAGGATCCGACGAGCACCCGATGTTCAGGCGCCCGGCAAGACGGTCCCGCATCCGGCGCCGGGACGCCAGGACCAGGCAGGAGCACTCGCCCTTTGCCGTCCTCGCCACCATGGGGACCGCCGACTGACCCCGAACCGGAGGGAGCACCACCGATGTCCAGAACCGCACTCGGCCTGCCGGAACAGCCAGACACCTGGAGCTGGCCCGAAGAGCGCTGGCGCCCGATCGTCGAGAAGGTCCGTGCCGGTCGTTCGCTCAAGCCCGAGACATGGCCCGGTGGCGCTCGCTGCGCTGTTGCCCTGTCCTTCGACTCGGACCACGAGACCCAGACGCTGCGCTGGGGTGACTCGTCGCCGGGCAGGCTCAGCCAGGGCGAGTACGGCTCGCGGGTCAGCGTGCCGCGCATCCTCGCGCTCCTGGCCCGCTACGACATCCCGGCGACCTTCTTCGTGCCCGCCGTAGTCGCCATGCTGCACCCCGAAGAACAGCGTGCGGTGGTCGACCACGGCCACGAGATCGGGATCCATTCCTGGATCCACGAGCTGAACTCGGCGCTGCCGCCTGATGTGGAACGGGACCTCCAGATGCGTGCGGCGGACACTCTGGAGCAGATCGGCGGCCAGAGGCCCGTCGGCATCCGGACCCCGTCATGGGATTTCTCCCAGCACACCCTGGCGATCACCCGGGAGATGGGTCTGCTCTATGATTCCTCGCTGATGGCCGATGACGATCCCTACGAGATCCTCGAGGACAACCAGCCGACAGGTGTCGTTGAACTTCCGGTCGAGTGGATTCGTGACGACGCCCCCTACTGGGCGATGGACCGGTTCTCCGGGCTGCGTCCCTACACACCACCCTCGGGCGTGCTCGAGGTGTTCGTGCGGGAGTTCGATGGCGCGTACCAGGAGAACAGCCTGTTCCTGCTGACCATGCACCCGCACTTCATCGGCCACCGTTCGCGGCTGCAGGTGCTCGAGGAGCTGATCCGCCATATCCGCTCGCACGCCGGGGTCTGGTTCGCCACCCACGCCGATGTCGCGCGCTACTGCAGGGATCAGGCCGGGCTGTAGTCCCGCGCGGCGGAATACAGGCAGGCATCGGCATGGCCCGGGTTGTGCTCGACCAGAGGCGGCACCTCGAGCGCGCAGTCGTCGCGCGCCTGCGTGCACCGGGTCCGGAACCGGCAGCCTGACGGCAGGTTGCCGGGATCGGGCGGCTCGCCCTCGAGCCAGAAGGTCTCGGTCACCCTACCCTTGCCGATCTGCGGCACCGCGGCCAGGAGCGACTGGGTATAGGGATGACGCGGCCGGTCGAAGATCTCGTCTGAACTGCCGAGTTCCACCACCTTGCCGAGATACATCACCGCGACGCGGTCGCAGACCATGCGCACGACACCGAGATCGTGGCTGATGAAGACATAGGTCAGGTCGAACCGTTTCTGCAGATCGAGAAACAGGTTGAGGATCGTGGCCTGGACGGACACGTCGAGCCCGGACGTCGGTTCGTCGAGCACCACCATGGTCGGATGCAGGGTCAGGATCCGCGCCAGTCCGACCCGGCGCTGCTGGCCGCCCGAGATCTCGTGCGGGTACAGGTCGAGATGGCCCTCCGGCAGGCCGACCGCATCGAGGATCTCGCGCACCCGTTCGCGGCGAGCCCGGCGGTCGAGCCGGGTGTGGATCACCAGCGGCTCGTCGAGCGACCGGCCGATCTTCCAGCGCGGGTCGAGCGACGCGCCCGGGTCCTGGTAGGTGTACTGCAGGTCACGCCGCATGCCCCGGGACTGGTACGGCTTCAGGTGCGTGATGTCGTTGCCCTCGAAGATGATCCGGCCCGAAGTGGGCCGGTGGATGCCCATGACCGTCTTGCCCAGCGTCGACTTGCCGCAGCCCGATTCGCCGACGATGCCGAGGATCTCGCCCTTGTGAACCGAGAGCGAGACCTCGTCGAGCGCCTTCAGCCATCCCGACCGCCGCTTCCACACGTTGAGGACAGGGAAGTGCTTGGACAGGTTCTCGAGACTGAGGAGCGCGTCCGCGGTCATGGGGTTGCCTCCCCTGGGGCCGGGTGCCAGCAGCGCGCCACGTGGCCGGCGCCGACGTCGCTCGGATCGGGACGGGTTTGTCGGCAGAGCGCGCTTGCGGCGTCGCAGCGCGGATGAAACCGGCATCCCCGCGGCGGTGCGGTCAAGTCCGGGACCTGCCCCGGAATACCGCGGATTCCATGGTCTCGACTGGGCAGGCTCTGCAGCAGGCGCACGGTGTAGATGTGCCGCGGTTCGGTGAAGAAACTATCGGACGGCGCGCTCTCGACATCCTGGCCGGCGTACATCACGGTCATCCGGTCGCAGATCTCGTACGCGGTGCCCAGATCGTGGGTGGTGAACAGCACCGAGACCCCGCGTTCGGCCGCCAGCCGGCGCAGCAGCTTCAGGATCTGGGCCTGGATCGTGACGTCGAGTGCCGTGGTCGGCTCATCGGCGATGATCAGCTTCGGTTCCGGCAGCAGCGCCATGGCGATCATCAACCGCTGGCGCTGACCGCCGGAGACTTCGTGCGGGTACTTCCTGAGCAGGGCTTGCGGGTCGGGAAGCTGCACGATGCGCAGCAGCTCGAGCACCCGTTCCAGGTCGCTGCGCCGGCGTGCACGCGCATACCGGCGGGGACCGGAGCCGGGTTCCGCGTCCGGCGACTTCCACTTCATGAGCTCCTTGATCTGCGTGCCGATGGTGAAGACCGGGTTGAAGGAGGAGAACGGGTCCTGCGGTACGAAGGTGATGGCGCGGCCGCGGATGTCGGTTGCGAGCGCGTCGGGGTCCTCCTGCAGCAGGTCGCGGCCATCGAACTCGATGCTGCCGGCGCTGATCCGGGCGGAGTTGGCCGGCAGAACGCCGAGGATGGCCCTGGCGAGCGTGGTCTTGCCACAGCCGGACTCACCGACGAGACCCACGATCTCGCCGCGTCCGATCCGGAAGTCGACCTGGTCAAGCACCTGTGCCAGCCCGCTTTCGGTGGCGAACCCGACCGTCAGTCCGGTGACGGCGAGCAGGTCATCCATCGCCCGATCTCCGGGTCCGCGGATCAAGAATGTCGCGCAGGCCGTCGCCCAGCAGGTTGAACCCCATCACCACGAGGAAAATGGCAAGACCGGGCGCGGTCGCGTACCACCAGGCCTCGGGCAGGAACTCGCGGCTCTCCGCGATGGTCCGGCCCCACTCCGGGCTCGGCGCCGGCGGACCGAGACCGAGAAACCCGAGGACGGCCGCGGTCAGGATGGTTCCCCCCATGCCGATTGTGGTTCGCACGATCACCGAAGACGAGATGTTCGGCAGCACGTGCAGGATCATCACCCGCCACGGAGAGGCGCCGAGTGCGATCGAGGCCTCGACATAAGTGTCGTTCAGCGCCGAGCGCGTCTCGGCATAGACCAGCCGGGCCCAGAACGGCCAGTAGGTGGCGGACAGCGCGAGGATCACGTTTTCGATCGACGGGCCGAGCGTCTGGGCAATGGCGATCGCCAGCACGATCTGGGGCACCGCGAGGAATATGTCGGAGATGCGCATCAAGGCGTCGGAAACCCAGTTGCGGTAGTACCCGGCAATCAGCCCGACCGGGATGCCGACCAGCACGCTCGCCCCGATGGCGATCACGGCAATGGCGATGGTGATCCTGGCGCCGAACAGCAGCCGGGAATAGACGTCCGCGCCCATCCTGTCGGTTCCGAAGAAATGGTCGTCGGACGGCGGCAGCAGCCGCTCCGGAGGATGGAACTCGGTCACGTCACCGGGATGGGTCGAGAGCACCGGGGCGGCGATGGCGACCACCACCAGCAGGGTGATGATCAGGGCTCCGAGGGCGGCGGTGCGGTCCGACGCCAGCCTGCGCAACAGGAAGAGGGTGGTCTCGAGCATGACCGCTATCCCGTCTCGCGCGGATCGATCAGCCCATGGCTGATGTCGACCAGGAGGTTCACGATGATGAACACCGTTCCCATGATCAGCGTGAAGCCCATGATGCCGTTGTAGTCCGACTGCAGGATCGAATTGACGGCATAGAGCCCGAGACCAGGCCAGTCGAACACCGCCTCGACCACCACCGCGTTCGCGATCAGGTTCCCGAATACCAGACCGACCTGGGTTACCGTGCCGATCAGCGCATTGCGCAGCACGTAGCGCCAGACCACCACCCGCCTCGGTACTCCCATGGCCAGCTGGTAGTCGACGTAGTTCGAATTGATCGCATCGAGCACGCCAGCCCTGGTAAACCGCATGATGGTCGCCATGGCCGGAAACGACAGGGTTACTGTCGGCAGGACCATGTGTCCGATCACGTCGGCAAGCGTTTCGAGGTCGCCGGCGAGTATCGAGTCGACGATGTAGAAGCCGGTGACCGGATCCGGGCCCCAGCCGTCGACCCTGCCCTGCAGCGGCGTCCAGTCGAGATGCATGGCAAACAGCAGCTGCAGCAGGATGGCGAACCAGAAGGCGGCGATCGCCAGGCCGGAGACCGTGAACACCCTGAGCCCATGGTCGAGCCAGGAGTTCCGCCTGACCGCAGCCAGCACGCCGAGCGGGATGCCGATCACGCCCGACAGGATGACGGCGACGAACGCGAGTTCGAGCGTCGCCGGCAGCCGGGCGATGAGATCCTCGGCAATGGGTCTCTGGGTGTAGAGACTGATGCCGAAGTCACCCTCGGCGACCCCGAGGATGTAGTTCCACAGCTGCACCGGGACCGGCTTGTCGACGCCGAACTTCGCCTTGAGCGCCGCGATCTGCTCCGCCGTCGCATTGTCACCGGCGATGAAGGCAATCGGGTCTGCGGGGATGATGTGGCTGATGGTGAAGGTAATCACCAGCAGCCCCAGCAACGTCGGGACAAACCAGACCAGCCTGTTGACGGTCAGCACCAGTGCGCGCATTTCGAGTCCCGGCTGCAGCGTTCCGGCGCGGCCCCACAGGGCCGCGCCGGTCATGCGTCAGTCTTCAGTCGATGGACACCCAGCGCATTTCCTGGCCGTTGCCGATCGGGCAGAAGCGAACGCCCTTCACCCGGGTGCTGAACGGTCCGAACCACTTGGTGTTGTAGACGAAGATGCCGGCGGCATCCTCGGCGAGCAGCCGGTTGGCCTGCTCGTAGTTCGCCTGGCGAACCGCCTGGTCGGTCGAGACCCGGGCCTCGCTCAGGAGCCGGTCGACCTCCTCGTTGCAGTACCAGGAGTTGTTGCGTGCCCCGATCTGCTCGCAGGCATACATCTCGCCGAGCCAGTTGTTCGGATCGGCGTAGTAGGTGGACTTCCACAGGAACAGCAGGTCGTACATCTGCTGCTCGTCGCGCATCTTGCCCGAGGCGACCGGCCACGGCTCGGTCACGATCTTGGTCTCGACACCGATCTTGTTCAGTCCGTTCTGCAACAGGGCGGCGGCCTGTTCGGTCTGGCCGTAACCGGCAAGCGCGCCGAGCGTGATCTCGCGCAACGGTTCCTTGACCATGGCCAGGTGTTCGGCCGCCTTGTCGAGATCGTAGGTGTAGCCGGTCACGTCCGCGGGCGCGCCCCACATGTTGTTGGGAAGCGGAACCGGATCACGGGCCACCGAGCCGGACAGGATGTTGTTGATGAACCCGTCGTAGTCGAAGGCGTAGGCAAGCGCCTTGCGGAAGTTGACATCCGTCATCGGCGACCGGCCGTTGTGGATGATCGAGTAAAAGATCCGCATGGACTCCTGCTCGTCGACATTGACGTTCTCGCTCGCCGCAAGCCGCTTCACCTGGTCCTGCGGCAGGTAGCCGTCGGTTCCGTGGAAGTCGCCGTTCATCAGGCCGAGCACCCGCGAATTGATCTCCACGACGGTGCGGAACTCGATGATGTCCAGCGGATTCTCGACCATGTCCCAGCCGAAGAAATGGTCGTCAAACCGCTTCGCCTGCCATCCCACCGCCGGGTCGTAGCGCGTCAGCTGGAAGGAGCCGGACCCGGCATCGTTCTTCGACAGCCACGCGGTGCCGAGATCGCCGTCGACCTCGTTCGCGCGAACCAGTTCCTCGTTGACGACATGGACTTCCGGAACGGTGGCGAGGAAGATGGCGGAGGGCTTGTTGAGCGTGAATACCACCGTCCTGGCATCGGGCGCCTTGGTCGAGCCCGGCTCGACGGTCCCGGCGAACAGCGAGAACGCGCCCTTCTTCATCTCGAGAATGCGCTCGATCGAATAGACGACGTCCGAGGCCTCGACGGGAGACCCGTCGTGGAAGGTCGCATCGCGCAGGGTGAAGGTGTAGGTAAGCCCGTCGTCGGACACCTCGACCTTCTCGGCAAGCCACGGCTCGAGATGCGGCGGGTTGTCGAACCAGCGCATCAGGCCGTCGTACAGATTGATGCGCGACGCCACCCGGCCGACATCGAAGATCGCGTGCGGGTCCAGGGTGTCATAGGCCGAGGAGTTGGCGAAGACGAACTTGCCCCCCGCCACGGCCGGTGACGCGGTCGCGACACCCACGGCGAGGGCCGCGACCGCGAGGAAGCGGCGCACCCCTGCTGATTGATCCAGCATTCTCATGATCAGTATCTCCCCGATCCGTTGTGAAACCGGGCCGGCGGGGCCGCCCCCCCGCTCCACCGGTTCCACTGGACCCCGTCGATGGTGAGGTCCTGGCCGGTGATGTAGAGCGGGTCGGCGGTCGCGAGAAACGCGACCAGCCCGGCAACGTCGCGTGGCGACCCGGTACGGTTGAGCGCAATCCCGCGCACCAGTTCCGGCTCGCGGGCGGCGATCACCGGGTTCTTGCCGGCAAGCTCCGTCTTGATCAGGCCCGGACAGACGCAGTTCACGGCGATGTCCGGTCCGAGTTCCTTCGCCAGCGCCCGGGTCAGGCCGATGATGCCGGCCTTGGCCGCGGCGTAGGCGAACCGGGATACCGCTGCCGTCACTCCGCCGGAGTGGGCGTTGAGCGAGGACATGGAGACGATCCGGCCGTAACCGCGCTCTAGCATCGACGGCGCCACCGCCTGGATGTAGTTGAAACAGCTCTTCAGGTTGACGTCGATGGTGGCGTCCCACTGGGACTCGGCGATCTCCAGGATGCCAACCGGCATCGCGCGCCCGGCATTGTTGACCAGCACGTCGATGCGCCCCCACGCGTCACGGACCTCACCTGCGACCTCGTGCGCCCTGGCGTGGTCTGCAACGTCGGCGACATGGGTGCTGCACGGAACGCCCAGGGCCTCGATCTCGCCGCGGGTGCGGCGCATCTCGTCCTCGAGGACGTCGACGAGGGCGACGGCAAGGCCGTGCTCGGCCAGCGCATGCGCACATCCGCGGCCGATGCCGCGAGCTCCGCCCGTCACGATGGCCACCCTGCGGTCCATGCACTTCTCCGGTCAGAACAGGAGGGTCGATCTTGACCACGTGCACGGGACCCGTCAACGAGAGTACGGAATGCGCGGGTTAATCGTGGCGCCCGGCGATGCCGGCGGGGGGCATCGGCCGCCGTGCGGGCCGGGTGCGACGACGAGGCGCGGGGGCTGGCGGAACGGCCGGCACGGTCCCATCGGACCAGACTCATCGGGCGTCGATGACACGAAGATGCGGGGTCGGTCGATCGCTCGGGGGCAGGACCTGACTCATACGGCGATCCAGTGTCGCCAGACGTCCCGAACGCGCCCGTGCGAGCAACAGGAGATACGCATCGGTGACCTGACGATGCCCCGTGAGCTGGACGCCACCGGAGAATGCAGCCGACAAGCAATCGACGTCATCGGGCCAGAATTCGTGACCATCCATGGCGGTGATGTCCTGCAGCAGGGAGAGCGCCGCAGTCGGCGCAACCGCATCGGACGTGAACGCGGGGTTGGATGACAGCCGGACAAACCCGAGCTGGGTCAGCCGGCAGGTCGCCCAACCCTCATGCGCTTCCGCTTCGAACCATGCGTGGGCGTGATGGTGATGGACGTGCGACGGCCAGGCCAGGGCGAGCAGGAGATTAAGATCGAGCAGGAACTTCAAGGCTCGCCTTCATGGCGCTTGACACGATCGAGGGTCAGAACGGTGCTGTCGTCCGAGACCTTGAACACGGGAAATCCGGTGTGGGTGCGTGACTCCGCACGTGCCGGTCGCAATCCCCGCCGCGCCAGGTCGGACAGCACGGCGCCCACCGAGAGATTTCGTTCTCCCGCAATGAACCTGGCCGCCTCGAGAATCTCGTCGTCGATGTTGAGCGTCGTTCTCATAGGGAGGAAAGCTGCCGCAGTGATGCGATGATGCCAAGATGACTGGATGCAAAGAGGGACTTGCGCTGTCCCCGGTTTTCAGTGGAACCGCCGCGCCACCCGCAGCCGCCACAGGAACAAAATAACGGATCAGTGCCCGTCAGCCGGCTGCGGCCCCGAGTACGAGCCGTACGGGGAGCTCGGATTGCCAGTAGTGTCTCCCAGCACCCCTGGATCCAGGCACTGCTGCGCGAGCTGTGCCGACGGGCCGGAAGGCCCGGTCTTCAGTCATCGCCGGCGCATGGCGCGTCCTCGGGACCGCGCACGCGTGTCACGGACATTCGGTTTGCATCGGGATCTCCGACATCCATGAAATCCGACAACAAAAGAAAAGTTCAAGCCGAATACGCCGTAAATCTGGCAATATACTCCTGAAATCAGGGCCAGACTGAGAATTTGATAGCTGAAGCGTGACCACCCGTGCATCCGGATTCTTGAAGACCGGGCTCGGTGCTCCCCTCACAGGGCCGATCCGCCCGACACTCGAGGCAGGGCGTCGGCCGGTGCTGTACCGCGGATCCGGGACGGTCAGCGGCGCGGACAGTCCGGATTATCTCCGCCAGCCCGACGCAACCCCCAGCGTGATGACCGTGATCCGGTCGAAGAGGTGACGGACCGGGTGCCAGGCGGTATCGTCGCCCCGGACCCGGCCCGTGGGCGGAACGTGAACCCGGAGGCGCGAGCAGAATGACAGTGGACAGTCCCGAGGAGCCGGACGCGATGTCGGACGGGAGCCGGTTCAGGATCGGCGTGGACATCGGCGGGACCTTTACCGACTTCTGCCTGTTCGACGAGATGTCGGGCACCCTTCGCAGCCTCAAGACGCTCTCGACCCCGGACCGGCCGGGAGAGGAGGTGATGACGGGAATCGGGGAACTCGAACACCGGTTCGCCTGCCCTGCCGGCGCCATCGCGAGCTTCGTGCACGGAACCACCGTCGGCGTGAACACGGTGATCCAGCGCCGCGGCGCCGAGCTTGCCCTTTTCACCACCCGGGAATTCGAGGATGTCCTCGAGGTGGCGCGTCTCAAGGTCCCGGACCCCTACAACATCTTCTCGCGCCGGGCGCCGCCGCTTGCGCCGCGCGAGCGGGTCTACGGGATCGCGGAACGAACCCTGCTCGACGGCACGATCGAGAGCCCGGTTGACCCGGAGGACGTCGCCGCAGCCGTCTCGCTCGCCCGTGCCGACGGGGCGGACACCATCGTCGTCGCCCTGCTGCACGCCTATGCCAACCCGACCAGCGAACGCGCGGTGCGCGACGCGATTCTCGCCGCCGATCCGGATCTGGGCGTGACACTGTCATCGGACGTGTGGCCGGTCATCCGCGAGTACGAACGCACCGTCACGGCGACGGTTGCCGCCTACGTGCAGCGCCGGGTGGCGGGATACATCACCTCGCTGCAGGCAGCACTCGGCACCGTCGGTGTTCCCGCGGTGCCGATGGTGACCAAGTCGAACGGCGGCATCATGGCCGCGGAACTCGGCAAGACCAATCCGGTCGCGATGCTGTTGTCCGGCACCGCCTCGGGCGGGGTCGGGGGGGCAACCGGCGAGGTCGACGTCTTGAGTTACGACGTCGGCGGAACCTCGGCCGATGTCGCGGTGATCCGCAGCGGCAGTCCGGCCTTCGGCACCGGCGAGATGGTCGGAGAGTTTCCGATCTACGTTCCCACGGTCTCGGTCACTTCGATCGGCGCCGGTGGCGGCTCGATCGCACGGGTCGACGATTTCGGCGTGCTCAAGGTCGGCCCCGAGAGCGCCGGGTCGAGCCCGGGACCGGCGTGTTTCGGGCGCGGCGGCACCGATGCAACCATTACCGACGCCTTCGCGGTGCTCGGTCTGCTCGGCGGGAAGCTGGGCTACGGTACCGTGACGCTGGACCGGGAAGCGGCCGAGCACGCCGTGGGCGCGCTGGCACGCCGACTCGGGATGTCGCTCGTCGAGACCGGCGAGAGCATCATCCGGGTGGCCGTCGCCGGGATGTACCTCGAGACCTCGAAACTGCTGGCCCGAACCGGCGCCGACCCGCGCGGCTTCGCGCTGCTCGCCTTCGGAGGCGCCGGACCGATGACCGCGTGCCTGCTCGCCCGTGAACTCGGAATGAAGCGGGTGATCGTCCCGCCCCTGCCCGGCGTGCTCTCGGCCTACGGCGGGTTGATCGCCGACATCCGCAACGATTTCATCCGCACAGCCTTCGTCGATCTCGATCCCGACGGTCTCACGGTTCTCGACCGTCACGCCGACGACCTCGAAGCCCGGGCGCTCGCCTGGCTGCGCGGGGAACAGGGTTTTGCGGGTCCGGCGTCCCTCGTCTGGTCGGCCGACATGCGCTACCGCGGCCAGTCCTACGAGATCGAGACGGTGATCGACCGGTCCGATCTCGCCGCCAGACGCATCGAACCGGTCGCGGAGGCATTCCACCGCGAGCATCACGCGGTCTACGAGCACGCCGACCCGGAGGCGCCGGTGCAGGTGGTCAACCTGCGACTGGTGATCCGTGGCAGCGTTCCCAGGCCCGAGATCGCACGCAACCGGCGTTCGAGCGGCCGGCCCCCGGTTTTCGGCACGGGCCGGATCCGGCTCGACGGCGCCGACAGGGACGCCACTCTCTATCGACGAACCGACCTTGCCGCCGGCCAGTCCCTTTCGGGGCCGGCAATCGTGATCCAGGACGACTGCACCAGCGTGATCCCGGCCGGGTTCACCGCGTCGGTCGACGACTGGGCGAACCTGATCATCGAACCGGAGACCTGACCATGCCCGTTGACCCGGTCACGCTCGAGATCCTGAAGAACCACACCAGGGCGGCCGCCGAGAGCATGGCCTACACGCTCTACCGCACGGCGCATTCGACCTTCGTGAAGGAAACCGAGGACTTCACCACCGGTCTGACCACGCCGTCCGGCGAGACCTTCGCGACCCCGACCGAACTCGGGGCGACGTGGTTCGTCGGGCTGAACTACGGCCGCGCGATCGGGCTGATCGACAACTACCGGCCCGGCGACATCGCCATGACCAACGATCCCTACTCCGGTTTCGTCTGCACCCACTCGCCCGACATGCACATCTGGAAGCCGATCTTTCACGACGGAGAGATCGTGGCCTTCTCGGTCGGTCACGTCCACAACACCGACGTCGGCGGCGCGGTGCCGGCGTCGCTGTCGCGCACACTGTCGGAAATCCACCAGGAAGGCGTACGGATCCCGCCGACCAAGATCCTCGAGGAGGGAGAACTCAACCGGCAGGTGCTCGACATCTTCCTCGCCAACGTGCGCGCACCCGAGCAGAACTGGGGCGACCTGAAGGCACAGATCGCCGCCTGCAATACCGGCGAACGCAAGGTGCACGAGATGATCAGGCGTTTCGGCGCCGAAACCTTTCGCGAGGGATGCGACGCGCTGCTCGACTACGCCGAGGCCCAGGCCCGCGCAATCGTGCGCGCCCTGCCCGACGGCACCTACCCGTTCGCCGACTACATGGACGAGGACTCGGTCGACGGATGGCCCTGTCGGATCATGCTGACCCTGATCATCGACGGCGACCGGCTGATCTTCGACTTCACCGGTTCCGACCCCCAGCTCGAGAGTTCGCTCAACATGCCGACCGGGGGCGACGAGCGACACACCCTGCTCATGGTCGGCATGACCTACGTGCTCTACTCGCTCGATCCGTCGCTCTACCTGAATTCCGGGATCGGGCGCGTCTGTCGCTGCATCCTGCCCTCGGGCACCATCGTCAACCCGGTGTTTCCGGCAGCGGTCGGCATGCGCACGCTGTCCTGCAGCCGCCTGCAGGGACTGATCCTCGGCGCCTTCGCCCCGGCGGCACCGGACCGCATGGCCGGTGCGCCGGGCTCGGGCGGGCCGATCATGAACGTCAACACCACCGACAATGCCACCGGCCGGCGCATCATGGCGGCCATCAACCCGATGACCGGCGGTTCCGGCGGGCGGGCATCGGAGGACGGCCAGGACGGCTCCGGTGCCAACCAGGGCTTCCTCAAGAACACGCCGGTCGAGGTCAATGAGGTAGAGGCCGGCATCAAGGTCCTGCGCTACGGCCTGGCGCCGGACAGCGCCGGACCGGGTCTGCACCGGGGCGGTCTGGGCACCGACATGGTCTTCCAGGCGTTTTCGCCCAATACCCGGGTGACGGCAAGGAACCGCGACCGCACCCGGTTTACCGGCTGGGGCATCGCCGGCGGACGGACCGGCGGGCCGTCGCGGTTCATCCTGAACCCCGGAACCAACCACGAGGTGAACCTGCGCAACACCGACATCCTGACCATCGGCCCGGGCGACGTGATCCACGTCAGTTGCGGCGGAGGTGGCGGGTGGGGTGACGCGCTGCAGCGCGACTCCGAGGCCGTGCTGCTCGACCATCGCCGGGGCTGGGTCAGCATCGAGCACGCCAGGGACGCCTACGGTGTCGTGATCCGCGACGGCGCCGTCGACCATGCCGCGACCGCAGCCCTGCGTGCGGAGCGCCGCGGCGAGGCCACCGACGGTTTCTACGACTACGGAACCGAACGCACCGAGTTCGAGACCGTGTGGAACCCGGCGAACTACGCCGCGCTGACCGAAGGCCTCGCCCGGCTGCCCGTGCACTGGCGCTTCTTCGCCAAGCACAGGGTGTTCGAAGCCATGGACCGCATGGATCCGCGCAAGCGACGCGGGGACGGCTCGGATGTCCACCGGATGCTGGCCACGCTGCAGACCGAGTTCCCGCAGCTCGCCGACGCGGCGGACTGAACCCCGCATCCCGGCCGGAACAGCGATTCCCGGCCCGCACCGCCGACGCCCGGACCGATTCTGCCGCGAGCGGGAACAGTGCCCGGCGCGCGGTTTGTCGCGTGTGACGGGCCTTCACGCCCTGCGCTCACCGGACGGGGCGACGACCTGACTTGCCGGCCCGGAGCCCGCGCCACACCATGGCCTGACCTGGCCCGGGAAGAGCGGGAGAACACGTCGTGCGCGAAGTCCTCTCGTCACTTGCGATCTACGCCGACCGGCGCATGGCCCGCATCCTGCTGCTCGGCGCCATCAGCGGGCTGCCGTGGGTCCTCATCGGCAGCAGTCTCAACCTCTGGCTGAAGGAGGACGGGCTCAGCCGCAGCACAATCGGCTGGGCGGGGCTCATCTTCGGCGTCTACGCCTTCAATTTCATGTGGGCACCGCTGGTCGACCGGGTGAGCTTCCCGTGGCTTTCGCGGCGGATAGGGCAGCGACGGGCCTGGATCGTGGTGCTGCAGACGGTCATCCTGGGCTGCCTGGTGCTGTGGAGCGCGTCCGAACCCGCGTCGGGCCTAGCCGGAGTCGTCGCCGTCGGGCTGGCCATCGCCATTGCTTCCTCGACCCAGGACATCACCATCGATGCGCTCAGGATCGAGCAGTTCGGCAGGTCCGAGGACCGGCAGATGGCGGCCGGCGCCGCGGTGGCCGTTGTCGGTTGGTGGAGCGGTTTCAAGCTGGGCGGTATCGTCGCGCTGGTCTCCGCGGACACGCTCCAGCAGGCCGGGTTCGCGAACTACTGGCAACTGACCTTCCTGGTCATGGGTGTCGTGGTCATCGGGTGCACGCTGGGCCTCGCCATGGTGCACGAGCCGCCGGCTGCCGGGCGCATCGCCGCCCAGGCGGAAGACGAGCAACGACTCGCAACCCGCCTCGCGATGCCGGGACTGCTGGGAAACGCCGCCGTGTGGCTCGGCGCCACGGTAATCGGCCCGCTGATGAGCTTCCTGCGACAGAACGGTTTCGCGATCGCCCTGGCGGTGCTCGGGTTCATCTTCCTGTTCAAGGTCGGAGAGGCGTTCCTTGGCCGCATGTCGCTGGTCTTCTTCACGGAGATCGGGTTTACCAAGTCGGACATCGCGCTGTACTCGAAGGGGTTCGGCTGGATCACCACCATCGCGTTCACCCTGCTCGGCGGGCTGGTCGCGATCCGGGCAGGCGTGATACCCGCGCTGTTCCTCTCGGGCATCGCGATGGCGTGCACCAACCTGCTGTTCGCGGCACTGGCCTGGTCCGGCAAGTCGGAGGCGCTGTTCGCGGTCGCGGTCGTTCTCGACGACCTGACCGGCGCGTTCGCGACCGTCACCTTCGTCGCGTTCATCTCCATGCTCGTGGACCGCACCTACACCGCGACCCAGTACGCGCTGCTCGCCTCGATCGGAACTGCGGGCCGGACCCTGCTTGCGGCCTCCTCGGGCGAACTCGTCGACTGGCTCGAGGGGGACTGGGGCACGTTCTTCGTCATCACCACGCTCATGGTGATTCCGTCGCTTGTCTGCCTGTGGGCGATCCGCCGCGCGCTGCGCGACATGCTCGCAGGCGCCAGGGTCCGTCTGTTCGGCAGGGATGCGAGCGGGGAAGCCGGCTGAACCGCCGTCAGGCGGCATCGGCTGTTCCGTCGGATAGGCTGACGCGCTACCGTGGTCATGCTTGCGAACGAGTGCCGGCGCCGGTCGGGCGCGGGCGCAAACGGAGGTCCTGCCACAATGAACGCACTGATCAGACGGACCCTGCCGGTCCTGGCCGCCCTGGCAACCGGATCGGTCATGGCCGCGCCGGTCCATGCCCAGGTCAATCTCTCGGCCGAGGCGTCAAGCCCCGGCAACTCTCCCCACCTCTCGATCATCCACATGGCCGAAATCGCCAGCGAGGCGGGTGTCGCCAACCTGCAGGTGCAGGAAGGCCAGACGCTGACCAACTCGGTCAAGAACGTCGCGGAGGGCAAGACCGACATCGCGCCGATGCCGATCATCCTCGGTTTCCTGATGAGCAAGGGACGCGGCCCCTACTCCAAGCTCGGTGACGCGGGCGCGGCACTGGCAGCGAACCTCCGCGCCCTGTATCCGTACAACGCCGGCGCCTATGGACTGTTCGCCCATGAAGCCGAGAACATCCGTTCGTGGGACGACCTGAAGGGCAGGAAGGTGTTCAACGGTCCACCGCGCGGCGCCGCCCTGGTCAACGCCCGCCAGGCCATCCAGCTGGCGGCCGGACTGAAGGACGGTACCGACTACGACGGGTTCCAGGCCAACTGGGGCCAGCTTGCCACCATCCTGGTCGACGGCTCGGTGGATGCCTTCGTCATCCCGCTCACCTTCCCGTCCCAGCGTGTCACGGTGTCGCTGGCGGCCGGCAAGGTCAACATCATCTCCACCCCGAAGGCGGTGTTCGACAGCGACGCGTTCCAGCGGATCCTGAAGGCACCGGGCAACGTGCCGATCGTGGTGCCGGAGGCGGAGATGGGCTACGGCGCCGACCAGGGTGTCACGCTGATTTCGGAAGACGGCGTGTTCCGGGGCATGGGAACGGCGTTTGCCGACGTCGTGCACAAGGACATGGATACGGACCTCGTACGGGCCCTGACGGCGGCATACATCGCCAGCATCGACCGATTGCTGGCGCGGGCACCCTACGTGAAGAACATCGGTCTGGCTGAACTCGATCCCGAAAAGTCGGGCTTCTGCGGCGCCAACCCGGTGAAGTACCACCCGGGCGCCGTCATGGCGTGGGAAGACGCCGGCTACACCGTGCCTGACTGCGCACAGTAGGCGCGCGCCGGCCGGAGCCCTCCCGGACCGGCCGGACGCCGGCCGAGATGTCGGACCCGGGCGAGACCCCTGCCGCCAGGCCAGGCGGTGCCGGCCGGCTCGCGCTGGTGCTCGGGTTCTGCCTGGTGCTGGTCGGCATGGCCAACACCCAGCCCGCGGTGCCGGGACTTGAGGCGCTGATCCAGCAGGGGATTGGCGTCGACGGGATCAGGATTCGCAAGTTCTCCTACGAGTACCTGTATCCAGTCTGTTTCGTCGTCATGATGACGATCGTGGCGCTGCAGCATTCGTTCCTGCGCAACACGCCCTCGCGGCACCTGCTGCGCCGCTCGGCCTGCGCCTTCATGGACGGTGTGCTGGTGGTCACGGCGGTTGCGATCTCGCTGGCCTACCTGGTCGAGATCGACTCGGTCTGCCTCGTCGACCAGCTGACCGGCGAGCGCGCCGCCCTCATTGCCCGGGCGCTCGAGGAGGAACGGGAGTTCGCGGTTGTCTACGGGCTGCCCGTCCCCGACAGCGTCGACGATCCCGCCTGCATCAACACGCTCGGCGTGTGGATCTTCCCGCTGGTCGGAGCCGCGATCACCGTGTTCCTGGTCTACAACGTCAGGGTCTGGGGACTGCCGCTGGTGATGGTGGCCATTCTGGTGGCCTGCTACACGCTGCTGACGGTCCTGGTCTGGTACCTGTGGGGAGCGGACGACATCAATCGCTACCTGGTAACCAAGCTGGGTGGCGAACCGCGCCAGCTGATCGATGGTCGACCGAACATCCATGATGTCCTGGTCAACAATGCCCAGGGGCTGCTGGGCAGGTTCATGGGCATCCTGATGAACACGGTGTTTCCCTACATCGTGCTTGGAAGCCTGTTCGGCGCTTCTGCCGGCGGACGGTCGCTGATCCGGTTGGCGTTTATCGCCACCCGCCGGCTCCGTGGCGGGCCGGCCCATGCCGCCATCGTGAGTTCGGCCATGTTCGGCACCATCTCCGGCGGACCGGTGGTCAACGTGCTGTCCACCGGTGTGCTCACCATCCCGATGATGCTGCGCCGCGGGTTCAGCCGGCCCTTTGCCGGTGGGGTCGAGGCGGCGGCGTCCTCGGGCGGCCAGATCATGCCGCCGGTGATGGGTGTGGCGGCCTTCGTGCTCTCGGCCATGACCGTGGTCCCGTACCGGGAGGTGATCGTCGCCGCGGTCATCCCTGCCGTCGCCTTCTTCGGCTGCCTGTTTTTCACGGTGGTCTTCCAGGCTCGCAGGCAGGGCATCCGGATCGAGGACGGGATGGACCAGGACGTACGGCTCACCCGCGAGGACGCCGTTCACCTGCTGATGATCCTCGCGCCGATCCTGCTGATCCTGGTCCTGCTGCTCACGCCGAAGGAAGCCGTCGGCTGCGGACCGGTCTCCCGACTGTTTGGCATCGCACGGATCGGACCGGACGGGGCGTGTACCCCCGACACCCTGCCGTGGCTGCTGCAGCTGGTCCAGAACTCGGCCGGCGACGCGGGTTCGGCCGGGTGGTGGGCCTCGGTCCTGCTGATGGGGCTGTTCTTCCTTGACCGGGAAATCCGCGCGGCACCCGGCCGGCTCGTGCAGGCGCTCGCCGAAGCCGGCGTGCTGGTCAGCACGCTCTACCTGATGTTCCTCGCGGTCTCGGTGATCGACTTCTGCCTGAACTTCACCGGCCTGTCGAGCTACGTGGCCCGCGACGTGATCCATGCGCTGAACACCTTCGGCCACGCGATCGGCGAACACGGGGTGTTCCTGTTCGCGGCCCTGTTCATGACCATGGTGCTGGCCATCCTGCTCGGCATGGGAATGCCGACGGTACCCGCCTACATCAACGTCGCACTGCTGATGGGACCGCTGCTGGTCGGTCTCGGGATCGCGACCTTCACCGCCCACATGTTCATCTTCTACTTCGCGGTGGCCTCCGCCATCACGCCTCCGGTCGCCGTTGCCGCCTTCGCGGCGGCCTCGATCTCGCGCTCGGAACCGGTGGTGACCGCCGTAGCGGCGGTACGGGCCGGGATCGTGATGTTCGCGATCCCGTTCGTGTTCGCCTTCTACCCGGAACTGCTGCTGATCGAAGCGGCGAGGCTCGACCCGGCCGGAAGCGGCACCGCGCACCTGCCGGGCTACGGCCCGGACCTGGCCTGGGGAAGCGTCGCCTGGCTGTGCCTGCGCCTGGTCCTGGCGCTCTACCTGCTGGCCAGCGCACTTGCCCGGTTCGACCGGACGGCGCTGTCGCCGGTCGCGAGCGTGGCCCGGCTCGCCTGTGCCGCCCTGGTCCTGGCCGCCCCGGCCGAGCTGCACTGGCCGGCGATCGCCGCCGGTTTCGTGCTGTGCGCGGCGCACAGGCTGCGCAGTTCCCCGACCGGCTGACCGTCCTGGCGTGCTGCGCAGGATCGAAGCCCTGGTCCGGATGGCGGGAAAGGTTCGGAACTGACCGAAGAAAGGCGAGTATTCGCAACGGACTGCAGGCGGTGATGGTCGAGGAGGAACGCGCGCCCGGCGACGCACCCCCGATCCGCTGGCTGCAGCTCACCACCCTTGCGGCCGACACCCTGCAAGACGGCGTCGGGTGCTACGTACGCACGCCCGACGCTGGCGCATTGAGTTCCTGGACCTTGCAACCGGATTTTTCTCTGAGCGGGAGCCAATTCGTCTCCCCCGGCCCGTGAGAAGCTTCTCAACCCCTGTCCGAAACATCTTCCACGATTTTGGCGAGTACATCAGGAACGTCCTCGGGGCGACCGACATCAACCGTCGCGATGTCCAGCCGCAAGATGATGTCGGTATCCGGCTCTGCCGATGTCCATCGGCGGACGACACCCGTGTCGACGCCGATGTCACTGTGCCAAGGGTAAAGCAGGATCACGCGAGCCGCCTTGTAGGCGCGACCGTAGGCGAGCATCTGGTAGATGTCGCTCGTCGCGACGCCGAAATCGTCCCGCTCTTGCTTGAGTTCTTTCCATTTGGTGTCGAGAACGACGCATCCGCTGTCTGCCTCAATCACGGCATCCGGCTGCAGCGCGAAGAGAAGTTCTCCGCTTTTTTCGCCCTTCAGCGCATATCTGCTGCGCGCCTGCAGGCGGACGCGGCTCGGTGTGGGTACGCGTAGCAGGCTGCGACCGACGAACGCCTCGAACAGGTCGTTCATAGGAAACAGCAGGGCGAAGCCCGCCGGCCGGCCGGCGGCAGTGCCCTGCCACTCACCTTCGAGAAACAGCCGGGCAAGCCGGTACAGGTCGTGAAAGGCGGTGTTGGTCCGGTCGAGCCGGACGGGTTCTTTGAGCGGTCGGGACGAGTCACCGGCAAGTTCGAAGCGTGCCGCCAGTTCGGCCAGCAGCCGGGCGTTTGCGGCAGAACGCGTTATGAGCGCCAGCCGCGACACGGCGGCCTTGAGCACGCGGTTCAGGGGCGTATCCTCGGAAAGTTCGTCGAACCGGCAGGCAAGGCGGTCCGGCCGGACGGCGTGACGGGTGAACTGGCGTACAACATCGAGGCGCCCGCGCAACAGCCTCAGGTCCTCCTCGCAAGCGATATAGCGACGGGGCAGGCCGTGCCGCACGCCGGCCAGCAATCGGGCCGCAAACAGGCGGATCAAGAGCTCCAGAAGGTCGTGCGTTTGCCGCATCATTCCGGTAAGCGCGCCATCCGCCACCCGCAAGTCGTGCGCTACGGCGAGCATACGAATGAGGGCATTACGCACCGCGTCATCTTCCCCGTCGACCTTGGGCAGGATTTCGAGGGTCCGTCCCGGAATGGCGAGGACGCCCACGACCTGTTGCGCCTTCAGGCCGCGCCGGGTGCGGATCAAGACGCCAGTTTCACCCCGCTTCAGCCGATGGCTGACGTGTTCGGCCAGCGCATGGAACCGTCGGGCCTCGGTTTCGGTCAGCCCGCTCTCGCCGATACGCAGCTCCTGCCATTCTCGGCAGATCAAGGGCTTCACGGCGAGCTCAGGCGCTATCGACTTCTGAGCCGTCGTCACTTGAATCGGCCTGCCGGGGCTTGCCGGTAATCAGACGGTGGTACGCGTCTTTCCAAAAGTTCTCGCGAATTGTCCAGCGATACCGGTCCTCGCCAATGTCCGCGTTGTCCATTGCTGGCGGAGCGCCGAGCTTTTCCATTTCGATGAACTCGTTGCCTCCGCCAAGCACGGCGCGGACCCTGCTCCAGTCTTCGTGGAAATACTCGGCAAGCATGGGAATGATTTTTCGCCGCATGATACGGTCAACATCTTCCTTGCTACGTGCGGCGATCAGCCAGGCATGACCGATCAGATGATCGCGGCTCAACAGCCATTCCAACCGCTCGTTCATGGCTTTGAGCACAGCGGGCAAGTCGATTTTGCACGCACGCGCTGCTTCCTCAAGCAATTCGGGTTTAGGCGCAAGTTCCTCGAAATCGAAGCGTCGGCGCAGCGCCGTGTCGAGCAGCGCGATTGACCGGTCGGCCGTGTTCATCGTGCCAAGGATGTAAAGATTCGGCGGAAGGCTGAAGGACTTGCCGGAATACGGCAAGGTTACAGAAATTTCGTTGGGACTTCCCGCCCGTTTGTCCTCTTCAACAAGAGTAATTGCTTCACCGAATACCTTGGAAATATTGCCACGATTTATTTCATCGATGACCAGAACGTGAGGTTGGACGCTTACGGACTCTTCAGTTCGGCTGGCATAGCGGATCAGTCGATCTTTTTTTAGATTTTGTGAGCTAAGCTGGTAGATAGTTTGTGGCGTTATTTGGAAATCATATATCTCCAAGAACGGCGTTCCCTCTGTGTCAACCCAAAGCCAGTGTACGTTGCGCCTGTGGGGATAAATACCATCGTCTCTTTGACTGAACTCATAGGCTCCAGTAACTTCACCCACCGCCCGGAATCTTTGTTGAGAGGTTGGAACAACAATTAAGTCATTTTTTGTCAGGGTGTTGCGAAAACAGTGAATAAACTTAACATTTGAATCATAGCCAGTCGCCCTGTCGTCTTCTATTTTCCATCGCTCCAATATATTGTTGTATTGACCAAAGGTTGGATCCGACCAATCTACATTACCTCCCCAACCAAGCAGGACGCATCCGTTGTCAACGCACTCTTGAAAAATTCCTTGCTCGCTCGCTGCAGTCGGGTTTCCCAAACCCATTTTGAATACTCTCCGGTGATCAAGGGTAAAGGGCGTTGCGGACCGAGCGGGAACTTTTCGAGCACGCTCCGCAATGCGTTTGAGCACCCCGTCTTCTGCATGGAGACGGAAACCTGCACTGCTACGGTCCTCTGTGTCGAGCGTATCGGTTTGAGGCCGCAATCCCTCGACGAACTCCTCATAACCGTACGACTGATGAAACGTGACGAATTCGACACGACCTTCTTTAACGAGTTTACGATAGCGATCGCCAACATCCTCGTCTTTCAGCGATTTTTTTCCATCACAAATCTCCACACAACGTCGAAACGTGGCATAGGTCTTACCGGCACCTGGTGGACCGTAGAGAATCGTGTTGAGAGAATGGTGAGGAGAGGCCTCAACAGAACGAGCGTCATTATCCTGACCGGATTCAGATTCACAGTCCAAATATTCATCGGGCCACAGTCCGCCTGGCGGCCCGTTCGAACTATCCCTTCTCAAATCATGTGGGATACCGTCCCACTCTGTTGTTAGCTCAATTTCAATTTCTTGCACCCGCGCGTTATCAAGAACCGTATAATAATCTGATGGAATCGATTCGATTGCCGTTCCTTGCCAAGTGTCATTTGACTTAATATGAACACTATTATCACTCACAGAAATGTATCCCGCTACGGATTGAGCATTTTGGTTATCATGATTCTTGCGCCCGAATCGGGCCTTCCTCATCGCTTGCACGTGGTACCAATCCAGACCGACATTGTGAACGGCGCGGGCCAACCTGCAGAAACGTCGCGCCAGATCTGAATTCGGACCCCAATGGTCCAAAATTGCCCTAAATTCCGAATCAGAACTGAAATGTTCTAGAATTTCATCATTGGTCATACACTCAACTCCCGAGTTTAGTCATCATTTCCAGACTTCAAATCAGAACCACGCATGATTCACGGAGAAAGTGGTTGGTTGCTTTCTTTTCCTGCCGGGGCTCTCACCCAACAACGTTCCACCAGTTCGCCTAGCGTACCCCGTGCTGCTAGGTTGTCCCTCCCGCAAACATACCAGTGCACCGCCCCGGAGGGAACGATCCGGTGCTTCGGACGTTCGCCTTCCCGGACCGTCGTCAGCTTTCCCCTACTCTCATGAGGGTCGGCTCCCGCATTGGCCTTTTCGAGACCTGCTCAGCGTTCACTCGCGTTCCGGCCTGTTTGCTCGCTGAGCCGCCCAAAGGGTGGCCCTTTGACATCAGTGTGCCTCAGCCTACATCGTTACCTCCGTGGAGCGCTCTGGCTGCTTCCAACAGAAGCGACAAGGGTTGGGTGGAGCTTGAACCCACTGGGACAACTCCCTTCCACGGCGCACTGAGTTTTGCGGGCTCGTGACGACGCTTCGGTCGTCACCAATCATGACATTTGGCATCAATCGACCCGATAAAGGCCGGTGCGCAGCAGCCACTCTGACCGCGGGGGACATCAATGGACACCGAAAGCGACATCCGCAAGGAGATCATCGAGGCCTGCCTCGAACTCAATGCAACCGGGCTCAACCAGGGGACATCCGGGAACATCTCGGTACGCCACGAGGAGCGGATGCTGATCACGCCGTCGGCGACACCCTACAGCGAGATGACGCCGGGGATGATCGCATCGATGGACCTGTCGGGAGACATGACGGGGTCCTGGGACGGGCCGCTCGCACCCTCGACCGAGTGGCGAATTCACTGGCTGCTCCTGAAGACCCGGAGCGACATGACGGCGGTGGTGCATGCCCATCCCCCGTACTGCACGGCACTCGCCATCCTGCGCCGGTCGATCCCGGCCTGCCACTACATGGTCGCGGCCTTTGGCGGGACGACCGTGCGCTGTGCCGGCTACAACACCTTCGGATCAGCGGAGCTGGCGGAACTGGCAATCGGGGCGCTGGAGGACCGGACCGCCTGCTTGCTTGCCAACCACGGCATGATTGCCGGGGGCCGCGGGCTCGGGCAGGCAATGTGGCGGGCAGTGGAACTGGAGGCGATTGCGCGCCAGTATCACCTCGCGCTGCAGGCGGGCACTCCGGTGATCCTCGGTGACAGGGAAATGGGGGAAACCCTCGCCAGGTTCGCCGGCTACGGCGTTGCCGGAACATAGGACTCCGCCATCATCCCGCTGATGGAGACGAGCCGGTACCCGGGCTCGATGGTGTCGGACTTGAACGAGCGGGGCGCGCCGTTCCACTATTCGCCCGGCCCACGCAGTTGCCGGAGCACAAATGGAAATCACCTTTCCGGGCAGGACCGTCCTCGTCACCGGCGCGGCACGGGGGATCGGCACGGCGATTACCCATGCCTTTGCCAGGGAAGGGGCCCGGGTGCACGCCACCGACATTGATGTCGCCGCGGTCGAACAGGTCGCGGCCGGCGCCCCGGTTCCGGTCGAATGGCACCGGCTCGACGTCACCCGGTCACGGCAGGTCGACGACCTTGTGGCAACGATCGGGACGGTGGATATCGCGGTCCATGTGGCCGGAGGCGTGCTGGGGCAGACTGCCGGTCCGCTGGAGGAACTGGGCGATGCGGACTGGCGCGCCATCCAGGCCGTCAACCTTGACGGCGCCTTCCACCTGTCCCGGGCGGTGACGCCGGGCATGAAGTCACGGGCATACGGCCGAATCCTGTTCATCTCGTCCGGGGCCGCGCTGAGGGTGTCGAAGACCGGCCTGCACAGCTACGGGACCGCGAAGACGGCGCTGCTCGGCCTCGCGCGACAGCTTTCCTCCGAACTCGGACCCTTCGGGATAACGGTCAACACCGTCGCGCCCGGTTTCATGCCAACATCACCCGACTACGTGCGCCAGTGGGACTCCTACGGCCGGGCCGGACAGCAGGCCCTGGTCGAGAGCACCGCCATGCGCCGGCTGGGACAGCCCGAGGACATTGCCGACGCTGTCCTGTTCCTGGCTTCCGACCGCGCGAGCTGGATCACCGGCCAGACCCTGCCCGTGACCGGCGGACCGTGACGCGATGATGACGGACCCTGCGGACAGTCTGCTCGCCCTGGATGTCGGCGGCACCTTCACCGACGTGATCCTGGTCGACCGGAAGAGCGGCGAGTTCACGGTCGCCAAGACCCCCTCGGTTCCCGCCGCACCCGCCCGGGGATTTTTCTCCGGTGTCGACCGGGTACTCGCGGATGCCGGCGCCGGACCCGCCGATATCGCCTCGGTCCTGCACGGGTCGACCATCGTGACCAACGCCATACTGGAGAACACCGGCGCACGGTCCGGGCTGGTGACCACCGCCGGATTCCGGCACGTGCTGGAGATTGGTCGGGCAGAGATCCCGCGCGCCGCCAACCTGTTCTCGTGGGTCAAGCCGGAACGACCGGTGCGGGCCCGGCACATCTTCGAAGTCCCGGGCCGGATCCGGCTCGACGGCAGCGAGGCGGTTCCGCTCGACGAGGCCGCGCTCGACGCGGTTGCCGACGCGATCGGGGCCGCCGGACTGGACACCGTGGCGGTGGTGCTTCTGCACTCCTACGCCAATCCCGATCACGAGCGACGGGTCGGCGCCAGGTTGCGCGCGCGGTTGCCCGATATCGACATCTCGCTCTCGGTCGATGTGCTGCCGGTCTTTCGCGAGTACGAACGCACGGTGGCAACCACGCTCAACGCCAGGGTGCAGCCGGTTGTCGCGCGCTATGTCCGCGAACTCGCTGCCGGGCTCGAGCGACGTGCCATCGGGGCGCCCCTGCTGCTCATGAAGTCGAACGGCGGCACCTGTCCGCCCGCCGAAGCCGCCCGGGCCCCGGTCTCGCTCGCCCTGTCCGGACCGGCGGCCGGAACGGCCGGAGCCGCCTGGCTCGGTCGGCTCGCCGGTTTCCCCGACCTGCTGACCATCGACATGGGCGGAACCAGCGCCGACGTGGGGCTGGTGCGCGGGAACGAGCCGGTGCGCACAACCGCAGGAGGGATCGGCCACCACCCGCTGTCGTTGCCGATGATCGACATCCACACCATCGGGGCCGGTGGTGGGTCGATCGCCTCGGTCACGGACGAAGGAGGGATCCGGGTCGGACCCGAGAGCGCCGGTGCGGATCCCGGGCCCGCCTGTTACGGCGCCGGCGCGACCCGCCCGACAGTGACCGACGCCAACCTGGTGCTCGGACGCATTCCGGCGTCGCTGCTGGACGGCGAGGTCGCACTTGACTTCGATGCGGCCGAACGCGCCATCGACGAACATGTGGCAAGGCCTCTGAACACGTCGGCCGGCGACGCCGCGCTCGGCATCATCGACCTGGTGAACGCCTCCATGACCGGTGCGCTGAAGGTGATGTCGGTCGAACGCGGACTGGACCCAATCGACTTCGCGCTGTCGGCATTCGGCGGCGCCGGCCCGGTGCATGCCGCCATGCTGATGCGCAGTCTCGGCACCGGGTGCGTGATGGTTCCACGCCATCCCGGCATCATGTGCGCCATCGGCCTGCTGGCAACCGATCTCAGGTACGACTTCGCGGTGACACGGCTGCAGCGAGCCGGCGATATCGATCCTGTGCTGACGGGCGAAGTCCTCGATGACCTCGGGGATCAGGCCGACCGGAGGCTCACCGCTGACGGGATACCGCCGGAACGCCGCCTGTGCCGGCGCGCCGCCGACATGAGGTATGCCCACCAGGGCGTGGAACTCACGGTGGGGCTCGCGGACGGCCCGGTCACCGCGGCGACACTCGAAGCCCTGGTCGAGGACTTCCATGCCCTGCACCGGCGCCTCTACACCTTCTCCGATCCGTCCGCGCCGGTCGAGATCGTCACGCTCAGGCTCGAGGCCTCCGGAACCACGGGGGAGTTCGCGCTGCCAGAGGTCGACCGAGCCGCGTCACCGAAGCCGGAACCGGCAACGGAACGCAGGGTCCGGCTTGATGGCCGGGCGGGGGCGCCCGTCCCGGTATACCGGCGCACCGCGCTGTGCGCCGGTCACGAAATATTCGGACCGGCGATCATCGAACAGTTCGACTCCACGGCGGTCATCCTCGACGGCCAGGAGGCGATGACCGACCGGTACGGGACCCTGGTCATCCGGGAAAGAGCGAGCCGGGAGCGTGCGCCATGAACTCCGGGACAGGCCCGAAGGTCGACCCCTTCACCATCGAGCTCATCAAGGGCACGCTCAACGGCGCGCGGGCCGAAATGGAGGCGCTGATCGCGCGCACGGCCATGTCGCCGTTCATCCGCGAAAAGAAGGACTACTTCACCGCGTTCCTGAACCCGGCTGGTGAACTCGTGGTCTCGACGGCTCTCACCCTTGCGGGCAACCTGGTCGACGCGGTGCTCGACGAATTCCCGGCCGGAACCATGCGGTCGGGCGACATCTACGCGTACAACGATGCCTACGGCACCGGCGGTGCGGTCAGTCACCTCCCGGACATGGCGTTCGTGATGCCGGTCTTTCACCAGGATCGGCTGATCGCCTTCGTCGAGTCATGGGGGCACCTGTGGGACATCGGCGGCATGGTGGCCGGCTCGATCAGCCCGCATGCGACATCGGTGTTCCAGGAAGGGATCATGATCCCGCCGGTCCGCCTGATGCGCGACGGGGTGGAAGCACGCGACATCATGCGGATCATCACCCGCAACTCGCGGTTCCCGGACATGCACGTGGGCGACATCAGGGCGATCATGGCAGCCTGTCGCCTGGGCGCGCGCAGGCTCGACGAGACCATCGCGCGTTACGGTGTCGAACAGGTCGAACTGGCATTCGAGGCAATGCTGACCGAGAGCGAGAGCGCGTTGCGCAACAGGATCGCCGAGCGGATACCGGATGGAACCTGGGGGTTCAGGGACCGGATCGACTCCGACGCGGTAAGCGATCGGTCGTATTTCGTCGATCTCGAGTTGCAGAAGCAGGGCCGGTCGATCACTCTCGACTTTTCTCGCTCCGACCGCCAGGCTGACGGCCCGATCAACTTCCTGATGGATGACTCGGTGCCCAAGTTCATGCTCGGGCTGTGGATGTGCATGGACGATCCGGGCATCGGAATGAACGGAGGGTTCGAACGCGCTGTCGACGCCATCGTGACCCGGCCGGGCACCCTGGTCGCACCACGGTCCCCGGCGCCGCTCGGCCTGCGCTCGCACACCATGATCCGGGTGACCAGCGCGCTGTTCGGCGTGCTCGCACAGGCCACCGGGGGCAGGGCATCGGCAGCACCGGCGGTCTACGTGCTCTACTACCTTCGCGGCCGCAGTGCCGGGCGGGAGGATACCCTGTGCATCGAGGGGCTCTCGGTCGGTTTCGGAGCCCGGACCTTCGCTGACGGGATCGATGCCGTCTATTACGTCGCCCAGGAGAACTACCCGATCGAGTTTGCCGAAATGGAGTTTGGCGTGGAGATCGAGGCATTCGGCATCCACCGCGATTCCGGTGGCGCCGGGCGCTGGCGCGGGGGGTGCGGCATCATTCGCGATGTCCGTGTGCTCGCGGACGAGGCGGAACTCGGCCTGCGTCTCGACAATTGCCGCCACCCGGCCTTCGGCGTCAACGGCGGCCACAGCGGCCAGCCGGGCCGGGTGCTGGTCAACCCCGGACAGCCCGAAGAGCGGGACATCGCGACCATGAGCGACGGCACCCGCCTTCGCAAGGGCGACCTGCTGCGCATCATAACCCCGGGTGGAGGCGGGTGGGGCAATCCCGCGGAACGCCCGGTTGATCTGGTATTTGATGACGTTCTCGACGGATTTGTGTCGAAAAAGGCCGCAGAAGATATTTATGGGGTGGTGTTTCGCGGTGAAACCATCGATCACGAGGAGACGCGCAGGCGGCGGGAAGCGCTGCCGCGCCCGGATGGCCTGTACCACCGCGGCCACTACTATCACGCCGAGGCGGACCGCCGGGACTGAACCCTGCCGGCCCCGGCCGGGGCACACGCACTTTTCCTCGCACGCGAAAGGACCAAGGCGATGCAGACACCGGACGCAACGGAGCTGCTTGACGGCATCAACAGGTGGGCCGCCATCGAAAGCAAGACCGACGAGGAGGCCGGCATCAGCCGGATGATGCAGCAGGCCATGTCGGAGTTCCGCGATGCCGGTCTCGCGGTGCGGGAAATTGCCGGACGGGACGGCCACGGCCCGCATTTCGAGGCGGCGGTCCCCTGGGACGACGAACGTCCCGGGATCGCGGTCCTGTGCCATCTCGACACCGTGCATCCGGCCGGCACCCTTGAGCGCAACCCCTTGCGCACCGAGGGCGACCGCGCCTACGGCCCGGGCATCTACGACATGAAGGGCGGGGTGTACCTGGCGCTCAACGCCATCCGCACCCTGATCGATGCCGGCACGCCCACGCCGTTGCCGATCCGGTTCCTGGTGGTCTCGGACGAGGAGGTCGGAAGTCCGACGTCACGCGCGCATATCGAGGCAATCGCCGAGCGGTCGACCTACGTGCTGGTGACCGAACCGGCGCGCGACGGCGGCAAGATCGTGACTGGTCGCAAGGGTTCGGCGCGCATGACGCTGGCGGCTCATGGCGTGCCCTCGCACTCCGGCACTCGTCACCAGGACGGGTCGAGCGCGGTTCTCGAGATCGCGCGGCAGATCGTCGCGATCGAGGCGCTGACCGACTACGAACGGGGCATCACGCTGAATGTCGGCATGGTCAACGGTGGCAGCGGCGTCAACGTCGTGCCCGAGTTCTGCACCGCGGAGATCGACATCAGGGTGATCCGCCCCGAGGACGGCGATGCGACCGTGGCAAGGATCCGGAACCTCGCGTCCCATGATCCCTCGGTGCGGCTTGCGTCCACCGGAGGCATGAACCGGCCGCCCTACAGCAAGTCGAACTCGGTGGCGGCACTCTTCGAGCACGCCCGCGGTCTTGCAGCCGAACTCGGGTTCGAGCTCGAGGATACCTTCACCGGCGGCGGCAGCGACGGGAACTTCACCGCCGCAATTTCGCCGACCCTTGACGGTCTCGGCGTTGACGGCGCGGGCGCCCACACCATGGACGAGCATCTCCTCATTCCGTCCCTGGTCCCGCGCATGCTGCTGTTGCGCCGCCTGTTCCAGACCCTGCAGTAGCCGCGCGCACCATCCGGGACACGTGCGGCGGGACCGGTGACGCGGTGCCCGCCGACGTGCCATAGTCCGACGCGTCCGGCATGGCCGGGCGCTCGCCGCCTTTCGCACCACCAGGCCCTGTCCATGCAGCATCCCGACCAGAGCCAGCGTCTCGACAAGTGGCTGTGGTGTGCCCGGTTCATGAAGAGTCGCAACCTTGCGCACAAGCTGCTCGGCTCCGGACGGCTGCGGCTTTCGGGCAAGGTAGTCACCAAGGGCCACCAGCTGGTTCGCCCCGGCGACGTCCTGACATTCCCGCAGGGACCGTTGCTGAGGGTGGTCAGGGTCCTGGATCTGGCGGAACGCCGCGGACCCGCTCCCGTCGCCCGTACCCTGTACGAGGACCTGGAACCGGTGGAGAACCAGATGAAGCGGCGGGATCCGGTCGAATTCCCGGCACGGCCGGCCCGGCGTGCGGCGGGAGACGGAAGACCGACCAAGGAACAGCGGCGCGCGACCGACCGCCTCATGGGACGCAGGTAACAGGCATCTGCCATGTCCGTGCTCCTGATCGCCGTCGTCGCGATGCTCGTGCAGCAGACCGTCGCAACCACGGCGAAGATCGGGTTGCCGGCCCTGTTCCCGGCACTCGCCGACGACCTCGCCTTCGATGCCGAATACGTGCTCGCCTACGCCTGGGTCTACGCCGCGTGTTCGCTCGCGGTCATGGCCGGCTGCGGCGGCGCCATCCGCCGCTACGGCGGCCTGCGGACCAGCCAGGCCGGTTGTGTCCTGATGGCAGCCGGGCTGGCCGCGGCCGCACTGTTTGCGACCCCGCTGCTTGTTGTTCCGGTGCTCGCCGTGACCGCGCTGCTGATCAGTGTGGGATCGACGGTGGCGACGCCGGCGAGTTCGCAGATCCTGGCCGCCTACTCGCCGCCCCGCTGGGCACCTCTCGTCTTCTCGATCAAGCAGACGGGTGTTCCGGCCGGCGTGGCGATCTCTGGCCTGGTCCTCGCCCCGATTGCCGTTGGTTTCGGCTGGCGCGGCACCGCACTTGGCCTTGCAGTGCTGTGCCTCGCCATGGCCGTTCTGCTGCAGCCGCTTCGTGGACGATTCGACAGTACGCGGGACCCCCGGGCCGCGGTCAGCCTGGGCGCGTTCGGCGACACTGTCCGCAACGTGTTGGTGCACTCCGAGACCCGCACGCTGGCCATCAACGCCTTCATCTTCGTCGGGATGCAGGCGATCTACATCAATTTCACCATCACCTATCTCTACGAGAAGCTCGACTTCTCGCTCGACGAGGCCGGGCGTGTCCTGGGCCTCGCGACCATCGTCGCCATTCCGGCTCGAATCTTCTGGGGCTGGATCGGCAGTACCCTGGTCCGGCCCCGTACCCTGCTCGCCATTCTCGCCCTGCTGATGGCGTCATCGACGGCGCTGGTCGGAGCGTTCGATCCACACTGGAGTCAGGCCGCCATCCTCGCGGTCAACTGCGCGATCAGCCTGTCGGTGCTCTCCTGGCACGGCGTGCTTCTGTCCGAGATCGCGCGGCTGGCCCCGGCCGGCGAAGCGGGACGCCTGACCGGCGGAGTGCTTGCCTTCGGTGCCGCCGGACAACTCTTCTACCCGGTCCTGTTTGGCGCAGCATTCTGGCTTGCCGGCTACCTCGCGGCCTGGAGCCTGATCGCACTGCCCGCCGCGCTGGTCGGCGGCGCACTGTTGCTGAGACGCGGATAGCGCTCCGGGCTCGTGGCGGATCTGCATGGCACCGGGACATGTCCCGGTGCGCTGTGCGGACCAGTACCTTGCCCGCAGGCAGGTCCGCCGGGCAACAGGCACTTCCTGCCCGGGGGCGCTTGCAATCGCCGACCTGCGGTGGCACCTGTCGGCGAGCGGTGCGCTTTCCGATCGAAACAGCAGGAGGCAGGGGTCGCAATGTCCAGTCCGCTCGATGTCGTCGCCCGCTTCCCCCGGGTCCGGCTCGGCCATGCGCCGACGCCGCTGGAACCTGCCCGGAACCTGGGTCCGGCGCTCGGAATCGAGCTCTGGATCAAGCGGGACGACTGCACGGGACTTGCGCTTGGCGGCAACAAGGTGCGCCAGCTCGAATTCCATTTCGGCGAGGCCCGTTCCAGGGGCGCGGATACCGTTCTTGTCACCGGCGCCGTTCAGTCCAACCTTGTTCGCGTCGCGGCTGCGGCCGCGCGCCGGCTCGACATGACGGCCCATATCCAGCTCGAGGACCGGGTGGACGACACGGGCGAGCTCTATCGCACATCCGGCAACCTGCTGCTTGACCGGATGCTCGGGGCGACGCTGCATACCTTCCCCGTAGGCGAGGACGAGGGAGCGGCGGACCAGGCGATGGAGCGACGCGCAGCCGCGCTCGCGGCCGAGGGACGCAAACCCTATGTCGTCCATTCCGCGCCGGGGCCGGTTCCTCTCGGCGCACTGGGCTACGTGCTGGCCGCCGAAGAGATCAAGGTGCAGGCGCGCGAGATAGGCATCGGCTTCGACGCGGCTGTCACCGCCTCGGGGAGTGCGCTCACGCATGCCGGCCTCCTGGCGGGCTGGAGGGCGCTCGGCGAGTGGATGCCGGTGCTCGGCATCTGCGTGCGCCGGGATGCGATCAGGCAGGCCGCGCGGGTGACGGAGGTGGTCTGCGCGCTCGCACGGGCGCTCCGCCGGGAGGGTGCATGTGGTGAAGGCGATGTCGAGGTCTCCGACGCGGTTCTTTCACCGGGCTACGGGAAGCTCAACGACGCGGTGCGCGAGGCGATGGCACTGGCGGCGCATCACGAGGGACTGCTGCTCGACCCGGTCTACACCGGACGGGCGATGGCAGGGCTGATCCACCACGTGCGCACGGGCCGGATTGCCGCAGGCAGCCGGGTGGTGTTCATCCATACCGGCGGGCTGCCGGCGCTCTTTGCCTATGGCGAAAGCCTGGGACCCTGGCTGTCGGAAGCACCGACCCGTTGAGGCAATGCCGGAGGCGTACGCGCGGACTTCGTGGACGCGCGGGGAACCCCCGGGTTCAACCGGGCAAGGAAGTCAGCCATACCGCGCAAGGCGGTGCGCGGTGCCGGACGCGTGGTCCGCACGCGACATCCCCGTGCACCGGAACCGCGTATTCATCCGCTGGCGCCTTCGCCATGCCCCGAGGCCGACAAGGCCCGGCTCTCTCCGGGCCGCCGTACCGGTCATGGCACTTCCCGCCTGGACCTGATGGGAGACACGGAACGAACACACAGGTGCGGGCCAGCGCAGCGGATCGCATGCCGATCGTTCCTGGACACCGCCGGCGGGCCGGCAAGGGCAAATGACCTGCCTGTCCTGCAGGAATCGGACCAGGTCAGTCCGGCAGGAACCTCTCGTTCTGGCAGTTCCGCAAGGTGCCGTCATGCAGCCGGGCTGCGGCAGTCTGCACGGCCTTCGACCTCAAGTCGACCAGTCCGGGCGGGCTGTAGAATGCGGCGTGCGGCGTGATGATCAGCCTGCCCTCGAGCCACTCCTCCCGCGCCATGTAGGCCCTGATCAGCGGGTGCGTGTCGTCCGCCGGTTCATCCGGCAGGACGTCAAGCGCAGCGCCGGCCGGACACCCTGCCCTGAGCGCCTCGTACAGGGCGTCGAGGTCGACCGTGGGGCCGCGTGACGTGTTCACCAGAATGGCTCCGGGTTTCATGCGGGCCAGCCTGTCGGCATTGGCAACATGTCGGGTCGTCTCGGAGAGCGGCGCGTGCAGGCTCACCGTGTCCGCGGTCTCGAACAGTTCCTCGGGACTCGCGACCCGGCGGTACCCGGTCGAGAGATCGGCACCATCCGGCAGCCAGGGGTCATGAAAGACGATGTTCATGTCGAAGGCCGCGGCACGTCGCGCAGCTGCCAGCCCGATGCGCCCGAGCCCGAGGACACCGAAGGTGCGCCCACGCAGCCGGTCGATGCACGGACTCTCGACATACCGCCACAGGCCTGCCGGATCGCTGCGCATCCTGGCATCGTAGCGGTCGAGACCCCGTCGCAACGCCAGCATGAGCGAGAGCGCGTGATCCGCGACCTCGGTGGTCCCGTAGTCGGGCACGGTACATACCGCGATGTCCCGCTGCCCCAGGGTTTCGAGATCGAGACCGTCGAAACCGACCCCGCCTCGCACCACGATCCGGGCACGCTGCATCATCGGGACTGCCGCCATCACAGCAGCCGTGCCGCGGTAGGTCACGATCCCGTCCGCACGCGCCCACGCGTCGTCGGTGACCTCGTCCTGGTGGTCGAAGAACTCGAGCTCGACGCCCGGTCCCACCGCGTCCTGCTCTATGTGCTCGTCACCACGGGTATGCCTGTCGGTAATGAGGATACGCATGTTCCGCCCTGTCCTGTCGGTAATGTCGTCGGGTCACGCCGCGGCCCGGCGCAACACGTTCCTGCCAGCGGTCTGGCCGAGTAGCGCATCAACCCTCCTGCGCCCGGCTTCGTCAAGCGCCTGGTAGCGCCGGCGCAACTCCTCGAGACACTTCACCTGGTAGCCGAACACCGACTGGCTGTACGGCCGGCCAAGCAGTTCGATGGTGAACTCCGGGTGCCCGGCCCTCGCCGCGCGTGCATTGCCCTCGAGGAAGGGCAGGTAGAGGTCGCCGCAGTAGCGCACCATCTGCACCGTTGCATCCGGCAGCTCCTCGCCCGGATCCAGCCACTCGCCCTCGATGCCGGACGCGTCGTCGAGCGTGCGGACCCAGCTCTCGGTGCGCTGTGCCTCGTTGCGCATGATGGCCATCGGGGTCGGATCGGAGGCAAGGGTGGCAAGCTGGCCGAACAGACCGAAATCCCCGAGTGCCGGACGTGACCCGAACAGGTAGCTGAACGCACTCACGTGCGTGTCCAGGAGCGCAATCACGTGCCGGTAGCTCTCCTCGATGAGCGGGGCATTGCCGGGCGTACATCCGACCACGGGCAGCCTGGCGATCTGGCGCTCGGCGAACTCCCGGGCCGCAGCCGAACGTTCCTCACCCGTCCGGTCCGGATGGAAGTCGTCCGCGATCCAGAAGCTCGCGTAGCGGATGTCCCTGTCGAAGGACCAGCGGTAGTGAAACAGGGGCTTGGTCAGCCACTCGTCGCCCATGTCCTCGATCAGGTGACTGAGGAAGGCATGCACTGGATCCGGCGGCACGATCGAGCGCCGGTTCGGGTGGCGCTCCTCCAGCGCATAGGCGATCGGCGTTGAATCGATATGCATGCTCCCGTCCTCGGGATACTGCAGGATCGGCATCAGCAGCGGGCGGACTCGGGCGAACTCGTCGATGTTCCGGTCGGTACGCAGCTCCCAGACGTGCGGCAACCGGCGATAGCGCAGGATCGCACGCACCTTGCGCGAGTAGCCCGACCCGTTTGTTCCCACGATGCGGTAATGATCCATGCACCGGTGCTCCCCGTCGCATTCGCGGCTCCGCCCGGCCGAACACGGGCGCGAACCTTGTCAGCGATGTCCAAACATCCCATGGTCGCCGCCTTCACACTGGCGGAGGCCCGGGATGCGGCTGTACTACCACACCACGAGCAGCGCCTCGATGCGCGTGACCCTGTACCTGCGGCGCCGCGGGATCGCGATCACCCTGGTCGAGACCGGGTTCGAGACCGATCACCGCGGTATCCCGGTGTTCACCATGCCGCAAGGCGATCCCGAGACCGTGAAACGCGGCACCACCGACCTGACCGCATTCAACCCGGAAGGACGTGTCCCGGTCCTGCTGCTCGACGACGGGCGAATGATGACGCAGACCGGACCGATCGTGGAGTACCTGGAAGAGACAGTTCCGGCCGGCAGTGGCCCGAGCCTGTTGCCGAAAGACCCGTGGGACCGCGCGCAGGCGCGCCGGATCGCCTCGATCATCGCCGCCGATACCCAGCCGTACCAGAATGTTCCGTTCATCATCCAGGCCATAGGCGAATGGGGTCTTGCCAAGGCGCCACCCCTGGTCCACCCGTTGCGCCGCCACTACATCCGCCGCGAGTTCGGCGCCATCGAGACAATCCTTGAGCAGACCGCGGGGAGTTACGCGGTGGGAAACGAAATCACCATCGCCGACTGTTTCCTGGTTCCCCAGGTTCGAAACGCCCTGCTTGCGCGCATCGACCTGCCAGGCGAATTCCCGGTACTGGCCCGGGTCTGGGAGAATGCGATCGCGGTGCCGGAATTCGCCGAGGTCATCGCGGAGGCCGGTGGCGTCGTCCAGAACTTCGTCTTCGACGAGGAGAGGTTCGAGGTCTACACCGCACCCGGCTGATTTTCCCGACCTTCGATCCCCCGCTTGCAGACCATGGTGGTAGCAGGAGGCGTGTCTGGATGTGGTCCGTTTCTTGCGTTAGCGTAAACGTATCAAGAATAGTGCCGATGTGAAGTGAGCTGGTAGAGCGACATGGAAGCAGTCACTCGGTTTTTCGATCGCCCGATCCTCAACTCCCCCTATGACCGTCCGGCACAGCACTGGGAGCTCGATGCCAGCGGGCAACCAACCAATCGGATTGTAAACCGCCGTCGCCATGTTGCATTCATCACGCCGATCCCCGCCTCGAAGAAGAGCAAAGGCTCACAGGGCTCGCTGCTCCTTGATGAGCAGGCACCGCGGGGTGCAACAGATGGTCAACAGTATGAGCTCGCTCGAACCATAAGCGAGGTGCGCAACCAGGTCGATGACTGGCGCGTTCTGGAAGACCCGAAACAGTGGCGAGTCACACCAGAAACGGCCAGGCTGCTTCGCCACTGGCGTCACGACCGGCCCGATGGGTTTCGGCCGTTCTTCTGTCAGGTGGAGGCTGTGGAGACGGTCATCTGGCTGACCGAGGTTGCTCCTGGTCTCGGCAACACGGGACGGCGCTTCCTTGAGCAGCTCGACAAAGCGAACAAGGATGCAAATCCCGGACTTGTCCGACTTGCACTAAAGCTTGCCACGGGAGCCGGCAAGACCACCGTCATGGCCATGCTCATCGCCTGGCAGACGATCAATTCGGTTCGCCGGCCCAACAGCCGACGGTTCACCCGAGGCTTTCTGGTCGTTACCCCGGGGATCACGATCAAGGAACGGCTCCGTGTCCTCCAGCCCAATGACCCGGACAACTACTACCGGAGCCAGGACTTGGTGCCTGGCGAAATGCTAGGACAACTTGAGCGCGCCAAGGTCGTCATCACAAACTTTCACGCCTTCAAACTTCGTGAGACGATGGAGGTTTCCAAGGGGGGACGAGCGCTTCTTCAAGGGCGCGGTCCCCGCCTCCGTTCGCTGGAAACAGAAGGCCAGATGCTCAAGCGCGTCATGCCAGAGCTGATGGGCATGAGGAACGTGGTGGTCCTGAACGACGAGGCACACCACTGCTACCGGGAAAACCCGGGAAAGGACGACGAGGGCAAACTGACGGGAGACGACCGCAAGGAGGCCGAGAAGAACCGCGAGGCTGCAAGGCTCTGGATATCGGGGCTGGAGGCCGTCGGGCGCAAGCTCGGACTCGCTCGCGTGGTTGATCTCTCGGCGACACCGTTCTTCCTGCGGGGCTCTGGCTACGCCGAAGGAACGCTCTTTCCATGGACCATGAGCGACTTTTCTCTCATGGACGCCATCGAATGCGGCATCGTGAAGTTGCCTCGAGTCCCAGTTGCCGACAATGTTCCCGGCGGCACTTTGCCGACGTTCCGCAACCTGTGGGCGCATATCGGCAAGGACATGCCAAAAAGGGGACGCGGCAAAAACTCAAGCTCACTCAGTCCACTGCTGATCCCTGTGACCCTGCAAACCGCGTTGGAAGCCTTGTACGGACACTATGAGAAGACCTTCGCGCTCTGGAACGAGGCCGGTATTGAAGTGCCACCGTGCTTCATCGTGATCTGCAACAACACCTCCACCTCGAAATTGATTTACGACTACATCTCGGGATTCGAGCGGGAGAACCCGGACGGATCCACTACGCTCGAAAACGGGCGCCTCGCGCTGTTTCGAAACTATGACGAGCATGGCAACGCAATCGCACGCCCGCGTACCCTGCTCATCGATAGCCAGCAGCTTGAGTCGGGAGAAGCACTCGACCGAAATTTCCGAACGATGGCAGCCGACGAAATCGAACGCTTCCGTCGCGAAATAGTTGAACGCACCGGCGATCGGAAACGCGCCGAAAACCTGTCAGACCAGGACCTGCTGCGCGAGGCGATGAACACCGTCGGCAAGGAAGGTCGACTGGGTGGCGAAACCCGATGCGTGGTATCGGTGTCCATGCTGACCGAAGGATGGGATGCCAACACCGTCACCCACGTCCTGGGCGTACGCGCGTTTGGTACGCAGCTCCTGTGTGAGCAAGCAGTGGGCCGCTCACTACGCAGGCAATCGTATGAATTGAATGAGGACGGCATCTTCCCTGTCGAGTATGCCGATGTGCTCGGCATCCCCTTCGACTTCACGGCGAAGCCCGTGGTCGCACCGCCGCAGAAGCCACGCAAGACGGTGCAGGTCAAGGCAATCACCCCGGGGCGCGACCGTTGCGAAATCCGTTTTCCCCGCGTCCAAGGCTACCGCGTCGAGCTGCCAGAAGAGCGTCTGGAGGCGACCTTCGATGACGATTCGACCCTGGTGCTGACGCCAAACCTCGTCGGCCCCTCCGTTACCCGCATCGAGGGCATCATCGGCGAGGGAGTTGATCTGAACCTGGTGCATACCCGCGACCTGCGGCGCTCGACCCTTATGTTTCACCTCACGAAGCGCCTGCTGGAGACGAAGTGGCGCGATCCAGGAGAAGAGCCGAAGCTGCACCTGTTCGGTCAACTCAAGCGCGTCGCGCGCCAGTGGCTCGACAATCACCTCGTCTGCAAGGGCGGCACGTACCCGGCGCAGCTCATGTATCTGACGCTTGCGGACATGGCCTGCGAGCGCATCACGCGAGGCATCGTCGAGCGTCACCTGGACGAACGCCCGGTCAAGGCCGTGCTCGACCCATACAACCCTGCCGGCTCGACAATCCACGTCCGCTTTACCACGTCGAAGCAGACGCTGTGGACAACCTCTTCCCGCCGCTGCCATGTCAACCATGTCGTCTGCGACAGCGACTGGGAGGCCGAGTTTTGCCGCGTCGCCGAAGGGCATCCCCGCGTCCGCGCATACGCGAAGAACTACGGGCTTGGCCTGGAGGTGCCGTACCGCCTCGGCGACAAGGCGCGCACCTACGTCCCAGATTTCATCGTGGCTCTGGACGACGGGCGGGGCGAGGACGACCCGCTGCACCTGATCGTCGAGATCAAGGGCTACCAGGGGGAGGACGCCAAGGACAAGAAGGGGACGATGGAGAGCTACTGGGTGCCGGGCGTGAACGCGCTCGGCACGTTCGGCCGCTGGGCCTTCGCGGAGTTCACGGACGTCTACGAGATCGAGGCCGGGTTTGACGAGCTTGTCCGCGGCTTCCTTCTCGAAGATGCTGCCGCATGAAGACGACGCGCTATTTCGAGGAGCAGGTACGACGCAAGAGACCTTATATCGAACCGGTGTGGTGCGCCGCCGTCATCGCCGCGCCCCTTCGTCGTGACGTGCAGCCGGATGGCCGCGTCCGCTTCTGAGGCGAGGTCGCGCGCCGACGAAGATGTGCCGCGTATCCTGCGTGTGGTGACGCTGGCCGATGAAGAGACGGTCCACAACGCCTTCTTCGATCGAGGGCTTAAGAGGGACGAGAAATGAAACTCCACTACTATCCCGAGACGGACAGCCTCTACGTCGAGTTCAAGGCGGGGCCGGGCGTGGAAACCCGTGAGGTCTCGGACGGCCTGAACGTCGACCTCGACGCCGCCGGCGACGTGGTCGGCTTCGACATCGACCATGCGTCCCGGCGTCTCGATCTGTCCACGTTGGAGACCGAGGCGTTGCCGCTGCGCGCGACCAGGGTCGGCTGACCCGTGGCACGCCGCAAGAAGAAAACCAAGTCCGTCGAGACGCTCACGCATGGCGAGGCGGCGAGGCGCAACATCCCAACCGCGGAATATCACCCCATCATGGCGGAGAAGGACAAGGCACCGATCCGCGTGGCCTACGAGCGCCGCAACCGCGACCTCGACCCGCAACTCGTCTGGCGCGGCAAGGACGAGCAGGACATGGCCGACCTCGTCGTCCAGGCACCGCCGCTCTACATCCAGGAGAAGGTGCACCCCAAGGTCCTGATCGACGACCTGCAGCGTCAGACCAGGAAACGGCGGGAGGAGGAGGCACACACCACGCCCAACCTCTTCGCCGATTTCAACGGCCTGCCAGACGACGCCGCGCGCACCGAGTTTTACCGTCACGACGCCAATTGGTCGAACCGCATGATCCTTGGCGACAGCCTGCAGGTCATGGCCTCGCTGGCGGAGCGCGAAGGACTGCGCGGCAAGGTGCAGTGCATCTACATCGACCCGCCCTACGGCATCCGCTTCAACTCCAACTTCCAGTGGTCTACAAGAAGCCGCGACGTGAAGGACGGCAACGCTGCCCACATCACTCGTGAGCCCGAGCAGGTGAAAGCCTTCCGCGACACCTGGCGCGACGGTATCCACTCGTACCTGAGCTATCTGCGAGACAGGCTGACCGTGGCGCATGACCTGTTGACCGAGAGTGGCTCGGTCTTCGTCCAGATCGGCGACGAGAATGTGCACCGTGTGCGGGCGCTCATGGACGAGGTGTTTGGGGAGGATAATTTTGTTGTTAACATTGCGGTTCAAAAGACGGGAAGTCAAACTGGCAAGCATCTTCAGTCTAATTTCGATCATGTGCTATGGTACAGTCGATCGGATAATATGAAATACCGCTCTCTTTTTCTTGAAAGAGAAATCCATGGAAAGGGAGGGCATGGATACACAAATTATCAAGCAGATATCGGTGTTGATATTCCGGTAGAGGAAGTAAGAAACAAAGTGAAATCTAAGGATATATCTCCAAATTTCATTTGGCGCTCGTACCCGTTGACGTCTGATGGTTTCCGAGAAACGACAACTGTTCAGTTTAGCTTGAACGGCAAGACATTTCATCCGGGAAGAGGCCGTCATTGGGGCGTTGTGGTCGAGGGACTTCAACGGGTCGGAAAGGCTGGACGACTGCTCACGCAAGGAAACCAAGTCCACCTTAAGCGATTCTTCGGAGACTCAACAGTTATTCCACTTGGGTCGTCTTGGACAGATGTAGGTGGAGCGAGTGGTGCAATTTATGTCGTTCAGACCAACGAACGAGTAATTCAACGCTGTGTCCTGATGACAACCGACCCCGGCGATCTTGTGCTGGACCCGACCTGCGGCTCCGGCACCACCGCCTTTGTTGCCGAGCAGTGGGGCCGGCGCTGGATCACCATCGACACCTCCCGCGTGGCGCTCGCACTGGCGCGGGCACGCATCATGGGCGCGCGCTATCCTTGGTACCTGCTTGCCGACAGCCCCGACGGGCAGAAGAAGGAAGCCGAGATCACGCAGCGCGCGCCTACGGAGACGCCGACCGGCGGCGACATCCGCCAGGGCTTCGTCTACGAGCGCGTACCGCACATCACCCTGAAATCCATCGCCAACAATGCCGAGATCGACGTGGTCTGGGAGCTTTGGCAGGAGACCCTGGAGCCCCTCCGCGCCCGGCTCAACGCCGCCCTCGGCCAGCAATGGGAGGAGTGGGAAATCCCACGCGAGCCGGGTGAGGATTGGCCCGGCGATGCCACGGCCACGCACGCCGAGTGGTGGGAGGCGCGCATCGCCCGGCAGAGGGAGATCGACGCCTCCATCGCCGCCAAGGCCGACCACGAGTATCTCTTCGACAAGCCCTATGCCGACAACACACGCATCCGCGTCGCCGGCCCCTTCACGGTGGAGAGCCTTGCGCCGCACCGGATGCTGGCGGTGGACGAGAACGACGAGCTCTTCTCCGCCCTCGCCGACCAGAAGCTCGGCTATGGCGAGGCGCCGAACTTCACCGAGATGATCCTGGAGAACCTCAGGACGGCGGGTGTGCAGCAGGCGCACAAGGAGGACCGCATTACCTTCACCGCGCTCACGCCCTGGCCCGGCCACTATGTCTGCGCCGAGGGGCGCTATGTGGAGGGCGGCGGCGAAGAAGGCGCCACGCGCCGGGCCGGCGTCTTCATCGGGCCCGAGTTCGGCACCGTCGTGCGGCCCGACTTGGTGGCCGCCGCGCGCGAGGCCGCCGACGCCGGCTTCGATGTGCTGATCGCCTGCGCCTTCAGCTACGACGCCCACGCAACCGAGTTCGAGAAGCTCGGGCGCATCCCGGTGCTCAAGGCGCGCATGAATGCCGACCTGCACATGGCCGGCGACCTCAAGAACACCGGCAAGGGCAACCTCTTCGTCATCTTCGGCGAGCCCGACATCGACATCCTGGCGGCAAGCGACGACACCATTCGGGTAAGGATCAACGGCGTCGACATCTTCCACCCCAACACCGGCGAGGTGCGGAGCGCCGACGCCGACGGCATCGCCTGCTGGTTCGTCGACACCGACTACAACGAGGAGAGTTTCTTCGTCCGCCACGCCTACTTCCTGGGTGCGAACGACCCCTACAAGGCGCTGAAGACCACGCTGAAGGCCGAGATTGACCCCGACGCCTGGGCCACGCTGCACAGCGACACCTCCCGCCCCTTCCCCAGGCCCGCCTCCGGCCGCATCGCCGTCAAGGTCATCAATCACCTCGGCGACGAGGCGATGAAGGTGTTCAGGGTATGATGTCTTCCGAGCAACACGGGAAACCATGCCGTGGCTAGCGCCGCACACCTCAAGGCACTGCTGAAAGCGCACATGGAAGGTGATGACGACCGTTTTTTCTCAGTCGCAATGCAAGTGGCTGCCCACGAGGCAAGGCACGGTCACGGCAAACTCGCTGAAGAGTTGCGTGCCATGATCGACGATGCCAAGAGCCGGCGCGGCCTGGATTCTCCCGTGCCAATCGGTCGACCTCGCGGTGAGTTGGCGATGCTGCTGGAGGATTCCTACCCCACGGCCCGCTTGGGAGACATGATTCTGGGGAAAGAGCTGTCCGATCAGATCCGGCGTGTCATCCGGGAACAGCGACATGCTGGTCGAATTCTGGAGCACGGTCTTGCACCGAGGCGCAAGCTGCTCTTGCTGGGGCCCTCAGGTACGGGCAAGACGATGACCGCATCCGTGCTCGCAGGTGAACTTGGCCTGCCGCTTCTCCAGGTTCGACTTGACGGTCTCATTACCAAGTTCATGGGTGAGACCGCGGCCAAGCTGCGGCAGGTATTCGATGCCATTGGTCGAACACGTGGCGTATATTTTTTCGACGAATTTGACGCGGTTGGCTCGCAACGAGGTCTCGCCAACGACGTGGGCGAAATTCGCAGGGTGTTGAACAGTTTTCTGCTGATGATCGAACAGGATCGATCCCATAGTATTGTCATGGCCGCAACCAACCATCCCGATCTCCTGGATCCCGCACTGTTCAGGCGTTTCGATGACGTGCTTCACTACGAACTTCCCGATCAATCGCAAGTCGCCAGGCTCCTGAAGATGCGACTTGCGAACTGCACAGCGAAGGCCACTCGCTGGGCGGGGCTGGGCGAGGCTGGGCTTGGACTGAGCTATGCCGAGGTCACGCGTGCCGCCGATGAGGTGCTCAAGGATGCGTTGATCAATCAACGCGCTCGCGTGCGGAGAATGGACATCGCACGCACGCTCGAAGAACGCAAGGCCATCTGCCGCAGGTTGAACGAAAGAGTTGGGCAGTAAGGGACAGTCAGCCGCAGCATGACAGTTGGATCTGCCCGAAGATACCGGCACTTCGTCCTTGAGGGAGTGACCGCAACCGAGCCCTTCCGCGCTCGAAGCAGAGGTGGAGGATCAGCATCGATTCCGCCACAGGATCGAGCCGAGCATGGCAGCGCCCTGCTGCGTCAGATCGACGAGTTGCGAGACGAGGAAGCGGTAACAACCGAGCTTCAACGCGACGTAGGCCTTGAGGAAGAACTTGGCCTCCAGGTTGAATTCGAGGGCTTTCCGGAGATCGAACTGGCGTTCGAGAGTCTTGCCAGGGAACGTCTTGGTATCGAGTTGCTGAACGTCCGTCAGGACGAGAATCGTACATTTGCGACCGTGTTCGTTCCTGATGGAAAGCTGGAACACTTCGAAGGCCTTGTTCACGATTACCTGTCCAAGAAACAGGACAGCATCGGGCGACCACGCGACAACCAGCGTCTGGTTGACACCATCCGGCGGATTCGGGCGGCAAGCTTGCATGCGCTCTGGACGGACGATGCCAAGGTGTTTCCGACCGAAGATGAAGGATGCCTGTGGTGGGAGGTCTGGCTTCCGGTCCGGAAAAAACGGGAGAACGTACTTGGCTCCTTTCGTCGTCTTGCCGCAGATCAGGAGATGATGGTCTCGCAGGGAGAACTGCGGTTTCCCGAGCGCTCGGTCCTTCTGGTCCACGCAACCCTCTCCCAGATGAGCAGTTCGATTCTCACTCTCAACAGCATAGCTGAACTGCGACGGCCGAAGGAAACGGCGGATTTCTTTGATACCCTGACGTTTCAGGAGCAGAATGAATGGCTGGACGACCTGCTGGCGCGAACCCGGTTCGCCCCCGACGGCAACACGATGCCCCATGTCTGCCTGCTCGACACCGGCGTCAACAGGGGCCACCGTCTCCTTGCACCCACGCTCGCTGCAGGCAATTTGCATACCGTCGAGCCGGCCTGGGGAACTGCAGACGAACACGGGCACGGCACCCAGATGGCAGGACTTGCTCTGTTCGGCGACCTGACGGATTGGCTTGGCAACAACGACACTGCAGAAATCCGGCATCGACTGGAGTCGGTAAAGCTGTTGCCCCGCGACGGTGCGGGCGGACACGATTCCAACCATCACGGGCTGCTGACCATTGAGGCTGTAAGCCGGCCCGAAGTTTCCGCTCCAGGTCGACGAAGAGTTTTCGGCATGGCCGTGACAGCGCGTGACGACCGGGATCGGGGACAGCCATCCGCGTGGTCCGCTACGGGGTGCGAGTCTCGCATGGCAGTTGTAGTTGCAGCACCCACGGTTTTTTCAGGCTACCAGCGCCAGGGTGTGATTCAGGCTGGTGTTGTCGTTGGCCGGAGCGTCGTGCTCGCCGATCATGGTCTTCCAGGCGCTCTCGAAGCGGCCGGATTTGAGCAGGGCTCGGACGGTGA
>MPMT01000099.1 GCA_002238645.1 Alphaproteobacteria bacterium bin52 | reverse complement strand
CCCGGCCTTCTCCGGACTCGGGCGGAACCCGGTGCACCCGGACGCGGACACGATCTGGGGAAGGGAGGAACCTTACTCCCTCGATGGTCTGTCCCGATCTGTCGTCCCGTTCAACTGGCGGATGCCGTGCATTCCGCAGACCGGCATCGGACGGAACCGGGACATGTTCATCGCGGGGTGCCGGGGCGCCCAGGCGAATCCGGACGTGCCGGCGCTGACGATCCTTCACACGCTCAACCAGCCGATCGCCAGGGAGTGGGGCAAATGGCTTATGCCCGACAACGAGCTGGGCTACATGGCGCGGTCCATCGAGCGCTACCGGCTGAAGTGGCAGCGGGACGGTCATGCGCCATGGTGGATCACGAAGCAGCGTCGCGTCGCGCTGATCGGTGGCGAGCAGCGACGGGCCGCGACGGCGGACAGGGACAGGGAGATTGTGGAGGATCGTGCGGCAGGCATGACGGAGCGCGCGATCGCAGCGAAGCACGGCCTCAGCAAGACGGCGATCCGGCACGTTCTGCGGCGGGATTCGCCCCTTGGTCTATGAGCCAATACAGATAATGTCCGAATCGAGGGCTAATTGGTATGCCATTGGTACACCTGCGGACTCACCGCCCAGCAACCCCTCTGGACACGGCCTCTTAGCCTTTCCGCCTGGTCGTGCAGCGGTCCCTTTCGAGCTGGTGTGGGCAAACGTCCAGGCCGGTAGCGCGCCCTCCACGCTGGCGACGGCCTGGACCGGCTTGTCCACACCCACACCTCGACCGTTGGGCCGGTTGGCGATGCACGACCATCCCGGCACGGCTCGGTCAAAAACTGGGGAAAGGGGTCTGGGGAAAGGGGTCTCCTGGACGACAAGGCCAAAGACGCTGATGCAAGGAGGCAAATGATGTCGAAACAACAGGAGCCCGGTGACGACTTCACCGGGATGGACATGGAGTCCCTGGTGGCGGCGATTGAAAACGGCGACATGTGGGATCTGCCAGAGCGCCAGAAGCGCGGAATCGCCACCCGCGCCTTGGCCCTCATCGCTACGGCTTCCGAACGGGCGGTGGGGAGACGGCCGACCAGGACGGATCTGATGCTGATGGCGGTCCGCGTCTTGTGGCAGGAGAACGCGCACGCTGCCCAATTGATGACACCGGAGACGGTTTGCGCCTTCGCTCAGGAGCTCAAGGAGCGCGTCAACCGCGGCGAGGACGTGACTGAGCTGACAACCTACACTTACGACAATGGCAGGACGGCGACCCTGTCAACAACTCGCCGGGATGGTGAGATGACGTTTGTCACAAGTCGGCCGCCGAGCGAGATGCCTCAGGGACGAGGCCGCGGACGGCCTGTGACACTGTGTGAGAATGGAACAACGGACCCTCATGCGGTCTCGGTCCACATCGACCGCCGACTGCTTCTCGAACTGATGACCCTGGTTCGCGCCATGAGGTGGGCCCACTCGCCGGACGTGCGTCACGGCCTGGATATTCCGGTGGCGGACAGGGACCAGCCGTCGGCGGAATGGTGTCTGGAATTTGCGATCAGAAGTTTCTTCGGTGCCATTGGATACGAAAGTCCCAACGACCCCACCAGGTCTCAACCGCGGCGCAAGTCGCGAAGCGGGCCGCGGCGAAAGCGGCCCAGCCCGCCGATCTCACCCGGAAGACGCTGAACCGCGCCTAGCCTCGTGCTACTACGGTCGTTCCATGGATACGGATCTGATCATGGTCGCCTGTGCGCAGGCTGCCCTCATCATCGGTCTTTTCGCCTGGCTGCGGTCAGACATGCACAAGCTCGGCGAGCGGCTTGGAGCGCGCATTGATGCGCTCGACAGACGACTGCAGGATGTCGAACAACGGCTCTCCCGCCTCGAAGGCAAGATGGACTTCATCGAGGGCTACATCACTCACCGCAACGAACCGGCACCCGCCGAGTAAGTGACGCCAGGAGCAGCGCCGCCCTCTATGGGAGGGTCTGGTTCTGATCGCGTTTCCTGTCAGGAATCAAAATCGGCCGATTTTGCGTCTCGAGGCCAGCTCGCGGAGCTCCTGCAGGATCCCGCTCGGCGTCGATCGCGCCAGCTCGAGGCCCGAAACCGATTCCTGTGAGGAAACGCCGGGAAGGGCCAGGTGAGCTCCTTTCCGACCGAACGTTCCATAATCCCCGGCGTGTGAGGCCCTGAAAGCCCGATAGGCCGGGCAATCACCCGTTCGGACCGCCACAGAGCGCCATAGAAGCCCGTAGAGAGGCTTTTCGCGTCCAGGCACCGATCACCCACGGTGACCCCGGCCGTCGCACTCAGCGCTGGCCTGTGGCCGGCGAAGCCTGCGTTTGGTCACGTTCTCGATGCCCGCGGTCGCTCGAGACGGTGCCGTAGACCCGCCACGGCCCGGGGAACTCGTCGTGCGGTCCAGGTTTCGGTACTCCACGACCATGCCGGCCAAGTACCAATCGTCGGCCATCAGCTCGTCCCGCGTGACGGTGTCGGGTTCTCCCGCCTGACGGAACTCCTGGCGATGTGACACGATCATTCCGGATCCTGCCGATGGGCAATCAGGGCATCGAAGGCCTCGAGGCCGAGCGCCTGCAGTGTCGTGTCCTCGTCCACGGCGAGCCGTTTGAGCGATCGCGCCATCTCCGGCTCGACGTAGATCAGGATCCCTCTCTTGCCGGCGCGGGCTGGCGCCCTCCCTGACGAACGGCCCGCCGCACGTTGCGGCTCACCTGCGACGCTGTGAACGGCATCCGCCAGGCTGCGCTGTGTTTTGCTCATGGTGAAGTCTCCTGATCGAAGGGAAGGCTGCCTTGGCGGAGCCAGGCGAACAGCTGCTCGATCTCCGCACCAGCCTTGGATCGCGGGGAGATCTCGGCAGCGCTCTGTCCGACCGTGAAGGCGTGAACGTGGTCGATGCGCTGGTGTACAACGATCTCCGCGGCGTCGATGCCGTAGCCCGTGATGGTCTCAAGCGCCTGGCCGGTGAGGGGATTGCGCACCGGGCAGGCGTTGAGGATGACAAGTGCCGGGGATCCCGCATCGCGGACCAGCTCGATGCTGGCGCCGATGGCATGGAGGTCAGCGGCCGAGGGCCGACAGGGGATGAGGACGAGATCCGCGACGCGAGCGGCCGCAAGCGCGGCATCGGCACTGTGAGGCGGGGTGTCGACGACGACGATCGCGGCCCCGGCATTCCGTGCGGCCTCGATCACGGGCACGAGGCGGTCCGTCGCAGCGGCTGTGACGACCGGTGTATCGGCCTCGCGGAGCTCACCCCATTTCGAAGCGGTGCCCTGGGGATCAAGATCGACAAGCACGGCAGACAGACCGGCCCTCTCGGCGGCGACGGCCAGGGAACAGGCCAGGGTGGTCTTGCCTGCGCCGCCCTTCTGACTGATCGTGGAGAAAACAAGCATGACAGATAGCTAGCACATAGGCGCAGTATCGAGCAAGCAAGATAGCGCGCTATCGCATGTGTGGCCCCTTCACCCGGACTCGTCCCAGGGCAAGGCCCTGTAGAATCGCCGCACGGCCTCAAAACACTGGTCAAACGCGGGAAGGGCCCCTGTTTCCAGAGCAATTTTTTCCCATTCACCCTCTACCCGGGACCGTATTTCAGGGTCGTCGAGGGAGTGGACATCGGCCTCGATGCGGCGGGCCCGGCACTTGTCGCGCATTGTCATCAGGATCTCTCTCCTGGTGGCGATGTCGTACGAGTACCTCGCCAGGAGATGGTCGAGATCGTAGACGTCCTGACGCCTGGTGCGGCGCCGGACAACCTGTTGCAGCAGTGCCCGGTACTTCTCGGCGATGACATCGACCAGGCTGTAGGTGTGGAGTTCGATCCCGTTGCCGATGTCGATGACGTCGGCGCGGTGAAGGGCTGGCTCGCTGAACGAGACGTCAAGCCGAACCCGGTCTTTCTTCCGCCGCCCGGCGGGGCCGGAGACGTAGAGGATCCAGATCCTCAGGGCAGGGAAATCGGCCTCCTCGATGTCTATGCCGCGAGGCCGCGTCTGCACCCTTTCCACCTCGACCTGCGCCCCGACATAGCCGAGCCGGTCCGCTGCGGGCTGCAGGGCGTCGTTCAGAACCTCATGGACGGTCTTATCGATGTGTGCCCGTGCCGGAAAGCCGGCCGTCAGGTCGACATCGATCGTCATGCGCGGGCTTTGGTGGATCAGGCCCAGCAGCAGTCCGCCCTTGAGGTAGAGGCTGTAGGACGGGTGGAGGGCGGCGATTGCGTTGAGAACGATGTGCTGGGCCTGCCGTCTCCGGTGTGCCACGGGATCCGTCCGGTTGCTGTCGACCCAGGCTGCGACATCAACAAACTGTGAGGTGATGTCAGGCATTGATGGAAATCATCCAGTCGTCCGACCACTTCGGGACGTAGGGCCTAGCTGGATCAAGACGCCGGCTGCCGCCCCGCGCGGCACCGGTCTTCCAGGCCACCACGCGAGCATCCGTGACGCCGAGGCGTTCTTCGAGGATGTGACCGGCCCGGCATTTGGTGATCACGCTGTCACAGCTGTCGACAGACCCGATGATCTCGTCGAGAGAACGTCTGGCTCGCTCTTCCCACACCTCGAGGACATGGCTCATTCCGCCACACAGGCGGGGTGTCTGCAGCATGTCGAGGAACGTCTGGCCGATACTTGTCACCCGGGCGAATGAGCTGTTGCGATCCCTGATCGTTGAACAGGGCCTCCGGCTCACGTGCAGGCGGACAGGGTGCTCGCGAACGTGGTCTGGGTGGACGATGTTGCCGAGCCGGAATGGTCCCGGCCGCGGTTGCTGTGGCCGGTCTTTCCAGGGAATCTCGGTCGCCTCACGGATTGCGATCTCCGCCAGTTGCTGGCGTACGGTGCCGGCATCCGGCCGGGTGATCATGAGTGCATGAGGTTGCCGGTCGGTCAGTCCCCACCGCTGCATGGCCGAGAGGTGGGAGATGCAGGCAAAGCGATCCATCAAGCAAACAACATCATCGGCAGGCTGATCCGGCACCGCGACAACGCGGTAGTGCGCCGTGTAGTCCCTGTCGAGAGCCAGGACTTCGCCGTCAAGGAGGGCATGACGGATCCTGTAGAGCGTGGCAGGCGGCGGAACTTCCTTTCCAGCTTTGTGGAAAAGGACGCGCATGCGGTGAAACAGATCCCAGGCTGTCAGGACCGGTTCCGCCCGTCGTTCGAGCACACCGGCGACCTGTTCTGCCATGCCCCACAGATACGTTTGTTGATTCACTGTTGCGTCTACATCCAACAGTCACCTCATCATCCTAAGGATAATGAGGTGACTGTTATATATCTCATAGATGTCCTTAGGACATCTATGAGATATAGTTACATCATGTCAAGAAAAACATGATGAACTTCATCGAGGGCTACATCACCGTCGCAACGAACCGGCACCCGCCGAGTAAATGATGCCAGACGCGATCGACCTCGACCTCACCCGCTCCCCGGGTTACAGTCACTGATAGTTTAGCCGGAGGAAGGCAGATGACCGCCTCGCCTCTTGCCGCCGCCCGCCGCGCTGTTCAGGACGCCGGCCGCGAGGTTGTCAGCATCGAGACCTTCGCCTGGCTGCGCGGCGTCTCCCGCATCGCATCGCAAAAGCTGATCGAGGGTCACGCTCTGCGGCCGGTCTGCGCGTGGGACGTGCGTGGGTCGACGCCGCTCTACCGGCTCTCCGACCTCGCCACGGCTCTCACCGGCCGAGCCAGGCCGATCGATCCGGAGCGTTTGGCCCAAGCCCGCAGCGCGAGCGTGATCGCCACGGTTGCGGGCCAGCCGGTCGCGGTCCTGTTCCGCCGCGAGCCGGCGCGCGCGATGGGCGCCTGGCTCCACGAGAGCCCCAAGCGGTTATGGTAAGCAGAGTTCCCGGTTTACGCCCGAGATCCCACCATGACTGTCCCGGCCATCACCACCGCCGCCCCGCTCCCTGCCGGCAGCAACCCGGTCCATGTCTACCTCGCCAGCCTGGCGCCCGGCGAAGGCCGCCGCTCGATGGCCTCCACCCTCGCCCAGGTCGCCGCCATGCTCGTCTGCCAGTATAGCAAAATATCACAGTAGCGTTATAGCAGGCTATCTTTTCCTGGCCGGTCACGAATTCTGGCTCCGTTGCCAGGAGGGCATGAGTGCAGCTGGCAGTTTGTGGTTTGGCGGCGGCTCCCCGGACCGGCCACAGGTCGGTCCGGGGAGCCGCCGCCGGGCCGCCTCAGCGGCTCTCTCCAAAACCCAACCCGGGCAGGGCGGCCCCGGTGGGGTCGCCCTGCCCGGGTTGCTGGTTTCCGCGGTGGTGTTTGGCGAGTGCTGCGAGGCCTGCACGCAGCCTGTCGCGGTCCATGTCGCCCAGGCCGGCTTCGATGACGAGGGTTCCGAGCTCCATGCGCAGGGCGTTGAGGCGCTTGCGCTGCCTTGTGGCCACCGCCTGCTGGCGGGTGCGACCCTGGATGATGAGACGCTGCGCATTGAGAAGGTCCCATTCGTCTCGTTCGTCGTCGGCGAGCTTTTCACCGGCTTTGCGTTTGGTGCGGAGTTCGGCCCATCTCTTCTCGTTGTATGCCATCTCTGCCTCCTTTCCCCCCTTCCGTGAGAGGTTGACCTATAGACCAAACGACCTATACTGAAAAGTGGGTCAGGCACACTATGCATTTTGCTTTGCAAAATGCCAATTCATCAACGTGGACGCCCGAAGGTCATGGCCATCTGCTACGCACACCAGACCGTCGTCAGAGCCGAGGCCGGCTCCAGCGCCGTCGGCCTGGCGGCCTACATGATGCGCGAGAAGATGACCGACACGGTCACCGGCGCCGGCTACAGCTTTCAGCACCTTCAGGAAAAAAACGAGGAAGTCTGCGCGGGCGTGGTTCTGCCTGCCGGTGCTGCGGCGGAGCTGATGGATCCGCAAGCCCTGTGGAACAGCGCCACCGCGGCCGAACTCACGGTCGACCGCAAGACGGGCGAGACACGCTTCAAGCGCGGCGCACAGATCTCATGGCATGTGATTCTGGCGCTGCCGAAGGAGGTGACGCTGGACCAGGCGACCGGAATGACCCGGCAATGGATCGAGCACCGGTACGGTGCGGCCGGCGTTGCCGTCCAGTGGGCCATCCACGACGAGGCCGGCAATCCGCACGTCCATCTCCAGGTCTCGACACGGCGCCTGTCGGCGGCCGGATGGGGCAAGAAGGCCCGAGAGATCGCGCCGGGCGTGCGTGGCGGCCAGGCGGCGTTTGTTGCAGCCGGCGACAAGGGCGAGCTGGTGGCGGCCTGGGAGCAGTTCCAGAACGACTGGTTCCTGGAACACGGGATGGACCTCAGTGTGGACCCGAAGCTGGTGGTGACGGATACCCGTGTCGTTGCCAGGGAAGGCGACAGCGAGCAGGCCCGGGCGTCGGACGAGGCGCGCTCCGAGGCGGCCGAACGCATGCGGGATCCGGAGCAGGTTCTTCTGGCGATCGGGCGAATGCAGTCCACTTGGACGCGGCGGGATGTCGAGCGCCTGGTGCGGCGACAGGGTCTCGATGGAGAGGATCTCGAGGCCGCGGTTGATGCTGCGCTTTTCCATGACGGGAGCGTGGCGCTTGCCGATGCCGTCACCGGGGCGGAAACGGGGCGGTGGTCGACACGTGCGATTCTGGTGCAGGAGAGGACAGTTCTCGAGCGTGCGAAGCGGATGTCGCAGGAAACCTTCCGGCCTGCCCGGGAAAGCCGGGCGAAGGAGCTCGCGGCCACGCTCACCCTTTCGGCGGAGCAGCAGGCGGTCCTGCGGCGGGAAACCACCGGCGGCGGGCGGTTGGCGGTGATCCAGGGCCGGGCCGGCACGGGCAAGAGCCACACGCTGAACGCCTTGCGACAGCTGCACGAAGCGTCGGGCCACCGGGTGGTCGGCGTTGCGCCGACGAATGTCGTTGCACGGTCAATGAGCTCGGACGGGTTCAGGACCGCCATGACGGGCCACATGACGCTCATCAGCCTCGCCAGGGAGTGGGACAGCTGGGACCGGAAGACGGTGGTGGTGGTCGACGAGGCGGCGATGCTCTCGACCGAAATCCTGGACCGGGTGCTCCGGGAGGCGGACCGTGCCGGTGCGCGTATCGTGCTGGTCGGCGACGACCGGCAGCTGCAGAGTGTCGAGCGTGGCGGCCTGTTCGCGCCGATCGCGAACCTGGCCGGTGCGGCTGAACTCCGGGAGGTGCGCCGTCAGGAAGTGGCCTGGCAGCGAGCTGCCAGCGAGGCCTTCGCTGCCGGCGACATGGCTGCGGGCGTCGAGGCCTATGCGGAGCACGGGTGCATCGCCTGGTCGAAGACCCTGGCCGAAAGCCGGGCGGCCCTGGTCCGGGGATGGGCCGCGGCGAGTGCCGCGGATCCGGATACGGTGCGGTTCATCTACACGAGCACGAATGCAGAGGTCCGCCGTCTCAACGAGGCCGTGCGCGCGATCCGCGTCGAACGCGGCGAGATCTCCGCCGGTCTGGCGTTCGAGACCGCCCGCGGTCCGGTACGGGTGGCCGCGGGCGACCGCATCCAGTTTCACGGCACGGACCGGCGAAGCGGGATCTTCAACGGTGTCCTTGCAACGGTCACGGAGGTTCGGGAAGACCGGATCCGTGTACGGACCGATGACGGCACGGACACAAGCTGGGATCCCCGGGTATGGCAGGACTGGTCCCACGGTTATGCAGGGACGGTCTACCGCGGACAGGGCAAGACACAGGTCGAGGTGCACGCGCTTTACGATCACGCCTATGCGTGGTCGCCGTCGGCGTCCTACGTGGCGCTGACGCGGCAGACCCGACGGCTGACACTGCATGTGCCGCGCGAGATGGCGGCGGACCAGAGAACCCTGGTGCGGCAGATGGGCACGGCGCGGCGTGTTGCGGCGAGTGTCGATTTTGCGGAAAGCGTCCGGGCGGAGGCGACCTCGGCCGACGTGGCAGTGAATCCGTCTCCGGCGACAACCAGGACCAGCCGGGACATGGCCAGCCTGGCAGATTCCATCCGCCGGCAGACGAAGCGGTTCGAGCTGGAATCCCTGGTGGTTTTCTGTGTTGGGCGGCGGCAGGACCGGTCGCTCTGGGTGGTGGAGGGACAGGACCGTCTCCGGACACGCCATGAACAGGCGAAAGCGGCGCTCGCGGCCTGGCCGGACGATATGGATGCCAGCAAGCGTGCCGCCGTCGAGCAGTACGCCAAGGATTATCCTGCCGCGATGGCAGTCTGGGAAAGTGCCCGGACATTTGTCGCGGATGCTGCCGCAGTGCGGCGTGATCTGGCAAAGGCCGGCGGCGGTTTCGACCGCGGCGCGGTGCGGAAGCTTCTGGAACGGGCCGATGCGATCGAGGCGGACGCCGGCAGGCCATGGCACGCCGAAACCTTGCGGTTGCTTGCCGAGCAGATCGACCGCCCGGTTCCTGGGCCGGACAGAGACATCGTGTCCGGGTACCTGAACGAGGTTCGTGCGGATCTCGAGGCTGGCATGGAAACAGCGGCATGGCGTGGGGCGACCGCGCGGCTTGCCGGTCGGGTCGAGGCCGCACGGGCTGACGCCGGAACTTGGAACGATCCCGTTGCGCTTTCGGCCGAGGTGGAGGAAACCATGCGCCGGTGGCCTGCCGATCAGGAAAGGGACGGGGCCTACCGTGTGTTCGAAACGTTTGCCCGGGACGTGGAGCGGGCCGAAAAGGCGCGGGAGCGCGTCGACGATTTCGTGCGATCCGCCGAGATGTTGCGGCGCCGGGTCAGGACCGGCGCCGGCGGTGCAGACCGCGATGTCCGGAAGCTTCTGGAGCGGGCCGACGCGATCGAGGCGGACGCCGGCAGGCCATGGTACCCGGCGGTCGAAGGGATTCTCGGGGCCAGGATCATCGCGGCAGGTGTCGAGACGCCCGGTGCTTCCGGCGCTTCACTGGCGGAAACGGCCGCCGCCTACCTGAAACAGCTCCGCGAGGATCTTGCGGCGGATCTCGCGATGGCCGAAGGTGATGCGCTGGTGAGCGAACTGGCGGATGCCTGGTCAGGGCCGATGCTGCAGGCAGCGGCCGAGGCGCGCAAAGCTGTAGCACAGGCCGGGGCGGCACGTGATCCCGATCCGCACCGGGATGCCCGGTTGCGGCGCCACTTGTGGGGGCTTGCCGTCCGGCGGGCCGGACAGGCCGCCGCAGTCTATGAAGCGAACGGGTCGGCCGTGGAAGCGGAGATGTGGCGGCGGGAGGAAGCTGCCGCGAAGGCGCAGCAAGCCGGCCACGATACCCGTGCGGCCCTGATCGGCGCCTGGATGGAAATGGAAGCCAGGTGCGGCGAGGCCAGGGCCCTGCCGGATCCATCCTCGTACCAGGGTCTGGTACAGGTCCGCGGAGTCCTGGACACGGCCATCCGGGCCTGCCGGAATTTTGTGGACCGGGTCAGGGACGGTCTGGTCCTGTTGAAGGTTCTGCCGGACCACACGGCTGCCGAGGAGCTGGATATCCGCCGGAAGTCCTGGACAGCCGAGGAGCGTCTGACCGGCCTGACGGCCACACGGCAACCGGTTGCGAAGGCAGCCGATGCGATCGCGCTCTGGGAGAAGAAACGGAAAGGGGCGGGATGGCGGAGTGCCGTCTGGCCCCTGCACGAGGCCGAGGAAAATGGCAGGGCAGCGAACGAGCGCCTGGCACGGGCGGCACACGAGCTGGTGTGCCGTTCCCTGGCGGAAGCCGACAAGAAGGAAAAACAGGCCGCGCGGCAGCAACAGCGGCGTGGAGGGTGGAGCATGAGGCTGTGAACGGCACTCCGGAAGAACGAGGCCCCGGGAGTCCCTTGAAGCTCCTGACCGACAAGCTCGACGAAATCGTCTCAGGCATGGCCGATGTCAAACAGTGCACCGAGGCGGCGAAGGCCGACTTCTCGAAGCAGAATACGGAGACGCGCAAGGCCATCACCAACGCACTGAAGAAAACGACGGTCGTTCGGATATGGGCGGTCGGCAAGGTCACGGTCCTCGTCACAGCGGTGCTGCTGGCCCTGTTCGGCCTGGCTTGGGCCGGACTTCAGTACACGGGGCAGTTTCATGTGGTGTTCGGGCCGACAGCCGGGGCGTGTGCAAGCCGCCCGGTGCAGCAGACAAACGGCGGATGGGCGTGCTGGGTGACACCGCCCGCTGACGACGAGGCCGCAGCGCGGCTTGAGGTTTGCCATGGGCAGTCATTAACCGCCAGCTTTGAGGACAAATCCCACCCCAATCAGGGGCGGAGGTTTTGCTGGCTCGGTCCGCGGCGGGAACCAGCGCCGTGAACGTAGAAGGTGGTGTGCAACGGGAAGGCCACACGAGCGGCTCGATGGCGTGGACCAGTGACTTCAGGGGGTCGAGCAGCGACTTGCCCGCCTCGAGGGCAAGATGGATTTCGGCGAGGCATACATCACCGGTCGCAACGAACCAGCACCTGCCGAGTAGTCCTTCGTCCGGTAGCCGGAATGCTCCTCCTGGATGTAGCCTGCTGGGCGCTTGGCGGTCATGACAGACAGCGACTTGATAGTGCCGGACAGGTGTTGCCACGTGTGCGGTGGACCCGGAACCAAGGTATAGTGCATGCCAACGATTATGAGAGAAGGACCATACCGGTTCTTTTTCTACAGCGATGAAGGTGACCCGCGAGAGCCACCGCACATTCATGCCGCTTCAGCTGGGAAAGTGGCGAAGTTCTGGCTCGATCCTGTAGAATTCGCATCAAGCAATCGTCTGCGAGCCCACGAGATCAGGGATCTGGGCAAGCTTGTGGAACGACATCGAAACATGTTCCTGGAGGCATGGCGTGCGCACTTTGACTCTTGAAACCGATCCGGTTGCCGTGGATGTCATATTCACCGCCGACACGTTCCGGGTCACACTCAACGATGGCCGCGAACTGTCCGTTCCCCTGGCGTGGTTTCCCCGTCTTATGCACGGGACCGCGGAGCAGCAGGGGCAGTGGGAACTCATCGGCGAAGGCGAGGGGCTACATTGGGAAGCCTTGGATGAAGATATATCCGTTGCGGGGCTTCTGGCAGGCCGTGGGGATCAGACGAGCACCCGGCCGCAAGCCGCATAGCCGGGGTGCCGGGGTACCGGGTTATCCAGCCGGCCTGGTAGCAGGTCCGGACACGGAACAGGACGCGTGAGAGACTGCTAACGCACGATTGCACAGTCGGCCGGCGTTTCAATGCGCCTCTCGCGCAGGATTATGGAACATTCCCGCCGCATCCTGTCCTTTTTCAGGTGCCTTCCCACATCCGTGCCAGCCCGACTTCCGCAACTCGTCGCGTGATTCGACTGATTTGACGGGTTTCCGGTCCGAGAGAGGAAACGACTTGGCCTCATAGCACGCATGCTATATACTGCCGCCTCATGACTTGGCGTGTCGAGACTCTGAACGAAACCGTGGAGCGGGAGCTGGATGCGCTGCCCGCCGACATGCAGGCGCGGTTTGCGCGAATAGGCCGGTTGATCGGCACGTTCGGGTTGGAGCGCGTGGGCGCACCGCATGTCAGGCACCTGACCGGCCCGCTTTGGGAAATCCGCTTGAGCGGCCGGGATGGCATTGCGCGGGCTCTCTATATCGTCGCGACAGGCCGGCGGGTGGTCGTGGTGCGGGCATTCGTGAAGAAGACCCGGCGCACGCCGCGCCGGGAGATCGAATTGGCGCTGCGTCGCGCCAGGGAGGTAATGCAATGAGCACGCTTGACGAACTGCACGAACGGTGGAGCCGGAAGGCGGACTATCGAGAGGCTTATGAGCGGCTGGGACCGGAGTTCGAGTTGGCCCGCGCGCTGATCGAGGCACGCACGCGAGCAGGCATCACCCAGGCGGAGCTGGCCGCGAGGATGAAGACGACACAATCGGCGGTGGCGCGTCTGGAGAGCGGCCGGGTGCCGCCATCGACGCGGACTCTTGAGAAGGTCGCCCAGGCAACCGGCACCCGGCTGCGGATTCAATTCGACCCCGCGTGAGGCTGGAGGGCTGCACCGATGACCAGCGGCGGCATCGCGATGGGGATGACACCCCCTCATCCTGGCGCCTTCGTTCGAATCGAGGCCATTGATGCGTGCGCGCGCCGACCAGACCGACGTCAGGCGGTATCAGCCGGATCCTGTCCTTTTTCAGGTGCCTTCCCACATCCGTGCCAGGAACGCACGGGCCTCGATGCCGACGGCTGTGGTGTAGACCGCGGTGCTCGAGAGCGAGGCATGCCCCAGAGCTGCCGCGATGGTGGT
>MPMT01000098.1 GCA_002238645.1 Alphaproteobacteria bacterium bin52 | reverse complement strand
GCAGCCCGGATCATGCCTTCCCGCTGCTGGCGAAGCCGACGGAGCTGCAGGCCCGAGCGTTCGAACTGCTGGAAATCGACGCGATCCCGGATGTTGCCATGTAAGCGGCAGGGCGAAACCGCCGGAATCCGCCGTCGCACCCTTGAATCGCTACGGATTCCTGTCCAACCCCCTCGATGAAGATCCGCTTAACCAACAAGTTGGAACGGGCCCTACTTCAAAACGAAATGGGATGTGTCACAAAAGTCCGAATGTCTCTGGCGGTGGGAGAGACGTTCGGAGTTTTGTGGCACGTTGACATCCTCCCCGTCCTGCACGACGGGGCATGCCGCACAATCCGGTCACCACAGACGAATGACGCCGAAGCTGTCGAATACGGAATCGACCGAGACGACCGGGACGTCGCGCGCCAGAGCCTGTGCGGCGAGCATCCGGTCGAACGGGTCGCGATGAGAACCGGGCAGGCGCCCGGCGCGCTCGGCGTCTGCAACGCCGATCGCCAACTCTTCAAACCCCTGTCCGGCAATGTGGGATGCGACATCGAGCGCCACAGCCTCGCACCCCGGCAGTTTGCCGATCCGGAACTTGGTGGCGATTTCCCAGGCGGACGCTGCGCTGACCGAGATGTCATTCGACTCATCCGCGATCGCGCCGCGCGCCGGTTCCGAAAGACGCGCGCTGTCCGCGAGCCACCAGAGAAAGGCATGGGTGTCCAGCAGCACCTGCACCGCTATCCGGACTCCCACGCCGCCAGCTCTTCCTCAGGCAGCGGATCGAAGAAGGCATCGGGAACGACCAGCTTCCCCTTGAGGATGTCGGGCTGCCGCTTCACTCGGGCCTTGCAGGCGACGAGACGCGCGACGGGTTCGCCGCGACGCGCGATCACCACGTCCTCGCCGGCCTCGACCCGCGCCAACAACCGGGAAAGTCCGGTTTTCGCTTGATGAACATTGACGATGTGCATCGACTTTCACCGCCCTTCGGCATATCTAGCTAACAATATAGCTAGATCTTCGTCCGCGTCAACAAGGCGGTGCCACAAAACTCCGAACGTCTCTGGCGGTGGGGGTGGGATTCGAACCCACGGTGCGCTTGCGCGCACAACGGTTTTCGAGACCGCCCCGTTCGACCACTCCGGCACCCCACCCCGCTGCACAATCGGTCGCCTTGTATCGGGTCTTGCGCATGTCGCCAAGGGCTTTGTCCGGCCCGGTGTTCGCGCCAGACCGGAGGGTGGACGAGCGACCGGGCCACGTTTTCGCGCGGCCCGGAGGGCATGGTACGGAACACGTCCGGTCTGCCGTGCCCGGGATCGCCTCGAGCCTTTCGTCGTGGTTCCGGGTACGGGCAGCGGCGGCGGAACTCCGGCGTGGCCCTGCCGGGCACGGCGTCAAATACCCTGGACATCGTTCGGGCAGGCCGCCGCATACGGCCGCGTCAACGGAGGATGCGGGACGAGCCGGTGCGCCTCGCATCGGTGTGATGCGGCGGCGGGCCTGCGGTGAATTCCCGATTGACAGTGCGGGCGCCGGGGCTATAGTCCCCACCCTTCGGGATGCGGATGCCGTGTGCCCGAAATCCAGACCTCTCCCGGGATCCCAGGCGATGTATGCGGTTCTCAAGACCGGTGGCAAGCAGTACAAGGTCGCCGTCGACGACGTGATTGTCGTGGAGAAGCTCGCCGCGGAGGCGGGCGACAACGTGGACCTCGACGAAGTGCTGATGGTTGGCGACGGCGAGTCCTCGACCGTCGGCAGGCCGGTGATCGCGGGCGCCAGGGTCACGGCCCGGGTGCTGGAACAGAAGCGCAGTGACAAGATCATCGTGTTCAAGAAGAAGCGGCGGAAGAACTACCGGCGTACGCGGGGTCATCGCCAGGACGTGACGGTGCTGCGGATCACCGACATCCACGCGGCCGGGGAGTAGCAGCTCATGGCGCACAAGAAGGCAGGCGGCAGTTCGCGCAACGGGCGCGACTCGGCGGGACGGCGTCTCGGGGTCAAGAAGTTCGGCGGCCAGGTGGTGATCCCGGGCAACATCCTGGTGCGCCAGCGTGGAACGCGGTTCCATCCCGGTGAAAACGTCGGCATGGGCCGGGACCACACGCTTTTCGCGATGACCGAGGGGCTGGTCCGTTTCAGGCACAAGGCGGGCGGTCGAACCTACATCGCCGTCGAACCGGTCGCGGCGGAGTGATCCTGCCCCGTTGACGGGGACCCGTGGGCAGTGAAGTTTCTTGATCAGGCCAAGGTCCACATCACCAGCGGAAACGGCGGCGGCGGCTGCGTGAGCTTCCGGCGCGAGGCCCACGTCGAGTACGGAGGTCCCGACGGCGGTGACGGTGGTCGTGGCGGCGATGTCGTCGCGGTCTGCGTCGACGGTCTCAACACCCTGATCGACTACCGCTACCGCCAACACTTCCGTGCCGGGACCGGGCGTGGCGGCGCCGGTCGCCAGAAGACCGGCGCGTCGGGGGGAGACGTTGTCCTTCGCCTGCCGCTCGGCACCCAGATCCTCGAGGATGACCGCGAAACCCTGATCGCCGACCTTACCCTGGTCGGACAACGGGTCACCCTGCTGCGCGGCGGTGACGGCGGATTCGGCAACGCCCGCTACAAGAGTTCCACCAATCGCGCCCCGCGCAAGGCGCTGCCCGGATGGCTCGGAGCGACCAAGTCGATCTGGCTGCGCCTCAAGCTGATCGCCGATGCCGGCCTCGTCGGATTGCCCAATGCCGGCAAGTCGACCCTGCTTGCGCGCGTAAGCCGGGCCCGGCCCCTGATCGCCGATTACCCGTTTACCACTCTGCACCCGGGGCTGGGGGTGGTCGGGTTTTCCGACGAGGTCATCGTGCTTGCCGACATCCCTGGCCTGATCGAAGGGGCGCATTCCGGCGCCGGCCTGGGTGACCGGTTCCTGGGCCACGTCGAGCGCTGTGGAGCCCTCCTGCACCTGGTTGACGCCACCGGGCCGGAACCGCTCGAGGCGTACAGGGTGGTTCGCGGCGAACTCGCGGCCTACGGTGCGGGCCTCGAGCACAAGCTGGAGGTGGTTGCCCTGACCAAGGTCGACGCCTGCGAGCCTGCCGTCGCCGCGGAACTGGCCGAAGACCTCGGCCGGCTGTGCGGCCGGACCGTGCACCGGATCTCGGCGGTTGCCGGACACGGCCTCGACCGGATGCTGTCGGAGGTGCTGCGGCATGTCCGCACCCGGCGCCGCAGCGAAACCGCCACCGGGGAGACCGTGTGGACACCGCACTGACAGGGGGGGCGAACGTGCTCTCGCAGTCGGGGCGGCTCGTCGTCAAGATCGGTTCCGCCCTGCTGGTGCGTGAACGGGACGGCAGGGTCAGGCGCGACTGGCTCGGCGCGCTCGGCGAGGACATCGCGAGGCTGCGCCGTCGGGGACTCGAGGTGATCGTGGTCTCCTCGGGTGCCATCGCCGTCGGCTGCCGGCACCTCGGTCTCGATATCCGGACCCTCAGGCTCGAGGAGAAACAGGCTGCGGCCGCCACCGGCCAGATCCGGCTTGCGCATGCGTGGCAGGAAATGATGGCCCGACACGGCATGACCGTCTCGCAGATCCTGCTGTCGCCCGACGACACCGAACGCAGGCGCCGGCACCTGAACGCGCGTGCGACCATCTCGACACTGCTCTCGCTCGGCGCCCTGCCGGTGATCAACGAGAACGATACGGTCGCAACCGCCGAAATCCGGTTCGGCGACAATGACCGCCTGAGTGCGCGGGTTGCCCAGATGGTCAGCGCCGATACGCTGCTACTGCTGTCAGACGTCGACGGGCTGTACGACCGCGACCCGAAAGGCGACCCGTCGGCCCGTCACATCCCCCACGTGGCCCGGATCACGCCGCAGATCGAGGCGATGGCAGGGTCCGTCGGCAGCGAGGTCGCGTCGGGCGGAATGGTGACCAAGCTGGCGGCGGCCCGGATCGCCACCGGCGCCGGCTGCCGGATGATCATCGCGTCGGGCGAGGTGATGGGACCTCTGGGCGCGGTGGAGCGCGGGGCCCGCTGCACCTGCTTTGCCCCGTCGGGGACGCCGCGCGGAGCGCGCAAGAACTGGATCGCGAGTGCGCTCGGTCCCGCCGGAACACTGACCATCGACGATGGTGCTGCAGCCGCGCTGCGGCGCGGGCGCAGCCTGCTCCCTGCCGGGGTTACCCGGATTGAAGGGCAGTTCGAGCGTGGTGACCTGGTTACGGTCACCGACACCGGCGGCTCGGAACTCGCGCGTGGGCTTGCCGCCTACGACTCGCGCGACGCCGCGCTGATCTGTCGGCGCAAGTCCGGTGAAATCGAATCCATCCTGGGGTATCGTGGCCGCGATGAAATGATCCATCGCGACGATCTTGTCTTGACCAGTTAGGAACGGACCCATGTCGCTAGCCGAAGCCGGCCACGACAGCGAGGCATCGCTCGAGACCGTCATGCAGACGCTCGGCCGCAACGCCAAGGCGGCCATGCGCACCTTGTCGAGGGCGGGCGAGGAGCAGAAGAACCGCGCACTGCGGATGGCGGCGGATGCAATCCGCGCACAGGCCGGCGACATCCTCGAGGCCAACGAACGCGATGTGGCCGCCGGTCGCGACCGGGGCCTGCGGGCCTCGCTTCTCGACCGGCTGGCACTGGACCGGAACAGGCTCGGCGGTGTCGCCTGCGGGCTTGAGGCGATCGCGGACCTGCCCGACCCGGTCGGATCGGTCATGGCCAGCTGGACCCGGCCCAACGGTCTCGAGATCAGCAGGGTGCGCACGCCGCTCGGTGTCATCGGCATCATCTACGAGTCCCGGCCCAACGTGACCGCCGACGCCGGCGGCATCTGCATCAAGTCCGGCAATGCCGCCATCCTGCGCGGCGGATCGGAATCTCTGCATTCCTCGAGCGCCATCGCATCCTGCCTCTGCCAGGGTCTGGAGGCGGCCGGTCTGCCCGCGAGCGCCGTACAGCTGGTTCCGACACGCGACCGGGCGGCGGTGGGCCACATGCTGACCATGCCGGAATGGATCGACATCATCGTGCCGCGCGGGGGCCGGTCACTGATCGAGCGGGTTCAGAATGAAAGCCGGATTCCGGTCATCGCGCATCTCGACGGGCTGTGTCACGTCTATCTCGACCGGGCGGCCGATCCCGACATGGCCAGGAACATCGTGCTGAACGCCAAGATGCGCCGCACCAGCGTCTGCGGTGCCGCCGAGACCCTGCTGGTTGACCGGGCCGCCGCATCCACACTGTTGCCGCCGGTCGCAGCGGCGCTCACCGAGGTCGGATGCAGCCTGCGCGGCGATGCGCAGGCCAGGCAGCTGGTGCCGGAGATGGAACCCGCCACCGAAGCCGATTGGAGCACCGAGTACCTGGACGCGATCCTGGCGGTCAGGCTGGTCGACGGCATTGACGGTGCCATCGGACACGTCAACCGGTACGGATCAAGCCATACCGACACCATCGTGACCGGTGACGGTGCGGTCGCCGAACGGTTCCTGGACGAGGTCGACAGCGCCATCGTGCTGCACAATGCCTCGACCCAGTACGCGGACGGCGGCGAGTTCGGCATGGGGGCTGAAATCGGCATCTCGACCGGACGGCTTCATGCACGCGGACCGGTGAGCGTCGAGCAGCTGACCAGCTTCAAGTACGTTGTTCGCGGCAACGGGCAAACGCGCCCGTGACTCCCACGCCCGGCGGCCGAGGAACCGTGGACACGGGTGACCGGCCGCACGTGCGGCAGACGGCGCTGTCCACCCTGATCAGGCCGGATCCCGGATCCCGGCGCATCGGGCTCATGGGCGGATCCTTCAACCCGGCGCATGACGGACACCGGATGATCGCGCTGCTGGCGCTGCGCCGGCTGCGGCTCGACCGGGTCTGGTGGCTGGTGTCGCCGCAGAACCCGTTGAAGTCGGCCGAGGACATGGCGCCGCTCACGGACAGGCTGGCCCTGGCCCGGCGCGTCGGTGCCCACCCCGCGATCGAGGTCACTGCGCTCGAGTCGGACCTGGGCACCGCCTTTACCGTGGACACGGTCCGGCTGCTGCGCCGGCGTTGTCCGCGAACGCGGTTCGTCTGGATCATGGGAGCTGACAACTTCCGCCAACTCCCGGACTGGCAGGACTGGAAGTCCCTCATGCACTGCATCCCCGTCGCGGTGTTTGCCAGGCCCGGCTACGGGGCGACGGCCCTGTCGGGAGCGGCAGCGCGTGCATTTCCCCGTGCGCGGGTTCGCGAACGCGCGGCCGCGCTGCTGGCGGCGCGGCCCGCACCGGCGTGGGCCTACCTTCACACCCGGCTGAACACGGCATCGGCGACACGCCTGCGCGGTGCCGCGAGTCGCGACCACGTGGCGGACCTGCTGACAATGGTGCTCGGTTCCCTGGACGAGGACAGCGCGCAGGACGTGCTCTCGATCGACCTTGCGGGCAGGAGCACGATCGGAGACTACATGGTGATCGCAAGCGGCCGCTCGTCACGGCACGTCACCGCGATGGCGGAACACCTGCTCGCTCGGCTCAAGCCGATGCAGGCGCAACGGCGGCGGGTCGAGGGACTGCGACAGGGGGACTGGGTCCTGATCGACGCCGGGGACGTGATCGTGCACCTGTTCAGGCCCGAGGTGCGCGAATTCTACGGTCTCGACAAGATGTGGACCGCGACTGTCCGCGCAGGCAGCGATGCGACCGGCGATCCCGGTCGGGCGCAGTGAGTGGCGGAATGCGGATCACTCTTGTGGCGGTCGGACGGTCGCGGGACGACGTGTTCCGAGACCTCTACCGTCACTATGCCGGCCGCCTTGCCTGGGATCTGGAGATCAGGGAGGTTGCTGCCGGGACGGCCCGTGACGAAGGAACCCGGCTGCGCCGCGAGGCCGATACGCTGCTGGCCGCGGTACCGCGCGGGGCACGGACCATCGCCCTGGACGAGAACGGGACGGATCTTGACAGTCGAAGGCTGGCCGGGTGGATCGGGCGTCATCGCGACGATGGCGCGAGGCAGTTCTGCCTGCTGGTCGGGGGCCCGGACGGCCTGGGCGAGGCGGTGGTCGGGCGTTGCGACCTTGTCCTGTCCCTCGGCCGGGTGACCTGGCCCCACATGCTGGTTCGCGGACTGGTTGCCGAACAGCTCTACCGTGCCGAACGAATTCTCTCCGGACATCCGTACCACCATGGCTGACCAAGCCGGTTTGGCCGGCCCTGCCGGTTGGGATAGAATCTCTCCATGAAGCCGGTCATGCTGTGCATCATGGATGGGTGGGGCGAGCGCGCGGATCCCGACCACAACGCGGTTGCCCTGGCTCACACCCCGGTCTTCGACCGGCTGCGCCGCAGGTGGCCGTCCGCCCGGCTTCATGCTTCCGGACAGGATGTGGGCCTCCCGGACGGCCAGATGGGCAATTCCGAAGTCGGACACATGAACCTCGGCGCCGGCCGCGTGGTCATGCAGGACCTGCCCCGAATCAACAGCGCCCTTGCCGGGGGCGTACTCGACGGGCATCCGTCTCTGGAGCGGCTGGTCGAACGCATCGCCACCGGAACCGGGCGCTGTCACCTGGTGGGCCTGGTCTCCGCGGGCGGGGTGCATGCCCACCAGGACCACATGATGGCGCTCGCTACCAGGCTTGCCGGCTCGGGCGTCCGGGTCCTTGTCCACGCCGTCCTTGACGGCCGAGACGTCCCCCCCGCCCAGGCCCGGTGTGATCTGCCGCGATTCGAAGCCGCGCTGCCCGCCGGCTCGTCGCTTGCCAGCGTGATCGGCCGGTACTTTGCCATGGACCGCGACCGCCGCTGGGATCGGGTCCACACCGCATGGCAGCTGCTTGTGAACGGGCAGGGCGAACCGGCCGCGACCGGGAGTGCTGCCGTGGAAACCGCCCATGCCCGGGGCGAGACCGACGAGTTCGTCCGACCGTTTGCCATCGCGGACTACGACGGGATGCGCGATGGCGACGGGCTCATGGTCGCGAACTTCCGGGCGGACCGCGTGCGCGAGATCCTGGCCGCGCTGCTCGATCCGTCGTTTGCCGAGTTCGAGCGTCTGCGCCTGCCACGTTTCGCCCACGCGACCGGGATGGTGCACTACTCCGACGAGCTCGACCCGTTCATCGAACCGCTGTTCCCACCGGTTGATCTTGCCGGGACCATGGGCGAGGTGGTCGCCCGGGCCGGGCGGCGCCAGCTGCGGATTGCCGAGACCGAGAAGTACCCGCATGTGACCTTCTTCCTGAACGGTGGACGCGAGCAGGGTCACGAGGGGGAGAGCCGGATCCTGGTGCCGTCACCGCGGGTCGCGACCTATGACCTGCAGCCGGAGATGTCGGCGCACGAGGTGACGGACCGGCTTGTCGAGGCAATCGGTGGCGGCGAGTTCGACCTGATCGTTGTCAACTATGCCAACCCGGACATGGTCGGCCACACCGGTGACCTCGCAGCCGCGATCGTGGCGGTGGAGACGGTCGATCGCTGCATCGGACGGGTCGAGGAGGCACTGCGCAGCGCCGGAGGCGTGATGGTCCTCACCGCCGATCACGGTAACTGCGAGACCATGTTCAACCCCGAGACCGGTGGTCCTCATACTGCCCATACCACCAACCCGGTTCCCGCGATCCTGGTCAATGCGCCGGACGGTGTCAGGTCATTCGCGGATGGACGACTGGCCGACGTTGCGCCCACCCTGCTGGAACTGATGGGAATCCGCGTTCCGGGCGCCATGAACGGCAACTCCCTGCTTCGTTGGTCCGGACCCGGATCGTATCGTGATGACGCCTGACAGGCTTCTCACCGTCGTATGGCTGCTGGCCCTGCTGGTGGGTCTGGCCGGCGCAGCCCGGTCCGATGACGGGCTCGGTGGCAAGCTGGACACGGTGCGCGGTCAGCTCGTGGAACTGGCCCGCGCCGTGCGTGAGCAGGAGTCCCATGTCACGCGCGCCGAACACCGGCTGGCCGAGCTGCGCCACCGCCAGGAGGACCGCGAGACCCAGTTCCACCAGATGCAGGGACGCCTCGCCGATCTTGCCATGGCGCTGCAGCGCCTCGCGCGCAGGGCACCCGGCGCGGTGGTCACGACACCGCATTCACCACTTGATTCGGCCCGGGCACTCAGCCTGATCAGCACGCTGACACCAGGTATCCAGCGACAGACTGCGGCACTCGGCGCGGAGGTCGATGACCTTGCGGAGTTGCGACGGGCAATCACGCGGGAACAGGCCCGGCTTCGGATCGCGGAGTCGGAACTTCAGCGCCAGCGCAACCGGCTCGACCGGTTGATCGGGCAGAAGTCGGTCGCCCTGCAGCTGGATCGTGCCCGAAGCGGGGTCCCCCTCGTCGCCGGGCCCGACATCCGGGAGACGGTGCAGACACTGGACGAACTTCACGCCGCCCTGAAGGCAGCGTCCGGACAACAGCGCGATGCCGTGCTCAAGCTGCAGTCGCTGCTGGCACGGGTGCCGGAAGCACCCGGTGGACAGCGGCCGGAGGAGGCCGCCGCGCGTGATGCCGCGCTGACGGTGCCCGAGGTTCCGGGAACCGGCGAGGCGGTGCGAGCACGGTTTACCTTCCCGGTCGCGGGCGATGTCGTGACGGCTTTCGGCGACGCCGACGGCCAGCACATGAAGTCGAGGGGTATCACGGTCGCGGTGCGTCCAGGAGCCCGGGTCGTGGCGCCGAACGACGGGACCGTGGTATTCGCTGACGAGTTTCGCGGATACGGGCGTATGGTGATCATCGAGCATGACGGCGGACTGCATTCCCTGCTGTCGCCACTGGGTCGCGTCGACGTACGGGCACAGCAGATGGTGTTCGCCGGTGAGCCGGTCGGCGTCATGGGGCGCTCCGCGCAGCGGGAAGAGCGTCTGTATGTCGAGCTCTGGCGGGACGGAACACCCGTTGATCCGCTTTTCTGGATCCCGGTCGGAAAGGAAACGGTACCACGATGAGAGTGCTGCAACTGACGTCAAGGCCACTCGCCCGCCTCGCGGCAGTCCTGCTGCTCTGCGCACCCACGGCGGCGCATGCCGACAATACGACCGATACCTACATGCAGCTGAACCTGTTCGGCGACGTGTTCGAGCGAGTGCGCGAGCAGTACGTGGAGAAGGTGAGTGACAAGGAACTGATCGAGGCGGCCATTACCGGGATGCTGTCCTCGCTCGATCCCCACTCCGCGTTCCTGGATGTCGAGGCCTTCAAGGACATCGGCATCATGACCAGGGGTGAGTTCGGAGGCCTTGGCATCGAGGTCACGCTTGAGAACGGGCTGGTCAAGGTTGTCTCCCCGATTGACGGGACCCCCGCCCACCGTGCGGGGCTCCAGCCCGGTGATCTCATCACCCACCTCAACGGGGAGGCCGTGCTCGGGCTCAGCCTTGCCGAAGCGGTGGAGCGCATGCGCGGTCCCGTGGACTCCACCATCGTCCTGTCGGTACGCCGCGACAACCAGAGTCCGTTCGACGTGACCCTGGTCCGGGCGGCCATCAAGATCCGATCGGTCCGCTCCCGCGCGATCGACCGGGTCGGCTACCTGCGCGTGACCGCATTCAACGAGCACACCCAGAGCGGCCTCGAGGAGGCCATTGCCAAGGTCCGGTCCGAGCTTGGCGACCAGCTGATCGGCTATGTCATCGACCTGCGCAACAATCCGGGCGGACTGCTGGACCAGGCGATCTCGGTCAGCGACTCGTTCCTCGATCACGGTGAAATCGTGTCCACCCGTGGCAGGGATTTGGACGACATCACGCGGGTGCATGCCACCAGCGGCGATCTGGCAGAGGGCCAGCCGCTGGTGGTGCTGATCAACAACGGGTCCGCGTCTGCATCGGAAATCGTCGCCGGCGCCCTGCAGGACCACCACAGGGCGGTCATCCTCGGCACACGGTCCTTCGGCAAGGGATCGGTCCAGACCCTGATGCCGCTTCCCGGCAAGGTGGCGATGCGCCTGACCGTTGCCAGGTACTACACGCCGTCGGGCCGGTCGATCCAGCAGACCGGCATCGTGCCAGACATCGAGGTTCCGCTGGCGCTGATCGAACAGGTCGAGACCAGGTCGGCCTACCGGGAGGCAGACCTGCGCAACGCGCTCGAAGGGGGAACCGCGACCGAGTCCGGCCAGGACGAAACCGACGAACCCGGGGAGCCGGAGAAACAGGACTACCAGATCTCGAGGGCGGTCGACCTGCTCAAGGGACTGCACCGTTTCCGGGAACTTGCACCGGTCACGCGTCCCGGCGCTGACCAGGACTGACGCTCGGGACGCAGCATCATGGCAGCGAGTGCGCCGGTCGACCTGCCGTACAGGCCGTGTGTCGGGATCATGGTCCTCAACCGGGACGGGAAGATCTTTGCAGGTCGACGATCCGACATTCCGGGTGCTGCGTGGCAGATGCCGCAGGGCGGTATCGACGCCGGTGAGCCCCCGCGCGAGGCAGCCCTGCGCGAGCTCGTGGAGGAAACCGGCATCAGGTCGGTCAGGGTGCTGGCGGAGACGCGCATGTGGCTGACCTACGACTACCCCGATGCGGTCCGGCGCCGGTCCTTTGCCGGGCGATTCCGTGGCCAGAGGCAGAAGTGGTTCGCGATGCGGTTCGTCGGCGATGACGCGGAAATCGACCTGCATGGCCACAGTCCCGAGTTCGATCGCTGGGACTGGATGTTGCCGGGTGACCTTCTTGACCGGATCATCGCGTTCAAGCGGCCGATCTACGATGCGGTGGTGCGGGAGTTCGGTCCCTGGATCGGCGGCAACCCGACATGAGCGGACCGTCAGGGGAACGTGACATCACCGAACGGATTCGCGCTGTCCTCGACGCGGAGGCCGACGCGATCAGGTCGGTTGCCGTCGGTCCGGCCTATGCGACGGCGGTCGACCACCTGGCGGACTGCCGTGGCAAGGTTGTCTCCACCGGCATGGGTAAGGCCGGCTACGTGGCGCGCAAGTTCGCGGCCATTCTCAGTTCCACCGCCACCCCGGCAATCTTCATCCATCCGGCCGAGGCGGCGCACGGAGACCTCGGCATGCTGGCGCCCGGCGACTGCGTTGTCGCGTTCTCGACCAGCGGCAAGACCACAGAGGTACTGGAATTCATCGAGCTTGCCCGGCATCTCGACGCCGGTCCGGTGATCGGCATCACCTCGCACCGCGACTCCGGGTTGCGGGACCTCTCCGACGTGATCATCGACATGGGGGTGATCGCCGAACCCTGTCCGCTCGGGCTGACGCCGACCGCCAGCATGGCAGTCATGTCCGCCATCGGTGATGCACTGGCACTGGTCCTGCTCGAACGCAAGGGGGTCACGCGGGCAGACTACGGCCTGCGCCACCACGGTGGCTACCTCGGCAAGCGCGTGCGGACCGACAACCTTCCAGACTGATGGGTGAACTGCCCGGCGCTCCGTGGATCGTCACCGACGCCCCGGAGCATCCATGTCGTTTCCGGCGGGTTTCACGTCGACCCCGCGGCAGCGGTGGACACCGCCGTCATCACCCACGGACACGATGCTCGCAACCGCCCCGGGTCATGCGCGGACCCACGCCATCCTGACATCCGTCACCGCCAGGGTCCGACGCCCGGATGCCGGAACCCGACGTGATCGGCAAACTACCGCTCCATAGCCCGGTGCTGCGCCGTATGCCCGTGACAGAGGCATGTCATCCGGATCAAGACCCCGGTGGACGGACATGGACGCGAGATCGACGCCAGGTCCCCTCACGAGGATCGATCATCGTCTCTTCCACCGGTCTCGACCGGCAGTCCTGCAGGGGCCCAACCAATGATCCCCGGTTGCACAAGCGTCATCTCATGACAAAACATGACACCCCCTTCCTGACCCCTCCTGACCCTTCCTGTCCGATCGATCGAGTACAATTGGGAACGGGCAATCAGATGAGCCCGTTTGTCCCTTTCTGTCCCCGAATCCTGTCAAGCCGGACAGGCGGTCCTCAGCGAAGGGTTACACAGGAAGATCGATTCAAGGGGATTCTGGCGGCCTGAACTTCAACCGGAATACACCTTAGCCGAGCCGCCAGACTGTCCGAAAAGGCGAGGCCACCTCACTCCACTGTCCCGCGCGGTCGCCCTTGATCCGCGTATCTCCATACAGGCCCTGCGGCCGGTAAACCGCCGCAATCGAGAGGCCGGACACACGACAGCACCTGACCGCATGTACCAAGCCGTTCGAAAAATGCTTGCATCTACGGGGGCGTCCGCACACGGGATCATCCGCCGAGTGTCCGGACAACCCGGCACAGCGCATCGACAGCGAACGAACCGGTCGCGCTCACCCGGTGGCCGTTCGACAACGCGATCTCGATCCGAACCTCGGATGCCGCGGCCGGCTCCGACGCAGACGGCTCGGGCACTACCTCCACCGGCAGGAAGGATGGCGCGTCTCCGGCATCGGTCGCCGGCTTGTAGCGGGGATCGCGGCGCCAGGTGAAAATCAGGTTGGCGTTCACGTCGTAGCGCCGCGCAACCACCGACACCGAGACCCACGGCGCGTAGCTCTGCGCCACGATCCGGCGCTTCTCCTCGTCCGACCAGAACCGGCGTGTCCGACGCCCCACCGTAACCCCTCACCGATAATGTCCATTAGCCGATAATGGACACTATCGACCTCCGGAACCTCGCCAGACACTGCCGCTCAGAACCGACCCGCCACAAGGCCGGTCACGCCAGACGCTTACCAGCTAACCGCAATGGCCAAGGTGATCATGGCGGCGATTGCCGCAAGGAGCGAAAACAGGGTCCAGCGACACGCGCCGGTGCCTTCTTGAACGGCCGCTTTCGAGAGCCTCATAGCTATTCGGTCCTTAGTATGGTTAGTCGAAGTGGCCCCCGACTGCGGCGGCCGACGTCGTGTCCAGCGCATTGGCGCGAAAGG
>MPMT01000097.1 GCA_002238645.1 Alphaproteobacteria bacterium bin52 | reverse complement strand
ATCTGTTCGCCCATCGCCACGAACCCGACCTGGAGCGGACTCGGCGAGGCCGTTCGCTCGGATCTCGCGGCCGACGGCGCCCCGCTCTGGCACATGCTCCTGGAGGCGCTTCGACCACACATCGTGGCGCTCTCGGTGGCGAAGGCGCACCTCAAGCGCATCAAGTTCGCCACAATAGCCAATTGGGATGTCATCCACGCCTTCGGGTGGACCGCCAGCGGCGAGCTTCGTTCCCGACCATACGAGATTTGCGCAAGGTGGTACGACGTTGGCGGCCAGCGGTCGCTGTTCGTCTTCGGCGCCGCAGCTCAAAAGCCCTTCGGGACGCTGGCAGCCGGCCAGAAGCGGAAGGCAGGCGAATTGTTGCTGGAGGCATATCGGGATGGCCGATAAGCGTTGCTTCGTTCAGTTCCCGCGCCCCGGAGGCGAGCACAATCCCGACCGCGATGGCAAGGTGGGTTGGAACAAACTCCACCGCGGGGGAATCGGGTGAGACGGTTCGCGGGCGCATTCGTCCGCCGCCAACGAAACGAGGTGCTGCTGCTCATTGCGGCTGGGGCAGGAGTCCTCGTGGGCCTGTGGCTCGGCTATCTTCTCCATCAGGCGATGGGCGCTTGGCTCGACGGCGTGTGGGTGTCGGTCGGATTCGGGGGCGCCATTCTGGTTGCGATCGCCGCATTCTGGGTCGTCTTCCGCAAGCTCGAGCGGGGACGCCTGGGGCGCCTCGAGAAGGGCGAGGACGCCGAGGTTCGCGCAGGACAGTTCATCGAGCATGCCCTCACCGCCCCGGACTGCGCCGTTGCCCACTCGGTCACGGGGATTGCGCGGATCGGCGACATTGACCACCTGGTGGCGACGCCGGTGCGCCTGTGGGTTATCGAGACGAGGTACCGGCGCGTGCCTCGGGAACACTTCCCGGAGGTGCTTCGCCGGATTGCTGACAATACGACTGCGGTGTGGAAGTGGGCAGCCCCCGGAACGCCGGTGCGCGGGTGTCTGGTACTCGCATACGAATCTGCGGATCCACCGCAAGACGTACGACTACGGCAAGGAAGCGATCGTGGTTCACACTCCGGCCTCGCTATCGCGCGAGCTCCGGGCCGAAGCCAGGCGCGAGCGTGTGCTTGACGAGGAGGTTGCCGACCAAGTGTGGAAACTCGGAGGTAGTGCCGGATAGACGGCCGGACCGTTTCCTTCGCGTCCGTCGTTGCCCCGCCACCTTGCGGCCCACGGCCGATCCGACCGGCAGGTGCCCGCGTCGGGGCGGCGTTCGCTCATTTCTCGTCCCTGTCACTCCCTCGCCTGCGGCACGCCCACGCCTCCCGCGCGCTCGTGCTTCGCGAGAGCCTGACCATGATCTGCCGGCTGCTCAGCCACTCCAAGGTCGGCACCACCGCCCGATTCCCTCATCTCGCGTATCTCGCTAACGATCCCGTCAAGGCCGCCGCCACTGCGGCCTTGACCAGCCCCGTCCTGCGGTCCCTCACCAACTGACGAAGATCTTGTTGGCAAACTCCTTGCCGCCACTGGCCCGGAGGCCGATTTTGCCGCCTGTCGCTACCCGCTTGCCGCATTCCGTACCCCGTCGCCGGCCGGGTAGTGACAGACATGCTCCGCGCCCGCCGCCGCCGGGCCGGTCCCCTCCCCTCCGCACCAGAACCTCGCCGCCGATCCGGATGGGTTGCACACGTGCAGTCGTGCAGACGTGCAATAATTCACACGTGCAACCGTGCCATCCTGTACACGCGAATCCCCACACCAGACCGGGGCGGACGCGTCGGGCTGCCGGGTGGCCCGTGCGGTCGGCGAAGTCGCCGGCGACCATCCCGACCTGCGCCGGGCGATCACGGACTCACGGCCAAGAGCGGGCCCGAGGCGGCAGGTGCGCCGCCAGACGCCGCCAGGAGGCCGCCAGAGCCCCTCTCGCACCTGTTCCGGGATACAAGCCAGAAACGTTTACCGGCCTGTACGGGCTTCCCAGAGCCTCTGAAGGGCATGTCCGGGCTCCGCTCCGCCCGCCGGCGCAGGCGGCGCGTGTGCTACACTGCGGGCCGCGGAAGGAGAGTGTCGCCATGACCACCGACAAGACGGGCTGGCCGCCGGCGCCGGACTGGCCCACGAAAATCCCCGGGGGGCCGACCAATCTGCCCGAGGGCGCGGTTCACCATGACCTGCGCATCCCGATCGAGTGGGAGACCTACAGGCACGATTTCTACACCTGGACCCACCCCGAGTCCGGGATCCTGGTGCTCATGGACTTCGGGACGGAAGACGGCTGGCTCCCGTGGATGACCTGGCACGAAGCCCGCGAGGTGCTTCCGGAGATGCTTCTCGACGGCGGCTACCAGAACCCGCTGGTCGAGGATGCGCAGCTCGAGGAGGTCCTCCAGGGCATGGCGGACCGGTATTTCGATTTCCTCCGCGCATCGGTCGAGGGCAGGCCGCCGCCGGACCTGCCGCCTCCCTCGGAGAGGATGGATGCCGATCCCATCGAGCTCGCCAAGGCCGAGGCCCGGATCCGGCGGGAGCGCCAAGCCTCGTAGACCATGCAGGCGGAATACAGGATCGCATGCCCTGGAGGAGCCATGAACACCTGGTCGTTCATGCCGCGGTGCCCGCGGTGCCACGCCCACCCTGACATGCCGTGCGGCGCGGATCCCGCCCGGGATCCGGCCACGTGTCCGGCCTTCGAGATCCACGCGGCCGCGATCGGCTACCACGCGATCGCCGACGAGGCGCCGGACGATCCCGTGTTGCCGCCCTCACCGTTCGGCTGACGCGCCCCGGCTGCCTGGGCCCGGCTCATGGTCAAGTTCGGTGATCAGGTTCGGGCGCCGCGCGCCGGAGGCCGGCTCCCCTCCCCCGGGTCCGGCATGGTGCTCGATCAGGATCTCGCCGGCGTGAACGCGGCCGGGTGACCCGGGAGGCGGGCGGATGCGGCTCTATCGCACCTTCATCGCGATCATCCTCGGAAGCCTGGGGCTCGGGATGGTGAACCTGGCGTTCACGCCCGGGAGCGGGTCGGATCCCGTGCGTGCCGCGAGGGGCGCTCTCACCCAAGTCACGACTGCCGTGGAACAGGGGCTGGGGCAGACCCGGGCCTTCGTCGCCGGCGTGCTGGACCAGGGCTGGGACGGGGCGTCCGCGGTGATGGCAGAGGTTGAAGGGATGCTCGGGGACGGCGCGGCGGTGCTGCCGCAGGGTGTGCCGCCGCGCGCACCGGCGCCTGATGCCGATGCCGGTGGCTCTCTTGCCGGACCGGCCAGGGTGATCGACGGCGACACGATCGAGGTGGGCGGGACCCGGGTGAGGCTGCGGCGCATCGATGCTCCGGAGACCCGGCAGGTCTGCTACAGCCCGGGAGGTCCCTGGGCCTGCGGCCGCGGCGCGACCGAGGCCCTGGCGAGCTGGGTTGCGGGACGCACGGTCAGGTGCGTCGAGCAGGGGCTGGACCGCTACGGCCGGGTGCTGGGTGACTGTTTCGTCGACGACATCGCGATCGGCGAGGCGATGGTCGCGCAAGGCTGGGCGATGGCCTGGCCGGGGGCCGGGCTGGAGCAGCTCGAGGACCAGACCCGCCAGGCCCTGCGGGGGATCTGGTCGGGCCGGTTCGTGCCGCCGTGGGAATGGCGGCGCGGGGCCCGGGTGACCGGATCCCGGTAATGCACCTCTGAACGGCGGAGGTCGCGAACATGTGCTGTCGTGTACGGATGCACGTGTGTACACGACCTCCGCCTCACTGACCCCTGACCTCTGACTCACTGACCTCCGACTCACTGACCTCCGACTCTGAATCCGGCCTTACCGCGTAAAGATATCAATGGGTGGGGTGCGGTGACAGCGGGTGCAGGTCTGAACGGCTGAAGTCGCGGACACGTGCTGTCGTGCACGGATGCACGTGTGCACGGGCGGGGCCTGCGGACGGGGTGCGGGGTGAGGCCGGGTCGGTTTTCTGTGGACGGACCGGCCGGAAGCTTGGCGGGCGAGGCGGATGCGGCAACTCTGGCGGCAGGGCAGGAGACCCGACGATGACCGGCATCTCCGCACGCGGCAGGAGCTTCGAGAATGACGGAAGACCGGGAACTGCGGGCGTCGCTCGCGCGGAGTGTCCTTGTCCTGGGCATGGTGCTCGTGATGAGCCGCTTTTACGCCGGCCAGGGATGGGCTTGTGCCGTGGCTGCCCTGTATCTGCTGGGCATGGTGCTGGCCCTGTGCATGGAGTCGAGCCGGCCTCGGCAAGAGCAGGGATGGCGGATTGAAGGGCACCGGGCGGCAAAGTTGTTCGAGGCCCTGACGCGCCGCGATCCGCGCATCTTCGGCTGCCTGGTGGCCTTCGGGCTGGTCGAGGTTCACGACAAGGTGATCGTGACGGGGAAACTGGACATACCGCTCGGCGCTGACCTTGCGGTTGGGGTCGCGGAGGTCCTGACCATCGTCCTGACGATGCTCGCGAGCCTGCGCGACGGTGAATTGCTGCGCCGCGCATTCCGCCGTCATGGGTGGCGGTTCCCGTTCGCCGTGATCGGCGGCAGGTCCCGTCGTCGAGAGCGGACGGCGTACTGGCGCGGCTGCGGTTCCGTGCCGTCCGGTCCCGGAGGAGACCCGGTGGCCCGCCTGGAACTGGAAACCTCCTTCGCCTGGAGCGTGCCAGTGCTTTGCCTCGGGTTCATCGCCCTATCTCCCTGGGGGGCAACCGGGGCGATGCTGGAGCTGGCCATCGTTTACCTGGGGGCCGGGGGCACTGCCCTGGCCGTATACCGGCTCCGGGCAGACGTCGGCGCGTCCCGGCGTCTCGGCCGCCTGAGCCGGTGGTCCGGCGCTCTGGTCGAATTTACCGCGCTGTGGGACATACGCCCGCTGGCGCTGGTCGTGGCGGGGTGGGCGACTGTCGCAGTGGCCATGATGGCGGCCGAGACGGTCGCGATGATCCGGGGCGGTCCGTTGTTGTGGAGAGACATGTCCGAAGCGCAATTCGCGGCGATCGTGGGGGCGGGGGCAGTCGAGAAGTGGAAGGCGGCCTGGAGCCTGGCGACATGGGAGGCGGACCGGGCCTACGAGAAGCTGGTCGTCGGGATCCTGATCCTTGCGGGCCTGGCGGGCTGGCATGACGGCCTGTGGACCGCCGCCAGCACAAGGGAAAAGAAATCGTCAGGTCCGATGGCGCCGTGGAAACGCGCCCGGCGCGAAGAGCGCCGGCGCCGGTGGCAGGGGGCCTCCCGGACATCGGATGAGGACCAAGCAGCCCTCATGACAGCCCTGGCCGACACATGGAACAAGCTGCCGACCCCGCCCGAACCGCGGAGCGCGGCGTTGGCCGGCGAGCCTCCCGGGCCGGTGCCGGAGCTGGGCAAACAGCCCGGGTGAGCGCGGCCGCGGGCCGACAGGGAGGCGGGCGTGGCGAACGGAGGTCAGGGCGAGACACGCCGCCCCGGCCGGCGGCGCCCGCCGGCGGCCGTGAAGGTGGTGCTGAAGGGCCGCGCAGTCCGCCAGGTCGGGGTCGATATCGCCCGGCACTTCGGGGGACGGGGAGGCGGCCGGGTGCTGCTGCGCCCGCCGCCCGCCGCGGAGCTGCGGGAGCGGGCCGTGCTGAGCCGAACCCGGCTCAGGCCGAGGCGGGCCATGCGCGCGAATGCCGCCGTCGGCGTTCTCGCGCTGGTCGTGTTCTCGACCTGGTGCGGACACGAGTTCATGGCGCTGTCGCAGGAGAACCAGGACCGGGTGGCGCGGGCTGTCGGGGCCGTGTTCGACCAGGCGCTCGGGGCCGGGCTGGTCGGGCTCGCCGTGAACGTGGCGAAGGGCCGGCCGTTGATCAGGGTGATGCTCGAGGGCCGCAGGCGCGACAGCGGCGAGTCGGTGCTGCACGCCGGCTCGCTGCGGTGGGAAACGACGGGACGGGTGGCGCGGCTGGTCTGCGCCGCGATCGGGCACGACGGGCAGGGAGCCGGACATGGACCAGGACGGGACTGAAGCGCGGGGAGGGTGGTCGGAACTGCGGCTGCGAAGCGGCGTGCCGGGATGGTTCGACCCCGGCACGCTGTACCTGCCCCACCGGCCGCAGGACGGGCCGGCGCGGATCGAGGCGCTGACCGTGGAGGGCGAGCGCGGCTGGATCACCATCACCAGCCAGGCCGACGCCCGCCAGGTCGCGGGCGCGCTGGCCGAACAGGCCGAGTTCGGCCTGACCGGCCTCGGGCTCGAACGGCTCGAGCTCCTGACCGGCAAGGGCTGGCTGGACATCGAGGCCAGTGGAGTCCTGACCGGGGTGATCGTGTCGGACGGGGGCGAAGAGACACACCTGAGCGGCAGGGTCGACATCAGCCGGCCCGGCGCGCCGGCGCCCGGGGTCCGCGAAATACCCGACCCCGAGGGCATCGGCGTCCTCGGCCTGCGCAAGAGGGGCGGCTTGCGCGTCTTCAGGCTGATCACCGCCGGACCCGAACCGGAGCCGGGCGGGCCGGACGGTGACAGAGCCCCCTGGGCGGAACCGTAAACCTGTGCGGGTGTGCAATGATGCACGTCTGCAAGATCGCACACATGCACTTGTGTACGTGTACATGAGTTCGTTTGTTCTGCACTGACGGTGTTCCTTCGTGCATCCGTTCTCTCGCGCAGGTGAGTGTTGCTCGCGGTATCTGATGGCGGGGTGCTCGCGTTGTTCAATGGGTTTCGGTCGTGGGGCCGAGCGTGACGGCAGGGGTGTCGGACGGCCGTCGGCGCGTCAAGCTGCTGCGCGGCTCCTTCGCTTCGCTCCGGCCCTTCGGGTGACCCGCCGGCGTCCAACCGACGCAGTGCATCCATCGCCGTAAGCTTACGGCCACGGGGTGACCGATCGCTCGACGTGACGGGGCGGCATTGTGGGTTCGCCGCGCGGGACGCGGGGCGGGCGTTCCCGTTCCCGTTCCGCTCAACGCCTGGGGTTGGGGCCCGGGAACGGCAGCGGGAACGCGTCCGTTCTGTCCTTTCCCGTTGCCGGCGGCACCCGTCGGAGCGGTCCGGCAGTGCCCGCCGGCGATCCGCCCGACGCGGCCTTCCCGGACGAGTTCGTGGAGCACGGCGGTGACGGTGGCGTTGCGCAGTGCGGCGCGGTTCCGGATGCGGGCCCGGGCGCGCGGGGTTCCGGCGCTCCCGTGCGACACCATTGCACGGAAAACACCTGCGGGCCCGGGCGCGCGGGGTTCCGGCCCCGGCGAGGACTTCGAGGATGCGCCGCGCGGCGGTGTCCGGCTCCGGCGCATCGTCATCCGGCCTCTTCTCGCGCAGCCGCAGGGCGGGCCGTTCGCCGTCATCGGCGAGTTCGATCTCGAGATCTTCGAGGCCGGAACATGTACACGCGTAACCCTGTGCACGTGTTCCGGTGTGCCAGTGTTCCGGTGTGCGTGTGTACACGACCGCAGACATGCACAGGTGCCGCTGGGCGCGGTGTGGAAACGTGAACCTGTGCGGGGATTGAGCCAGAATACCGGATTGTGCAGGGCGCATGTGCGGTTGACCAACTGGACAACTATCCCGTAGATATGCGGAAGAGCGGTCTGTTTGGATGGGGACCATGCGAACCGTCGACGCGATCAAGACACTCGCCGCCTGGGACCGTCTGGGGCGGACGGTGTTTACGCTCGCGGACCTCAGAAAGCTGTTCCCGCACCGGTCCGACAAGGCGCTTTCCGCGAGCGTGGGCCGCCTGGTGCGGGAGGGGCTGCTGGAGCGTGCGGCAAACGGGGTTTTCGTGAACCCGTTGTCGAGCCGCAGCCGCGCCGACCTTCTCGAGAAGGTCGCATGCGCAATCCGCCGCGGCGAGTACAACTATCTGAGCCTCGAGTGCGCGCTCTCCGAGTGGGGCGTCATCTCGCAGGTTCCCCAAGCCTATCTGACGATCATGACTACCGGGCGGAAGGGCGTGTTCAGGACGCCGTACGGAACGATCGAGTTCACCCACACCCAGCGGTCGGAGGCCGACATCGTCGAGAGCACGCTCCGCCGGGACCGGCCGTTGCGCCTCGCAACGGCGCCGGCGGCCTTTCGCGACCTCAAGCGCGTCGGACGCAACCTGCATCTCGTCGATCTCGAGGAAATGCAGGAATACCTGGCGGTGCCCGGAGAGGCGGCGTGAGCGCCGAGGAAACAGGTATATTGACGCTATGAACCGCGCAGTCTTGTCAGGGTTTGAGAGCAACCGGAGGCGGCACCAGTTGCCATTCAAAAGGGATCGGTTGTGTGACGGAAGTTCCATCGCTGTATCGTAGTGTTGATAGCGAAACGGCCATGCGAAACCATCTTCAGGGAATTCTCTGGTTCCGATCATTGAAGTACTTTCGCTCAGTTGATGGGCCGGGCCGGGACTTGATGGAAGGTGTAGGGTCTTATGTAGTGGACGGAATGCTGCATCGCGATGTCGCCGATGAAAACTTTGTTTTTCCTCCCTTCATCATGAGCTACAGCGAAGTCACCTTGCCGGAGTACGGCAAGTTCGTACTGAAGTTGTCGATTCCAGGTAAGCTGTGCGACCAGGTGAGGGATCAGTTGCCGAAAGGGAGCAAGGTTCGATGGCACAAAGTAAGATACGACAAAACGGAAAATCTCGACACCGTTCCAGGTCCGTCAGATGACTGGAGGCGCAAGCACTACTCCAAGCCCAAATGCTTCGCCCATGAACGGGAGTGGCGGCTGGTGATATTTCTTCCACCGCCGCTGAGGTTGCTCAATTATACTTTGAAGCTGCATGTGGGAAGGCTGCGGGGATTGCTCAAGCTCATTTAGGTCAAGCCTATGCTGTACGTGCCGCCAAGCGAGTAGATACCGGCCAGTTACGAAAAATCGAAACTGTCCTCGAAATCCTCCGCTCTTGCGGCGCCGGGCCTGTCGAAAGCCTGCCGTGGCGGGATACGCCCGGCATCCTCGATCCGGTCGAACAATTCGCCGGCCGACGGAATCACCTCCAGGCGTTCCAGCGCGACGGCGAAGGACCACGTCGACATGACACGAACATACGGGCCGAAGTCCATCCTCTTGACACTGGAGTCCTCGAACAGAACCAGACCCGTGGCATCGCGAGAGAGCGTGTTGCGGAGCTTGTCGGCCAGTTCCCTGATCGAATTCTCTCCGGCCCCCTGATTCGGCTGCGTCGACGAAAGCGGGCCTGTTCCGGTTCGGGCGCATATAACCGATCCAAAAGGTCAAGTCGCCCAATGCGCGCGAGTGAAATCAGCGGCCCGGTATCGGGCACTACCACCGTGATCATTCCGGTGCCGTACCCGGCAGCGGAACGCCCAGCGCTTCGGCCAGCATGGGGAGCGCTGCAGCAACCTCGCGTTCGACCTGCTCTTCCCGGCCGCGACCGCGTGGCAGCCGGAAGCCGCAACCCGCCATGGCATCCAGCAGGTCGCTGAAGCTGTCGACTCCGATGCCGTGCATCGTCTCTCGCGAGTCGATGCGGCCTTCGGAATAGGCCTGGAGGAACTCGGCTGCGGTAACGAGCCGCTTTTCGGGACCTGGCGGGAACGGGTGTCGGCTCATGCCGCCATTCTTCCTCGTGTGTTCACGGGGCCATGTTTCGTACTACAACTGGAGGCAGGCTTCGAGCAAAATCCGGCCATGTCGCGGTGGGGCATTCAGTCCGCGACCGCGACGATCCTTTCGCGGCGCGAGGACATTCCGGCGCCGAGCCCGGCCACGAGGCGCTGCGCGAAGAGGGGCAGGGCCATGGATCTGACGATCAAGGGCCTGTGAGGGCCACGGTGAGCCGGGTACGCCCCGCAGGCTCGCTGCGGCGGCTGAGCTTCCTGGCCGCCGGAAAACTGCCGGCTTCACCGACGCTGCGCCGGAGGGGTCGGAAGTGTCAGAAGGGCGCCGTCTCACTCCTGACCGCGAGCGCGCCATGACGAACCTGTTCAACCGGCGGAATTGACCGGGCGCAGGAACGGTGCCAGTCATGCGGCATGGACGATGAAACCGCGCTCGCCGAGATCCGGCGCGCCGCCCAGGAGGTGGTGGACGCCTGGCCCGAGGCCAGGGCGGCGGTGCTGTTCGGCTCCCGCGCCCGCGGCACCCACGGACCGAACAGCGACTGGGACATCGCCTTCATCACTGCCGGAGACGGTGACCGCTGTTCTGCCGTTCCGCACAGCCTCTCGATCCGCTGGGAGAACATCGGGAATGACGTCCACAACATCGCCATCCCCGAGAAGCTCGTCGAGCGCAAGGCTCTGTGCATTGGCCATATCGGCCGGGGGATCGCAGTCGACGGCCGGATCCTGGCCGGGAACTGGTCCAGGCCGAACAGGGAAGGGGACCCGTTCATGGATGCGGACAGGTACAGGCGATTGCTCTACGCCTCACTCGGCAGGATCACTCTGGCAATTGGAACTTCGGCCGACATCGAACGCCAGCTGGTCCGCGACGAGATCATCGAACGCGTCGACCAGTTCGTCACCGCGACCGCCGATGCCGCCGAACACCTGGCAAAGGCCATCATGGGACGGCACGGCGTCGATGCCCGCCACACCCACGATCTGAACGAACTGGCGGACCAGGCCCGCCACGCGGGTCTCGCGACGCTGGCTGACGATATCGCTCGCATGAACGGCGCAACGAGGGGCGATCACTTGGCCGGATACGACGGCGCCGACGAGGCCAGCCTTGACCACGCCATCGCCCGGTTGCCCGTTGTCCTCGAACTCACCGGCAAGGAACTGGCCGCACTTCCGGCCGACATGCTGGACCCCCGGGACACCGCCGACCTGACGGGCGCTGCCGCCAGAAGGTTCAGAAGGGGCGCCGTCGCACTCCGGAACGCGATCGAACGTGACGGTCCGGACATCGCGCTCCCCGGACATGTCGCTTGGACAGCGCTGCTCGTCCACGCGCGCGAAACCCTGGCGGCGACACTCGAGGACGCGGCCGATGCGCTGGACCGCGACGACTGGCAGCCGCCGGAACCGTCCCCGTTCCGTGATCGCGACGATCCTTTCGCGGCGGGATGATCAGCGCCGCTGTCGGCCTCGATCATCGCCCCAGGCGGAACCGTGTACCTGTTCGTGTGTTCGTTGATGCACGTGTGCAAGTGTTCAACTGTTCACTCGCGCACATGGACACCTGTGCGCGAGTTCAGAGCACCGGTAAGCGACCCGGACGACCTTTAGGGAGTTCCGATCATGGCGATGCGATACAGCTACCCCATCGACCTCCACGAGGAGCGCGAAGGCGGCTGGTCGGTTACCTTCCCCGACTTCGACGAGGCGTTCACGGACGGCGAGACGCTCGCCGAGGCGGTGGCGGAAGCCGCGGACTGCCTGGAGGAGGCGCTCGCGGGCCGTATCGCGCGGCGCGAGGACATTCCGGCGCCGAGCCCGGCCAGGGGCCGGCCGGCGGCGGTTCCGGGCGCGGTGCTGGCCGCCAAGGCGGCGCTCTACGAGGCGCTGCGCGAAGAACGGCTGTCCAACAGCGCCTTCGCGTCGGCAATGGGCGTCCAGGAAAGCGAGGTCCGCCGCATGCTCGACCCCCGCCACGCCACCAAGATCGGCCGTCTGGAAGAAGCCCTGGCCCGCTTCAGCAAGCGCCTGGTGGTCACAGTGGAAGAAGCCGCCTGACCGTCGAACGGCTCCGGTTCCCGCAGCGCAGGGCCACGCGCCTTCGCCGCTGCGCCCCGATTTCCGCCGGTCGCCAGATGCCGGGCGGTTCGGGTCGCGGTCAGGCAGGGCAGCAGTACGGGGACCAAGCGAACGTCGGTTGCGGGTGCCTCCATTCTGGCGGTTGGTATACGCATATATAACGCATATATATCCATACAATCCGACATGTGGATGCTTCTACATGTTGACGATCATACAGACGGTCCGCCGCACTCGGGGCGGGGGAACGCGATGACGGGTATTGTCGGAAACCCTGGGATCCGGCCGGTGAAGGAACAGGTGATGGCGGAGCCGCTGCGGCTGTCAGCGGTTGCTCGACGAGCAACGTCAGCTCTACGCCGAGGCCGTGCGGTCCTCGGGGCTTGCGGGTATCGCGGAAGCGTCGGCGTTTGGAAACGTCTTGGCGAACGTCTCGGGTGGGAGGATGGCGCCGGTCTGGGAGACATCGGCCGCGGACACGCGGTCGAGTTCTTCCCAGGTGCCATCGAGGAGGGCGAGAAACCGCCCGTCGGCGAGCCGTACAGCGGCGCGATCATCCCAATCGAACCGTGCTGCGACTTCAGACATGGCAGGAACCTCCACATCAAATATAGGGGCGAGTGGGGGGAACGCGATGACGGGCATTGTTGGAGACCTTGGGCCGCCAGGTGGCTGACTGGCTGCGCCAAACCAATTAAGATCAACTAAGCGCTGGTCTCGCGAGCGGCCTTCCCGCTCGGCACAGCTTCCCGTGCCGCATCCAGGTGGAGAAACAGGTGATGGCAGAGCGGTTCAGGCTGTCAGAAGATGGGTGGCGGATGCGCTGCGCGCGACGGTCGCAGTGCCGGTCCTGGTCGAGGCAGTAGGACCGGGGATAATTGTGGCGTATATGGCACCCGTTGTGCGTCAATTTGCGCAGATCCTGGACGACCACCTCAAGCAGATCGGCCTGACACCGATCACTGCCGCCGAGAAGTTTGGGCTGAACCGGGACGCGATCCGATCTGTGATGCGCGGCCGCACTCCGTCGATCGAGAGAGTGTATGAGATCTGCGACGCTGTCGGATTGGAGTGTTACATCGGCCCACCACGCGCGGTGTCGGACGTGGCGGTTTTGCCGCCGGAATCCGACAGCCATCGCTGGGGGCAGCGCCGCGGCGAGATCCTCACACCGTACCCGGTGCCGATGCGCGACGGGCACCAGCCCGAATGGGTCGGCTTCAGCCCGAACGGCTGCGTGTCGTTTGGTCTGGAGTTTCTGCTCGAGTTCAACCTGAACCCGCTGAAGTGCGAGGTGATTGAGTTTTTCGATGACTCTATGGCGCCGGGGATTCCGGTCGGCGCCGTTGGCCTGGTCGACCTGCGGCGCACGAGACGCCGTCACGATCACGTGTTTGTGATCGAGGCCCCTGAACTCACTGTGCGGCGGCTTCGAAAATGCGGGTCGGAATGGCAGGTGGTCGCGGACAATCCGGAGTTCGAGGCGGTTTCCTGGGCGCCCGACTTTTCCATCGTGGGCAGGGTGGTCTGGACGTCACACATGGTCGGCATGCAGATTGTGCGCTGATCGGAACGAATGATCCCCTGAAAACCGGCCCCGCGCCGCCAGCGCCAGCGCCGGCGCGATCGGCCCGCCGCGAGCTGCGCAGCCGAGGTTCATTCGTGCGATCGGGGCTTCAATCACGCGTGGCCAGGTCAGTCCGGGGCCTGCTCGGGTTGCCACTCCCGTGCCAGGCGCTGCGCTTCGGCGATTTCGGTCGGGCTCAACCGGGCGGCGACCCGGTCGCGGCCGCGCACCATTGTGTCGCGCAGGTCCCGATCCGAGGCTCCGAGTCGAGAAGCGGCGAGGTTGAACCACTTGTGTGCTTGAACGAAATTCTGTGCCACCCCGTTGCCGGATTCGTACATGAGCCCGAGAGCGAACTGAGCGTCAGCGTCGCCCTGTTCCGCCGCTCGGCGGTACCAGCGCGCCGCCTCGGCATGGTCCTGGGGCACGCCCTCGCCTACGGTGTAGGCGAACCCGAGATTGAACAGAGCGATGGCGTTGCCCTGTTCCGCGTGTATCCGGAACCCTCGAAGGGCCGTGGCACCGTCGGGGTCTTTCCCGATCGGGCAGTGCCTTTCCTGATGCGCACTGCCGCGACTGCGTTTCACCGGCCCGTGAACTGGCGGTCGATCGACTGCGCGGCGGCGTGGGCGGCGAGCAGGGCGCCTTCCTGCCAACCGGGCAGCGCCGTTACCTGGTCGCCGGCGAAGTGGAACGGGCCATCGCTTCGGCGCAGCACCGCCGCCGCGTCGGGATTGCGGCGCGGCCACCCGCCCTTCTGGAAGGGAACATTGAGCCAGGCTCTGCTGACGCCGCAGTCCATCTCGCCGGTATATCCCGGATGCAGCG
>MPMT01000007.1 GCA_002238645.1 Alphaproteobacteria bacterium bin52 | reverse complement strand
AGGTCAGGAAGGCGCCGGGATTCTCACGTTCTTCCCGGTTGCGAAACAGGGTGCACCAGATCCGGGCGACCCGCTTGTCCCAGGCCAGCTGGCAGAATGTTTCGGGCTCCGGAATGCCGACCAGCTCTTTTTCCTGCGGCCCGTAGCCCAGATATTCGCCGTGCCGGTTCAGGAACAGGTTGACGGTCGCGCCGTAGACCAGCTGGAAGCCCCGCTCGGCCACCGTTTCCCAGTGATCCGCCGGAATGCCCTTGCCACATATCCGTCCGGTGATCGACACGAACTGGAGATACAGGTACTGGACCCCCTTCTCGTCGATCATCTCGCGCACCTGCTTGACCAGCTCGTCGCGGCCGTCCTGTTGTACAAAGGTTTCGATATCCATCATGTCGCCGTCCCTTCCTGGCGCGCTTTTCCGAGCCTTGCCGCATCGCCCGGGCCGTTGGTGTGACCAATATGAACCATTATGCTCGCCCCGGCTGAATGGCGTTGGCTAGCATAATAGGCACTGAAGGACCATGGTGTCATTGGCAATTGCGAGTTTTACAACCGGCTCGGACCGACGCTGCCGCCGGACTGGACGATGTCCAGTTTGCACCGGTCTGTGACCAATTGCAAACCAATACTGCCAATATCAACCAATTTGGGGTCTGTTGAGAAGTGCGGGATTTTCGGGAGATAGGGACCTGTAATACCAATCCCCATAAGTAGAGATCCATGAACAAACAATGAACAAACTGTTGTGTCCGACCACGTCGTATGGTGTGCAGCCGGTGCTGCTGTCCTGTACCTTGTGGGTGTCTGAAGCTCACAGGGAGGACTGCATGCCGACAGACATCGTGATCACAACACCGGAACCCGGGACGGATCAAGACCAACAGTGAACGGAGCTTTCAGATCGTGCTTTCGCTGGAGAGGGATCGCCGCCTGGTTCGGTCCCTGGACTTCCGCAAGCTGTCGCCGCGGCCGTTTCATCCCAATGTCAAGTCCGACTGAAATCTTCTCACTTCTGCCGATTGAAAATTTCTCACTTTGGCCCCTCTGCCAGGCACAGGGTTTGGCGGGCGGTGCTGGGTTGAGCCGTGGGTCACTGGCCCGCCGCCAGGCGGCGGGCCAGTGACCCACGGCGGGAGAGCTGCGTTGTTTCTGCTTCCGGTTTGCGTGGGGTTCATGCCGCAGTCCTCTTGCGGCGGCGCTCTTGGCCGGAGTGCAGCAGGTTCTGATGATCGCGCATGCGATAGCTGTTTCCGCGGATGTCGACGATGTGGCAGTGGTGGACCAGCCGGTCGATCAGAGCTGCCGCCGACGCGGTGAAGAAGCGGGTCAACGCTGTCTGGTCAGGCTTCACCAAGGCGCCCGATCGGATCACGTCGCTGGGCACACGTGCATGGGCGCACGTGACCCGAGATGCGAACGCGCAAATGCCAGACCAAACGAAGAACACACATGCGTGAGTAGTTTCGCGCATTGGAATAATTCCAGCTTTTCGACAGGGGAGGGGAGCGTTGTGGCGCGACGGGTCCTGACGGACAGTCAATGGGCCTTGATGGAGCCGCACTGTCCGGGCAAGGAGAGCGATCCGGGCGGGGCCGGCGGGGACGGTCGTCTTGTTCAGGCTCAATTCGTAAGGCGCGGGCATGGCCTTGCTCTCGCCGGTACAAGACACGCCCTGGACGATGGCTGGTCACCACGTTCGACGAGATGGAACCACCTTAGATTGCTGTCCGGGTACCTGATGGCGATGCCGCGCCGCGTGTGCAGGACGCTCCTGATCTGACTGTGGCGGCTGTTGACCGCCCGGATGTGCACGGTGCCATGGACCCGCTCGCCGGCGGAGGCGGTGATGCGCCGGTGAGGGATGTCAAGCACGACAGTGCCGCTTGTCGTCCACGCGCAGCTCAACTGCCGCCAGCGAGGCCGCGGCCCTCCGGTGGGTCCGACATTCGGCCGTCAACGTGTCGACGTGCAGGAACCAGCCCCGAAACCAGTCGTGATTCCTCTCTCCGATCTCCAGGGCAAACCGGCTTCAGTACCTGCGAAACACGAATTGAGTCCTTGTTCAAGGAGGTAGTCTTGTGGATCGCGCGGACCGCCTCGCCCTGATGGAACCTTCCGGGGGAGTCCAGGGGCTGGAACACGGTCTTCAACCGGTTCCACCGCTGGGCCGGACGCGGTGTGTTCGAGATTGTGTCGGGGGAGGCGGACATGGCGCATGGGATGATCGACGGAACCATCGTCGGGGTTCATCGCCATGACCACGGCGCAAACGGGGAACGCGCAATCAGGCCATTGGACGCTCGCGCGGCGGGGTAACAAGCAAGATCGTGGTCTTGACCAACTCTCTCGACAACCCGCCCGCCCGGCCACGACAGCAAGTCGGCTGCCGCCCTGATCGAGGGTACGGGTTTCGGCGGGGTGATCGCGGACGCGGCTTCCGACGCTAACCGGATCTTGGGGAGATGGAGCGCCGTCGGGCCGAGAGCGTTATCGAACAGCACCCCAACCGCGCCGCCGCCCGACAAGAGCTTCCAAACCTTGCTCCAGGCCTGCTCAAACGTCATAAACGCTCGATGATTCTCAACAAGCCCTAGCGAGACAGTGAAATTCTTGGCTAATTCGGGAGTGTGCCGTCATGGACGACGCGCGAGGACCTGCACAGGAATTCCAGCCGGTTTCCGGTCCGGGCTACGCGGAGCGCGGCCGCCATGTCGGCCAGATCACGACCCAGTTGCGTGAGGCCATTCGCCGCGGATTTTACGTGGACGGAGACCAGCTGCCCGCAGAGCGCGAGCTCGCCGAACGCTTCGACACTGCGCGCAGCACCATCCGCAAGGTTCTGCTCAATCTGGAAACCGAAGGATTGATCGAACGGCGGGTCGGCAGCGGCACGTTCGTCAGATGCGACGACATGTCGACGAACGCCGTGCATGACATCGTGAGCCGCGTCAGCCCGCTGGAGCTGATCGAAGCGCGCCTGGCCGTTGAGCCGCACATGATCCGTCTCGCAGTGCTCAACGCAACAGCCAATGAAGTCAAGATGCTGGGTTCGATCCTGAACGAACTCGAACTGTGCCGGAACGACAAGGAAGCCTTTACCCGGCACGACAGCATGTTCCACGAATGGCTGGCCAGGAGTTCCAAGAACCCCCTGTTGCTCCACCTCTACCAGCAAATCAACGAGGTTCGCGGCCATGCCCAGTGGGTTGCCATGAGGAACAAGATCCTGTCGCCCGAAGAGATTGACGAATACAACCGCCAGCATCGCGCCCTGTTCGAGGCCATCGAACGCCGCGACATGATCTCCGCGGTCAGGCACATCAACGAGCATCTGGAAAAGGCGCGCCGGGACCTGATGGGCGCTGCATCGGCGTAGAAGGATTCCTGACGGCGCGCCGGACCGGGCATTCAGGCCCGAACCCGGGATTTCGTCGGATCGTAGAAGGGAAACGGCACCACTCTCGCCGGGATGCGCTTCTGGTGCCCGTCCAGCTTGCCGACTTCGACTGCCGTCCCTTCCGAAGATGCCGTCACGTCCATCCGGCACAGTGCGATGTTCTTGCGCAGGATCGGTGACCGCATGGCGCTGGTGATGACACCGACCTGGGCACGACCGATATGCACGCAATCACCGTGGGCTCCCGCCTCCTGTCCTTCCAGTTCCAGACCGACCAGCCTTCGCTGCGGCGAGTCCCTGCGCCGGGTCAGAGCTTCCCGCCCGACGAAGTCATCTTCCTTCGTCTTCAGGGGCACGGTGAATCCGATGCCGGCCTCGAACGGGTCGGTCTGATCGTCGAACTCGTAGTTGGCGAACACCAGGCCGGCTTCGATCCGGACCATGTCGAGTGCCTCCAGCCCGAAGGGCGAAAGCCCATGCGGTTCGCCGGCCGCCCATATCGCGTCCCACACGCCCGAGGCGTCGCGCGGGTGGCACCAGACCTCGAACCCAAGCTCGCCGGTGTAGCCGGTTCGGGAGACGATGATCGGAATCCCGGCGTGATCGCCGATCCGCCCGATCGCAAAGCGAAACCAGCCGAGCTCCTCTATCGATGGCTGGGCAGGCGGTGTCCACACCACCTCCCTGAGGATGTCTCGGCTCCCGGGACCCTGGACGGCCACGTTGTGCAACTGGTCTGTCGATGAGCGGACCCAGACATTGAGCCCGAGCTTCACCGCCTGTTCGCGCATCCACTCGCCGCCATAGTCGCAGCCGCCGATCCAGCGGAAATTGTCGTTGCCCAACCGGAAGGCAGTGCCGTCATCGATCATGCCGCCAGTCTCGTAGCACATCGCGGAATAGACCACCTGTCCGATGGCCAGCCGGCGCATGTTCCGGGTGAGCACCCATTGCATCAGGCACTCGGCGTCCGGCCCCAGGATCTCGAATTTGCGCAATGCCGACAGGTCCATGATCACCGCGCGCTCGCGACACGCCCAGTATTCGTCCAGCGCACCCCGGTTGGTGAAACTGTTGGCCAGCCAGTAGCCGTTGTATTCAGTGAAGTTCCGCGTGTGCTCGGCAAACCGTGTGTGGAAACCGGTTTCCCTGGTCAGCTTGGGATCGGCGTCGGGAGTCATGCGATAAGCCACCGCCTTGGAAAACACGTTCCCGCGCGGGTAGACCCGCACATGGATGTCGGTCGGGTTCCAGCCATTGGCTGCGTCGATATCGTCCGGGCAGGCGGACGAGACGCAGACCATGTCGGTCAAGGCCTGCAACAGCACGTAGTCACCCGGACGTGACCAGGGATCATCGTGAAACGCCTGATTGGCGCCGTCGAACCCGGTGTTGAAGAAGAAGTTGAGCGCCATCCAGCCGCGGCGCGGCGCGATCTCGAACGGCGCCAGCGCCCGGTTGAAGTTGTCCGTGCAGTTGACGTGGCCGGGATAGCCGACGTCGTCATAGTACTTCGCCGTGCAGGCGTAGAGGAAACTGTCGTGCCGGCCGCACGTGTCGCGGATCACTTCGACCATCGGTTGCAGGTCCTGGTCGAAGCATTTCGACAGCAGGCCCGGCGTCGGATAGGCGCTGCCCATCAGCGTGCGGGTGCCCGTTGCGTCCAGGCAGACTTCGCGGCCCCGTTCGAGGCCGGCGGCGGTGAACGCCTGGAAGTCCGAACATTGCCGGCCCTGCACGTCGATGATCTGGATAAACTCGCCGGCCTTGACCTCGTAGACCTCGGCAGTGCTGGCAGCGATACGCTGGTCGATCCTCGGATCGGCCAGGGGCTCCGGCACCGGGTGCTCATCGGGCGCGACCGGGTTGGCGCGGGCGACGAAGATCTCGATCCGGGTCGGCGGGTCCTGCCGGTCGACGCGCATCGCAGCCCCCGGGGCCGCCACGAAGCACACCAGCGACCGCTCGGCGGTGAAGGTTGCCTCATCGCCCGCGCGTGAATCCCCGCCAAGAACGTCGATTGACCGCGCCGCCGCAATATCGAGGCCGCGCCGCTGCAGGCTTCCCGCCAGCGAGCGGGAGTGTTCGTCGTCCGTTCCCAGGATCGCCTTGAGGCCTTCGGCCGTTCCGTTCGTCGCGATGCCCAGTGCTTCCGTATCCGGTGAGCCGGTCGGGGCAAACGCCGACACCTCGGCGGTCTGCCTTCCTTCCCGGTCACGAACCGTGACAGCGTCGCCCGGTTCCAACGAAAAGACGATTGACGCGCCACCCTCGGCGACATAGCGCTCGACCCCGAAGCCCAGGGTCGGAACACCGGGAAGCAGTACGGCGCCGGAGGTGGAGGGTCGTTGCACGAACGGTACTTTGCCTGTCCTGTCCGTCATTCCAGCCCCAACAGCTTCCTGCATTCCCGGGCCCAGGCGTTGATCAGTCGGTCGGCGATCAGGCCCATGCAGGCGACGCACACACCCCGACGACCAGAGACCGATCGGCATTGTTGTCGGCCTTGGACCGGAATATCTCCTGACCGAGGCCACTCACGAGCAGTATAGTCGCTCGCGTAAGCGGTATGAAAGTGATGTCACGGATGAAGAGTGGGAAGTGATCTTACCGCTTCTCCCCAAGCCATCGCGGAAGGGACGACCGCGCACGACGGACTTGCGGGAGGTGTTCGACGCGATCCAGTACATGCTGGCGTCGGGGTGTCTGTGGCAGGCACTTCCCAAGTGGTTTCCACCGTTTACGACAATTCGGAACGACGTATGCAACTGGCGTGCCAGCGGCGTGTTCGACCGCATGCTGGATGCGTTGCACCAGCAGGAGCGGGACCTGCCGGACCGTTCCGCGGAACCGACGGCTGCCGTGATCGACAGTCAGTTCGTGAAGACGGCGGAGAGCGGGGCCCCGCCGGCTATGACGTCGGGAAGAAAATCAAGGGGCGCAAGCGTCACATTGTGCGTTTCCCGTCGAAGGGACCCCGCCCACCGTCCCCGGAAATCCAACGACCGTTCAATCTGCGAAAAACCCTGGACTCCTATCCAGCTAAACAGGAAGACAACAAGTGAGGTGAGCATCATCGGGATCGATCTGGCGAAGTACAGTTTCCAGATGCACGGGGCGGTGGCTGACGGATCGGTCGCTTTCCGCCGGAAGGTGCACCGCGACGGGGCTATTGCTCAGCGTGCAGCGTCGCTGCGGTGTATTGTGGCGACGGACCCCTGCACGAGTGGCGATGGCCGGGGGCGATAGATCGAGAAGCTGGGCCATGAGGTCAGGCCTGTTCCTCCGATCCACGTGAAGCCGTTCGTCAAGCGAGTCCGGCGATGCTAACCACCTCGTCGCCTTCGGCAAGATAGATGAGCGAGCATCGGCGTCACGCCGGAGAACTGCACCTGGTCGCTGGGGACTACGCCGACCGCATTGCCGCCAGCCTCCAGCATGGCGAAACCCGCCTCGGTCGCCAGATAGTGGCCCGTGACGCACATGTGGCGGCGCGCCGTGACCATTGGCCTTTGCGGTAGGTGGTCCGCAATCGCAGACACCGTTCGCCGGCTATTCGGCCGTCTCGAGCTTGTCCTGGGTGCGGAACTCGAAATCGGAGGCGTCATGGCGCTCGTGGAGCTGGTCCTCGAGCGGTCCCCTGATCCGGTTGACCTTCCGTCCCCGGATCACGGCATCGCGGGCCGCGATCTCGTCATGCCAGCGGACGACATTGGCATAGTCCGTCGCGGCCAGGAACTCGGCGGCGCCGTAGAGCGCGTCCGTCGTCAGCACGCCGTACCAGGGCCAGATCGCCATGTCGGCGACGGTGTAGTCGTCGCCCGCCACGAAGCGCGTCTCGGCCAGTTGCCGGTCGAGCACATCGAGCTGGCGCTTCACCTCCATCGTATAGCGGTCGATCGGATATTGCAGCTTGCTGGGCGCATAGGCGTAGAAATGCCCGAAGCCGCCGCCGAGATAAGGCGCGGAGCCCATCTGCCAGAACAGCCAGGAGAGGCATTCCGCGCGCTCAGAGGGGTCTTCCGGGATGAAGGCGCCGAACTTCTCCGCCAGGTACAACAGGATCGCGCCGGACTCGAACACGCGCGTCGGCCTGGGCAGTGAATAGTCCACCAGTGCCGGGATTTTCGAGTTCGGGTTGATGGCGACGAAGCCGGAGCCGAACTGGTCGCCGTCGCCGATACTGATCACATAGGCGTCGTATTCCGCGCCGCTGTGCCCCGCCGCCAGCAGCTCCTCAAGCATTACCGTGACCTTCACGCCGTTGGGCGTGGCCAACGAGTAGAGCTGGAGCGGGTGCTTGCCGCGCGGCAGCTCCTGCTCATGCGTGGCACCGGCGATGGGGCGGTTGATCGAGGCGAAGCGTCCACCGCTCTCGCGCTCCCAAGTCCAGACTTTCGGCGGTTCGTAAGCAGAGGCGTCGGTCATGGCGTCGTCCTTCACGGGCATCGGGCATGCAGGGAATACGAAGACCGACCGTTTACCATTCTCGGACCCGGATTGCATGCGCTACGGATCCCTCCCGCCCCGGACCCCGGGCCTTGATTGAACGCCTTCCCGGATGACCAATGTCCTGACCGCGAAGCATATGCTCCCGCCGGCCTTGAAGGCGGCCACGACCTCGCAACCATCGTGCCGCCCGCACCCGCCGCTGTCTTGCAGGTGTTATCCGCCGAGATAGGCACGGCGAACGTGCGCGTTCTCGCGCAGGTCGGTTGCCGGGCCTTCCAGCGCCACGGTCCCGGTTTCCAGCACATAGGCATATCGCGCCAGCCGCAATGCCATTTCCGCGTTCTGCTCGACCAGCACGACCGGGATGCCGCGCCCCGAGATGTCGGTGACAATCCGCGTGATTTCCTGGACCATCACCGGTGACAGGCCCATCGACGGCTCGTCCAGCAACAGCACCCGGGGGTCGCTCATTAGCGCCCGGCCGATCGCCAACATCTGCTGTTCTCCGCCGGACATGGACCGCGCCGATTGCCGACGCCGCTCGGCGAGGCGCGGAAAGTGGTCGAAGACCCCAGCCAGCGACACCCGAACGGCGGCTTTGTCCGTGCGCAGGAAGGCGCCCGTGTGCAGGTTTTCCTCGACTGTCAGATCCGGAAATACCCGCCGGCCCTCCGGCACGTGCGCGATGCCCCGGCGCACGATCTCCTCGGGCGCCAGTCCGTCAATCCGTGCATCGTCAAAGCGGATTTCACCCCGGGTCAGCGGTTCCAGTCCGGAAATGGCGCGCAGGGTAGTCGTCTTGCCGGCACCGTTAGCGCCAATGATGGTCACGATACCGCCTGCAGGTACCATCATTGATACGCCCTTGAGCGCCGCGGTCTTCTGATAGAGTACCTCGACATCCCGGATTTCAAGAAGCATGGCCGGCGCCGTCGATCGAACCGAGATACGCTTCGATCACCGCCGGATCGTTGCGCACCGTTTCCGGCGCGCCCTCGACCAGCAAGGCGCCGAAATTCATCACCGTGATGATGTCGCAGAGATTCATCACTGCCTGCATGTCGTGCTCGACCAGCATGATGGTAACACCGCGGTCGCGGATGCGCCGGACCAGCGCCATCATGCGCCGGGTCTCCTCGGGATTCATTCCGGTGAAAGGCTCGTCGAGCAGCAGTACCCTCGGTTCAGCCGCGAGCGCGACCGCCATGCCGAGCATTCGCTGGTGGCCGTGCGGCAGGTTAGACACCGGCTCACCAGCCAGTTCCTGTAGTCCGAAAAAGGCCAGCGTTTCCAGAGCCTTTGCATCTGCTTCCCGCTCGGACAACCGGTCCGTGCCGATCAGGCGGCTGACGAAACCGGCCCGGGCACCGAGATGGCGCCCGACCCGGACATTGTCGAGGACCGAAAATTCCTGAAACAGGGTCGAGCCCTGGAACGTGCGTACCAGCCCCATCGCGGCGAGTGCGCTGGTCTTGCGGCCCGAGACGTCGAGGCCGCGAAAGAGCACCTGCCCGGCGGTTGGTGCGTAGAAACCGCTGATCACGTTGAATGTCGTCGTCTTTCCCGCACCGTTCGGCCCGATCAGGCCGTGGATTGCGCCCTCGTGGACCGAAAAACTGAAATCGTTGACTGCCACCAGGCCACCGAACCGGCGAGTAAGCCCGCGGGCTTCCAGAATCGGCCGTTCTCCGGACGGATTCATGCCAGCTCTCCTCCGCCTGCAGCCGGTCCGCTGCGCCAAAGCCGCCATCGGGCCCGCAGCCGGGGTCCGAGGCTTTCGAGCCCGTTCGGAAGGTAGAGGACGGAAAGGATCAGGATGGCGCCGTAGATCAGGGGACGCGCCGTATCCAGGCCCAGGGCACGCAGGACGATCTCGTTGATGACCGTGAGCACGACAACGCCGAGAATCGGGCCGTGCAAGGTGGTGGTGCCGCCGACAACTGCCCAGACCAGGACATAGACCATCTGGTCGACGCTGAAACGGGTTGGATTCACCGCGCCAACATAATGAGCGTACAGCCCGCCGGCGATCCCGGCGAAAAAGGAGGCGATGACGAAGGCGAGGGTGCGGTAGCGGAACGTGTCCACGCCCACTGACTCGGCAAGCCGGTCCTGCCAATGGATCGCGTGGAAGGTCAGCCCGATGCGCGACCGTTCAACGCGGTAGAGGACAAACAGCGAGGCCGAGACGATCACCAACGACAGGAAGTAGTAGTTGACCGGCTCGTAGAAATCGATCGAAAGAAAGCCGGTTTCGATGTTGGGAAAGGGATCGATGCGCTTCAGACCCTTGGGACCACCGAAAGGATCGGTGAAGCGTTTCCAGATCAGCCGGATGATCTCGCCGGCTGCGAACGAGCCGATCAGGAAATAGAAGCCCTTCATCCGGAACAACGGGAAGCTCAGAAGCGCCGCGATGGCCGCCGCCATGCAGCCCCCAAGGAGCATGGAGAGCGGTACCGGAACGCCGAACTGCTTAGCCAGCAGCGCACTGGCATAGGCTCCGACTCCCATGATGACAACATGGCCGAGCGACCATTCGCCGGTCAGCGTCAACAGCCGGTAGCTGCAAACCAGGAGGACGTTGATGACGAGGAGGACCGCGATTTCCTGCTGCGAGTAGCTCAGCAGGTACGGCAGGGCCGCCAGTATCGCGAACAGAAAGACCAGCCGCAGTCGCCACACGGCCCGCCGGATCGAACCGGCGGGGCCCGCAGTCGGCATGGTGTTCGTCGGTTCAGGCACGTTCCCTCGCCCCGAACAGACCGGTCGGCCGGGTCACAAGCACGGCGAGCATGAGGGCCAGCCCGACGATGTTGGCGATCACCCCGTCAAAGAACGTGGTTACGAAGGTGTGGACGAAGGCATAGATAACCGCCGCGATGACCGCGCCTTCAAGACTGCCCACACCGCCGACGATGATGATGATGAATGCCGTGACGATGATCGAGTGGCCGATATAGGGTGTCGGGCTGACCAGAGGCGCCGTCAGGGCGCCGGCTACGCCCGCCAGCGCGGCGCCGATGAACATGGCGACGCGTGCCGTCTGGTTCATCGAGATGCCTTGGAGGGAGGCAGCTTCGGCGTCCTGGGCGCAGGCACGCAAGGCCCGGCCGAATTTCGAGCGCTTGAGGAAAACCCAAAGAGCGGCGAGCAACAGGATGGCGGCGACGACCACAAACAGCCGCTGATATGTCAGGACGGCGCCGAACATCTCGATCTTGCCCTGGGTCGAAGGCGGCACATGGCCCATGCGCCGGCCGAAGCCGAACACAGCCAGAGTTTGTAGGATCAGAAGGAACCCGATGGAGGCAATGAGGCCTCCCAACGGATTGTCGCGCAGCGGGCGGAACATCGTTCGTTCCATGATGACGCCGACAAAGCCAACAAAGACAAGGCCGGCGGCGACCGCGAGCAGGAACGGGAAGGTCTCCTGAGCGTACAGGAATACCACGCAATAGGCGCCCAGCATGTACAGTTCGCCGTGGGCGAAGTTGATGACGCCCATGACGCCGAAGATCATCACCAGCCCGACCGCGATCAGCGCCATGTAACTGGCGGCATAGGTCGCGTTGACGGCGGTCTGCCACAGCAGGTCCATCAGATCAGCGTGCCTCGACGGCTGGGCGCACAAACGCTGCCGGGACCGGGCAGTGCCCGATCCCGGCAGCCTCTAGTAGCACTGCAAGCCATGCGGCACGCGGAGCCTCAGCCGCGTTGGTTCCACATCTGGTCCAGGGCCGTCATGTGCTTGATCATCAGGTCCTTGTGCTTGTCCCACCAGGCGGGAATGGACCTGAACTCCTTGATCGTGGCCTTGCCGCCTTCGATGACCACGACCGGCCAGTCGCCGACCAGGGCGTTGTCGATGCCGAACAGTTCCGTGCCCCACCAGTCCGCCGTTCCGAAAGCATGCTTGCCCGTGCCGCCAGCCTTCATCGCCTCCAGGACGGCCGCCGGTTCGGCGCTGCCCGCCCGACTGGCGGCGTCCGCCCACAAGTCCATGATCGAGGCGTATTCCCAGGACACGGCGCCCCATTGCGAGGCGCCGTAACGCTTGGCGTATTCGGTGTAGAACTCGTTCGGATTGACGAAGTTCACTCCCTCGCTGTTCAGTGCCGGGTCGTCGAAGTCCGGGAACTGGAAGATGAAGCCCTCCATGAACTCTGCCGACGTCTTCTCGATGATGTTCTGGTAGAAGTCGGCGGTACAGGAAATGATCTGCCCCTTGTAACCCTGCTGGAACGCCTGTTCGCACAACGGGTGGACATAGTCGGCGTAGCAGGTATCCAGACAGAGGATGTCCGGGTTCCCGGCCAGCAGCTTGGTCATGACCGGCGCGAAATCGGTTGTCGTCGGGTCGAAGAACAGGGGGTCGTCGATCATCTCAATCCCTGCCGCCTCGAACGCTGCCAGGTAGGTCGCCACCGACGGCTTGCCCAGGGAGTCGTCCTGTGCGCACATGACGGCGGTCTTCAGGTCAGGTTTGTTCTCCGCCAGCCACTCGACGCCGGTCACGTTGTAGATGGGATGCACCTCGCAAGGCGCCACAAGGGTGGTACTGTCAGGCGACAGGTCGCTCGGCAGCAGCGTCGAGAACAGCATACCCTCGCGTTCGGCGATTTTCTCCACACCGGGCCAGGTGTCGCCGCCCAGCATCATGATGAACTTGACGCCGTCCTCCTTGATGAGCTTGGTGGCGCCGGCTTTTGCCTTGGCGGCGTCGTACTCGTTGTCGTAGCCGACGAATTCGATGTTGTACGACTTTCCGCCGACATTGACGCCGCCCTTGGCGTTGACCCAATCCGCCCAGATCAGGCAGCCGTCCAGACCGGGCTTGCCCCAGGCCGACACCGGGCCCGTGAGCGGGGCCAGGAATCCGATCTTGATGGTGTCGCTGTCGGCGAAGGCAACACGCGACAGGCCGCCGCCCATCGCCGCCAGCGCCGTCCCCGACGCCGCGGTGGTTCCCAGAAACTTCCGCCTGCTGATTTTCTTGTCGAGTGACTTGCGCAACATGCGTTCCTCCCTGATTTGATACGCCTGCGCCTGCGCCTGTTGCCCGGCGGCGTCGCCAAGGGGCTGAACGGCAACCCGAAAACACGCCGTCAAGTCTGCGCAATCGACCGTAACCGGGTGCCGATCCGCCGGCACCATGACCAATTTTGACCATTTCGCACGGCAGATCAACCGAGTTTGCACGATTGCGGTCAATCCCGTACAGTATGGCCAATTGGGGGCTGGATGCAAGCGGGATATGCGGTAATGTTGCTATTGTGCTTGATGCCACCCGATCCCGGCGAGCCGAGTCACTGCCAGGAATCGAAGCCATATGGGCATAGGGCGGCGCATAGTGGTTTTGATTGGTACGGATTGGTTATGGCTGCCGAGGCGAAGTTTTGAAACCGCGCGGGCGATTCCGATCAGACCGGATCGCCGGCCAGGACAGTGAGTAAAGTCATGGGCAAACGGGTTGGTGTGATCGGTGCGGGGCCGTCCGGTCTCGCCCAGTTGAGGGCGTTCCAGTCGGCGAAGGCCGGCGGCGCGGACGTTCCGGAAATTGTCTGCTACGAGAAACAGGCGGACTGGGGTGGTTTGTGGAACTACACGTGGCGCACCGGGCTGGATGAATACGGCGAACCGGTCCATTGCTCGATGTACCGGTATTTGTGGTCGAATGGCCCCAAGGAAGGGCTGGAGTTCGCGGACTACACCTTCGAGGAACATTTCGGGAAGCAGATCGCCTCCTATCCGCCGCGCGAAGTGCTGTTCGATTACATCGAGGGCCGGGTTAAAAGGGCGGACGTGCGCGATGCGATCCGCTTCCGGACGATTGTCCGGCGGGTCGACTATGACGACGCAACGGGCCTGTTCACCGTCGCTGCTCACAATCTCGTGACCGACGAAGAGACCATCGAGAGCTTCGACCATGTCGTCGTCGCGACTGGTCATTTCTCGACCCCGAACGTGCCGCATTTCGACGGCCTGGACCGGTTCAACGGCCGCGTGCTGCACGCCCACGATTTCCGAGACGCCGTTGAGTTCAAGGACAGGGACATCCTGATCATCGGCACCAGCTATTCGGCCGAGGACATCGGCTCCCAGTGCTGGAAGTATGGCTGCAGGTCCGTCACGGTCAGCCACCGCACTGCGGCCATGGGCTATGACTGGCCGGACAACTGGAGAGAGGTGCCGCTCTTGCAGAAGGTCGAGGGCAACACCTGCACCTTCAAGGACGGCTCAACGGCCGATGTCGATGCCATCATCCTGTGCACGGGCTATCTGCACCACTTCCCGTTCATGGCACCGGAACTCCGCCTTCAGTCCGCCAACCGGCTTGCGGTGGCCGACCTCTACAAGGGCGTCGTGTGGGTGGACAATCCGAAGCTGTTCTATCTCGGCATGCAGGACCAGTGGTACACCTTCAACATGTTCGACGCTCAGGCCTGGTATGTGCGGGACATCATCATGGGGCGGATCGAGGTGCCGGTCCGGGACGACCGGGCTGCCGACGTCGCGGACCGGGAGTCCAGGGAAGACGCCCTCGAAGACGACTACGCCGCGATCCGCTATCAGGGTGACTACGTCAGGGAGCTGAGCGCCGAGACCGACTATCCGAGCTTCGATGTGGACGGCGCGAACGACGCCTTCTTCCAGTGGAAGAAGCACAAGAAGCAGAACATCATGACATTCCGGGACAACGCGTACAGGTCGGTAATGACCGGTACGATGGCTCCGACCCATCATACTGCCTGGGTCGATGCCATGGACGATTCGATGGAGAGCTATCTCCGGAACGATTGACGCTGTCTGAACGTCCGAACATGGCCGACGTGGCGACGGAGTGGGAGTGGGATGCCCTCTCGATGGCGGCGCTCGGCGCTTACCGTGCGGCGCGGAGCGAGGAGGCGGTTCACCTGTGGTGGCGGGCGGGTGCTTTGGCGCAGGGCTTTCCGCACGGGGATCCGCGCCGGGCCGCCAGCGAGAACAACAGCGCGCTCGCTCTCCTGATCGATCAGGATCACGACGCCGCGGTCCCCGCCCTGACGTCCGCGCTTGCCTCGTGGGAGGCCGCGCTGAGGTGGACGCAAAGCATGGCGGTCAGCGCCATGCCCCGCAGTTCGCTTTTTCACCAGCGTATGGAACAGCGCCATGTCGCGGCCTATGGCGATGTCCGGCGTGCAAGGCACCGCGAATTCCTGAGCGGTGCGGCGGCGCTGACCCGCTTCAACCTCGCGATTTCCCGGCTTTTCCTGGACGACGACGAAAATGCCGATGTCCTGCTCACGGCCGCGCTCGCCGAACGGGAGCAGGCGTTCGGGCCGAACAACACGGAAGTCATTGAAATCGCGCGGGTGCTGTCTGGCCGGGCCGATGCCGCCGGGGACGATGCCCGGATGGCCCTGTACGACGCCAGGATCCAGGCCGCTGCCGGGAATCGCGCGCGCGACGTGCTCGACATCTGGCGCCAGGAACAGCCCGTGGAAATGACCGACACCCGCCGGCTCTTGTCCGCAGGCTATCTCACGACAATTGTTCACGAACGGGATTTTTTGTAGCGGAGCCCAGCCGATTTTGGCGACCTCAACGACTGTCGCGGCCAGAGTGCGCGCCCCGTCCGCGTCAGGACGGAAAAACGGTGCGACGCGAGGTCTCGGCAATCGATGCCACGACGCGGCCTGACGCCTGTTTCGACCGCCAGCCAACCCGAAGATCATGAGGCACGTGGCCTCGGCGCTCTCGTCCGCAACCCGGCCGGCCGGTCTCGCGCGGGCCCGGAGACCGGTCCGCCGCGCCCGTGCAGGGCGATCCTCCAGGTGGGAAACCTCGCAAACCGGGCCATCCGAGGGTCTCCGACTCCGGGCTTCCGCCACTGCCGCGGTGCCGGTCTGCCTCGCGTGCCGTTCGGGCTCTCCGGCCGGTCATGCAGGCCATCAGGCGTCGCGGAACCAGAGCATTCCTGCAAGTCGGGGGTGCCCGGCCGCATCGCTCACCTTTCTGCCCCCCCCTGCGGCGGCAGGTGCCCGTGCGCAACGCAGCGTTCAGTGCCCGGTTGCCTGCGTTCCGCATGGACGAAGACGTCCGGAGCCCGCAAACGCCGCAATGGACTTCGCGGACAGTGTAGCGCTACCATGATTTTGCGTGCGCACAGCGCAACGAGGGCGAAACCGTAAATCGGGAGGGCAGGACGATGACATGGCACATGCGAGTGGCGGCGATCGGTATCGTTTCGGCCCTGACGGTCTCATCCACCAGCTGGGCGGCCGATCCCGATTCCTGCAAGTCTGTCCGGTTTTCGGACGTCGGATGGACTGACATCACTTCCACCACCGCAGCCACCTCGGTGGTGTTGACGGGCCTCGGTTACGAACCGAGCGCGAACGTGTTCTCGGTGCCGGTGACCTACCAGGGACTCAAGAACGGCGACATCGATGTGTTCCTCGGCAACTGGATGCCGACGATGGAGGCGGATATAGCGCCCTATCGCGAGGATGGCTCGGTCGAGACCGTGGGCATGAACCTGACCGGTGCCAAGTACACGCTTGCCGTCAACAAGGCAGCGGCGGACGGCGGTATCGCGAACTTCGGCGACATCGCCGGGCACCGCGACAAGCTGGACGGCAAGATCTACGGCATCGAACCCGGAAATGACGGCAACCGGCTGATCCAGAGCATGATCGACCAGGATGCCTTCGGGCTGAAGGGCTTCGAGGTGGTCGAGTCCAGCGAGCAGGGCATGCTGGCCCAGGTCGTCCGGGCAAACCGTCGGGATGAATGGATCGTGTTCCTGGGCTGGGAACCGCACCCGATGAACTCCAACTTCGAGCTAACCTATCTCGATGGCGGCGATGACTGGTTCGGGCCGAATTTCGGCGGTGCCGAGGTGTTTACCAATGTCCGGCGCGGCTACACCGGGGAATGTCCCAATGTCGGCAGGCTGCTGGCCAATCTCGAATTCACGCTGGCGATGGAAAACGAGATCATGACCGCGATCCTCGATGAGAAGGAGGAGCCGGACAAGGCAGCGACCGCATGGCTCAAGGCCAATCCGGAGATCCTGACCGGCTGGCTCGACGGTGTCACCACCATGGACGGCGGTGACGGCCAGGCCGCTGTCAGGGCGCATCTGGGGCTCTAGTCGTACTCCGGTCCCGGCGGTTCGGATTGCCTGGGGACGGTCTTGGACTGGCTGACGGATCACAAGATCCCGCTGGGCAAGTGGATCGAGTCCTTTGTCAACCTGCTGCTGGACCACGTCGCCTGGTTCTTTGACTTTCTCTCCGAGCTCCTTGCATTCCCGATAGAGGGACTGACCACGCTGGCGCTCGCCCTCCCGCCGCTGCTGCTGGTGGCGGCCGTCGCCGCGTTCGCCTTCTGGCTTCACCGGTCCTGGAAGCTGGCCCTTGCGGTCCTGCTCACCTTGCTGCTGGTCATCAACCTCGGCTACTGGGAGACCACGGTCCAGACGCTGGTGCTGATCCTCTTTTCCACCGCGGTCTGCATCGTCGTGGGTGTCCCTGTCGGCATTGCGGCGGCGCACCGGCCGTGGCTGTACAACGCCATCCGGCCGATACTGGACCTCATGCAGACCATTCCGACCTTCGTCTATCTGATCCCGACCATGATCATGTTCGGGCTGGGTGTGGTGCCGGGGCTCATCTCGACGGTGGTGTTCGCCATCCCGGCCCCGATCCGGCTCACCCATCTCGGCATTTCCAGCGTGCCGCAGCCGCTGCTCGAGGCCGGGGAGGCCTTCGGGGCAACGCGCCGCCAGCTGCTGTGGAAGGTGGAGCTGCCGCATGCCATGCCGACCATCATGGCGGGTGTGACCCAGTGCATCATGTTGAGCCTCTCCATGGTAGTCATTGCCGCGATGGTGGGTGCCCCGGGACTCGGCGTGCCGGTACTGCGCGCGCTCAACACGGTCAACATCGCCAAAGGCTTCGAGGCCGGGCTTGCCATCGTGATCGTCGCCATCCTGCTGGACCGGATATGCAAGCAGCCCGGCGGGGGCCGGGACAGGGGCTGAACCATTCACACCATCGAGCTCAGGGACGTGGACATCCTGTTCGGCGGCGACGCCCGTGCCGCGCTGGACCTGCTTGACCGGGGCGCGGACCGGCAGGAAATCCACGATGCCACGGGCGTGGTCGTGGGCGTGGCCGGTGCCTCGCTTGCCGTGCGGCGCGGCGAGGTCTGCGTGTTGATGGGCCTTTCGGGTTCGGGCAAGTCGACGCTGCTCCGCGCCGTCAACGGGCTCTGCCCGGTGACGCGCGGCCAGGTGCTCGTGCAGGATGGCGGGTCCACGCTCGATATCGCCGGCTGCGATGCCGCGATGCTCCGGCACATGCGCATGGAGCGCATCGCCATGGTGTTCCAGCAATTCGCGCTGCTGCCATGGCGCACGGTCCAGGAGAACGTCAGCTTCGGCCTCGAACTGCGGGGAATGAACCGCGCCGAACGCGATACAGTGGTGGAAGAAAAGCTGAAGCTGGTCGGTCTCGACCGCTGGCGCGAGCACTTCGTCCATGAGCTTTCGGGCGGCATGCAACAGCGCGTTGGCCTCGCCCGTGCGCTTGCGACCGACTCCGATATCCTGCTCATGGACGAGCCGTTCTCCGCCCTCGATCCCCTGATCCGTGAACACCTGCAGGACGAACTGCTCGGCCTCCAGCGCCGTCTCGGCAAGACGATCCTGTTCGTCAGCCACGACCTCAACGAGGCGCTCAAGCTCGGCCAGCACATCGCCATCATGGAGGCCGGCCGGATCGTGCAGTTCGGTGAGCCGGAGGAAATCCTGCTGAACCCGGCGAACGCCTACGTCTCCGAGTTCATTGCGCACATGGACGCGCTCAACGTGCTGCGATGCCGCTCGCTGATGACCCCCGTGGAGGATATCCGGCGCGAGGGAGATGCCCTGCTGCTCGACCTATCCGGGCGGAACCGCATCGCGCTCGGAGCGGATGGTGCGCCTCTGGAGGCGACGGTCGAGCCCGGCCCGGCCCGGATTTGGCACTACAATCCGGAGATGGACCTCGCCGCGCTTGCCACCGGCGAGATCTGCGCGGCACCGGCCGAACTGGGCATGCGCGTGGCCATCGAGATCCGGCACCGTACCGGACGACCGGTGCTGATGGTCGAAGAGGGACGTCTCATCGGCGTCATCAGTGACGAGGAAATCTACCGGGGCCTCCTGAGCCAGCGGAGCCATGCCCCGTCCGTGACCTGACGCTGAAGACGTCCGCAAGGCGCCACCCGGGGAACCTGGGCTCCCCGGGTAGGACACGATCGTGCAGGTAGAGCCCGACGCCTGCCGCCTGGTTCTCCATGTTCACCGTGTACACCCCGGAGCCGCTTCTGCCACCCGGTATGCGCCCCGGGGTCTTGTTTGGATGGAGCCGCCCATCACGCCGGCCTTTGCTCTCCAGCCGTCCAACCCTTGCTATAGCCGCGCTTCGAGGCCGTTCTTCGGGCCTTGTCGATGTCATCCTCCACCTTGCGGAAATCAGGCTCCAGCTTCTTCAATCGTTCCGTCAGGCCGCTGAGGTCGTACTGGTTCGTCAGCTTGCCGCCGTTGTGGGGCACGTCGCTCGACCCGTTCGACAAGCCCGGCTGTCTCGGGATCGGCGATATGACGCAGGACCTGTCGACGACCGAGGCCCAACCGATCCGCCAGCACCCTTTTTCGGGGAAAGGGTTTGCGCTCGCAATCCCATCAGAAATCAGCGAGTTGCTTCAGTACCGTGAGTCGCGTCGGGTTGAGGCCGGCTGGTTATGCGCCGGCCTGCGGCCTCGAAGGAGACCCAAGTTGCCGGACTTCTTGTCTTGCGCGCGCAACGACTTTCCGGCATGGGCAGGGCGTGCCTGTCGTTCACATCCGAAATGGAGTCAACACATCATGAAGCTCTACCAGTCGATCGGGCCGAACCCGCACGTTGTGCGCATGTTTATGGCCGAGAAGAACATGGATATCCCGATGGAGACAGTTGACCTGATGGGCGGCGAGAACCGGCGTGAGGCGTACCTGGCGGTCAACCCACGCGGGCAGAGTCCGGCCCTGGTGACCGACAGTGGCCTGGTCGTTACGGAGATCACTGCCATCTGTGAGTATCTTGAGGATATCCATCCGGCCCCGGCCCTGATCGGCACTACGCCGGACGAACGCGGCGAAACCCGGATGTGGACCAGGCGCATTGACCTCTCGTTCTGCGAGCCGGCGGCGAACGGCTTTCGGTTTTCCGACGGGCTCAAGATGTTCGAATCCCGCATCCGGTGCGTGCCCGAAGCGGCCGACGGACTGAAGGCGGTGGCACAGGACGGCCTGGCCTGGCTCGACGGACAGATGCAGGGCAAGACCTGGGTGTGCGGCGACAGGTTCACCCTCGCCGACATCATGCTCTACTGCTTCCTTCACTTCGCCGCCCGGGTCGGTCAGCCGATCAATGAGGCGCACACCAATATCGCCGGCTTCTACGAACGCGCCGGTGCCCGCCCGACCGCCGGCGCCTGAGCGTCGAGCCAGGCGGCGATCGCCTGTGCGATCTCGCCAGGAGAATCCTCCTGGATGAAGTGACTGCCCGCGACGGTCACCTCGGTCTGGTTCGGCCAGCTCCGGCAGAACTCACGCTGGGCGCCGACCAGGATCGCGCCCGGCTCGGCGTTGATGAACAGCTTGGGCAGTGGTGACGTCGAGAGCCAGTCCGCGTAGTCGCGCACGATCGCGGTCACGTCGCCCGGCGTGCCGTCGATCGGGATCTGCCGCGGCCAGGTCAGCGTCGGTCTGCGGTCCTCTCCCGGCTCGGCGAAGGGCCGGCGGTACTCGTCCATCTCCTCGTCAGTCAGCTGGCGCATGATCGAACCCGGCAGCACCCGCTCGACGAACAGGTTCTTCCCGAGGATCATTTCCTCACCGGCTGGCGACCGGAACCCCTCGAATACCCGTCGCGCCTGCGGATTCCATTCGTCCCAGGTCAGGGGACGTACGATCGCCTCCATGTAAACGATGCCCCGCATCCGGTCCGGATGCCGCCGTGCCCAGTCGAAGCCCAGCGCCGACCCCCAATCGTGCACCACGAAGGTGACATCGCTGCTCACCTCCAGGGCATCGAGCAGACCGTCCAGATAGTGGCGGTGCTCGACGAACCGGTACCTGTCCGGACCCGGGTGTGCGAGCTTGGCGGAATCACCCATGCCGATCAGGTCCGGTGCCAGGCACCGGCCGTGTCCGGTGAGCACCGGCATTATGTTCCGCCACAACCATGAAGAGGTCGGGTTGCCGTGCAGAAAAACGATCGGAGCCCCGGCTCCAGCCTCGACCCAGGCCATGCCGTACCCGTCGATCTCGGTGTGGTGCTTCCGAAGCCGTTCCATGCCGTCATTCTCCCCGGAACGTCGGCCGTCGCTTGGCAAGGAAGGCATCAAGCCCCTCGCGACCGTCCGCGGTGGCGGCCATTGCACCGATATGGCGCGATTCCTCTTCGAGCTGGACCTCAAGCGCCTGCTCGAAGCTGCGTCCGAGCAGGCGCTTCACCGCACCATATGCGCGGGTCGGTCCGGCGGCGATGCTTTGCGCCAGCGTCTCGGCCTCGTCGGCAAGAGCGTCGTCATCGACCACTCGGGTGATCAATCCCCAGTCGAGCGCCTCCCCTGCGTCGAGCACCCGGTTGGTCAGGATCAGTTCCTGGGCCCTCCTGAGCCCGACCAGGCGAGGCAGGAAGTACGAAGAACTGGCATCCGGCGACAGGCCGGCCCGGGTATAGGCCATGGTAAACCGGGCCGACCGGGCGGCAAGCACGATGTCGCCGAACAACGTCATGCTGAAGCCACCGCCGGCAGCCATGCCATTGACCGCGATGATCAGCGGCGCATCCATGTGCCGAAGCCGCTGGATCCCCTGGTGCACCAGGGCGGTGAGCTCGATCAGCCGATACTCGATCTGCTCGGTCTGGCCTGCGAAGTACTTGAGGTCACCGCCGAACCCGAACATGTCGCCGGTGGCGGTAAGAAGGCAGCATCGCACCCCGGGGTCGGTGCTTGTTCTCAGTGCCGCTTCCATGAACTCCAGCGCAAAGGTCCGGTTGATCGCATGACCGGTCTCGGGGCGGTCGAGCACGATGCGGGCGATGCCGTCGGCGCGGTCGAACTTGATGGTCTCGAACTCCATGGGTCAGGTCACTCCGTGTTGCTGCAGGGATGAACCGTCAGTCGAGTGGTCGGGTAGCCTCACCGAGCCAGCGGCTCACCTCGGGCTCGAGGTCCGGCGAGAGGGTGTCGCGGACCCGAGCGTGGTACTGATTGATCCAGTCGATCTCGTGCGCGGCGAGCAGGTCGGTCGTGATCATCGAGCGGTCGAACGGGGCAAGGGTTATGGTCTCGAAGCCCAGCATGTTTCGCTCACCGCCCTCCGGCTGTTCCTCGCGGACCACCAGCAGGTTTTCCAGGCGGATACCGTACTCGCCCTCGCGATAGTACCCCGGTTCGTTGGACACGATCATGCCCGGCTCGAGTCCGACCGTGCCGGAGCGCCCGGAAATCGACTGCGGGCCCTCGTGGACACCGAGATAGGATCCGACCCCGTGACCGGTGCCGTGATCGAAGTCGATGCCCGCCTGCCACAGTGGCGCCCTTGCCACTGCGTCGAGCCGGTCCCCGGTTGTCCCCTCGGGGAACCGCATGGTGGCGAGCGCGATGTGCGCCTTGAGGACCCGGGTGAACCGGTCGCGGGCCTGTGCGCCGGGATCGCCGACGGCGATGGTGCGGGTGATATCGGTGGTTCCGTCCCGGTACTGTGCGCCCGAATCCACCAGGTAGAGGTCACCCGGGCGAATGGTCCGGTTGGTCTGTGGAGTGACCCGGTAGTGGACGATGGCACCGTTCGGCCCCGCCGCCGATATCGTGTCGAAACTGAGGCCGGCGAACAGCTCCTGCTCGGCGCGGAACGCGCGCAGCCGGTCCGCTGCTCCCTGCTCATCGAGCCGGCCCGAGGGAGCTTCGCTCGCAAACCAGCACAGGAACCGCACGAAGGCCGTTCCGTCACGTCGGTGTGCCGCCCGTGCTCCCTTGATCTCGATCGTGTTCTTGCGCGCGCGTGGCAGCACCACCGGGTCGGGGCCGGTCACCACCGTACCGCCCGACGCAGTGACATGGTTCGCGATCCAGACCGGGCTCGAGGCCGGGTCGAGCCGCAGCCGTGCGCCACGGGAGGCGCGGTGCGCGAGTGCCGCGGCAAGGCCAGACGGTGGATGGATCGACACGGCGTTTCCCAGATGGGCCCGGGTCGCGTCGGTGATCTTGCGACGGTCGACGAACAGCTCGACGGTACCGGCCCGGTCGAGGATTGCGAACGACAGGCAGAGCGGAGTGCTCGGGACGTCACGCCCCCGGATGTTGAGCAACCACGCGATGGACTCGGGCGAGGTCAGTACCGTCGCGTCGTGACCCTCGGCAGCGAGGATGTCGGCGATGGCCTCGCGCTTGCCGGCGGATGACTGCCCGGCATGCTGTTCCGGATGCGGAACCGCGGGCGAGAGCGGGGCAGCCGGCCGGTGCTCCCACAGCCGGTCGATCGGGTTGGCCTCGAGGGCAACGGGAGTGCCGCCGGCCCGTTCCACCGCCGCTTCCAGGGTACGGGCGGACTGGATGCTGTGCAGCCACGGGTCGTACCCGATCCGGTGACCCTGCCGTACGTGTTCGCTGATCCAGTCCGCGAGCGGCTCACGGGTGACGTGCCGCACCTCCCACACCGAAGTATCGACCTGTTGGGCGACCTGGATCGTGTAGCGTCCGTCAGTGAGAATCGCGGCGCGGTCCTGCAGCACTGCCACCACCGCCGCCGACCCGGTGAATCCGCTCAGCCATGCCACGCGTTCGGACCGGTGGGGCAGGAACTCGCCCTGGTGCTCGTCGGCCCGTGGCAGCACGAGGCCGTCGAGCCCCTGGGTGCGCAGTGCGCGACGCAGCCGGGAAAGCCGTTCGGTCCCTGCGAGAGACGATGTCGGTGTACGCGAGGCCCGGTGGGCACGCAGTGCAAGCAGTCCCTGTCTCAACCCGGCGTCGGACGGAGAGCCCAGCATCTCGAGCCAGCTTTCATCGTCATTCTCGAGCGGCGTGGCATTCACACCGTCAAGGATTTCCAGCAGCCCGTCAGGCGAAATCTCGTGGCCACGGCTGCCGAGTTCGCGGGCGAGAGCGGTGGCGGATTCGAAACTGCCGTTGTCGAGGGAACCGCTCATGGTGATTGCGTGTCCCGGTCAGGTCAGGTGTTCCCGGACGATAGGGCCACGACGGAGAGCCGGCAAGATGGCCGAACAACAGCACGGCATTCATGCGTCCGGTGCAACCCCGCCCTGCGTCGGGGGCAGGAAAGCACGTGCGGAGCAGGTGTATACGGCGGCGGATGCGCCAGAAACTCCGGGCCGCCATGCCGATCGTGCAGTGCAGCCGTGCAGATTCTCGTCTGGTGCAAAGACGGCATACTCACCAAATTTGGATTGCTCACATGAACAGCTTGGCTCGTCGGGAACCTGCCCGTCGGGTACTGGAGGCCTGAAATGAAAATGATCGATGCCACCGCCGCTCTGCACGCTTCGGGTCAGCCGGCAAACACGCCGATCGCCCGGTTTCCGTTTCCTGATCACACGCAGGTCGAGCGCCTGCTCGCCGCAGGCCGCGCCGCCCGCAGCGCCTACATGGTTACGCTGGTCGAAAGGGCATTTCGCGCGTTCGGGCACGGCATCACCGGTGCCCTGCGGATGGTTCGGCGCTGGCAGGTTGCGATGAAGACCCGTGCTGCACTCGAGCGCCTGAGCGACTATCAGCTCCGCGACATCGGCCTGACACGTCATGATGTCGACGTGCTTGTCGGCCACATCCTTGCCGGCCGTGTCATCGGGGCCGAATCATCCGAGGCGAGCGGTCCCGCCATTGTGCTTCCGGTCAACCGCAACGTCTCCCAGGGGCGGACGCGCCGGGTTGCATGAGAGTTCCTCCCCCTCTGCAGCCCTGCACGTGACGGCCGGCGGTTCCGACCCCGCCGGCCGTCCAATCCGGAAGCGACCCTCCGTCGCGTGTCCGCTTCAGCACCAGCGTGCACCAGTCGCCGATCAGTATCTGCCGAACCTGTCTGAACCCGTGGCAACGGTATGCCGCACGCACCCCGCGGGCCTGGCTCGCGAGCACGCCTGAAAGCACGATGTGTCCTGCACCGCGAATCCGGCGCGCCGCATCCGGGGCCAGTGCGACCAGTGGTTCTGCGAGAATGTTCGCCGTCACGAGGTCAGCGGTGATCCTCACACCGGAAAATCCTGTTGCGCTCCGCACCACGATGCGGGAGGCGGCCCGGTTGATTGCCGCGTTGTTGCGGGCGGTTTCGACCGCGGCAGGGTCGCAGTCAAGCGCCAGCACGCAGGCGCGCGGCCACAGTCGTACGGCTGCGATCGCGAGAATTCCTGACCCGCAACCGAGGTCGATGATCCTGCGCGGGCGCACCGACCTTGCGAGCCGGTCAAGTGCGCGCAGACAACCCTCGGTACTGGCATGGGTGCCGGAACCGAAGGCGCGTCCGGCCTCGATCTCGATCGCGAACAGGCCGCAGCGGTCGATGGGCCGGTGGTGAGCACCGTGGACCAGGAACCGGCCGTACCTCAACTTCGGAAAGTGACTTCGGTTGCGCCCGAGCCAGTCGATCCCGTCGAGCCGCTCGTGAACGATCCGGGGGACGGGAATGGCGTACTCGTGCGCCGTGGTCTCGATGGCGCGGACCAGCACTGCCCAGTCCACGAGGCCGGAGACGATCGCCATGACGGTACGGTCCTCGTCCCCGGCAAAGACCGAGACACTGTCCACATGCGGCTCGAGGGTGTCGGCAAATGCCTGCGCCGCCGTGCCGGGTGCGTCAACGGTGATGCTCCAGACCGCGGCAGGGGCGCCGGTCACGGGCGTGAAATGTACTGCGCGACGACCATCTTTCGCCCGGCCTTGTCGAACGCGACCTGGACCTTCTCGCCGTCGACGCTCTCGACCGTGCCCATGCCGAACTTCAGGTGAAACACCCGGTCGCCGGCGGTCCAGGCCTGGCTGCTCGACCCGTCGATCACAACGCCACCACCGGACTGTCTGCGCATGTCGTTCAGCCGGATGGGGTCAACGGGTGCGGGCCGCCGCCGGTACCCCGGCCCGCGCTGTTGACTTGGGGCCACCATGCCGTGACCCGGCCACTGCGTGCGCTGCGTCCTGCCGCGGCGGGTGACGTGGCCGGTCGGCAGTTCATCCAGGAACCGCGACGGATGGCTCGGGCGCCAGCCGCCCTGGGCAAACCGTGCCGCCGCGTGGCTGATCTCGACCGCCTCGCGTGCCCGGGTGAGCGCCACGTAGGCGAGGCGGCGTTCCTCCTCGAGACCCCGCGCGGTTCCGACGGAGCGGGGATGCGGGAACAGGGTTCCCTCCCAACCCGGCAGGAAGACCGCGTCGAATTCGAGACCCTTGGCCGCGTGGATCGTCATCAGGCTGATCCGGTCCTGGGTCTCGTCGTGGGCCGCGTCCATGACCAGGCCGATGTGTTCGAGGAAGGCGTCGAGGGACTCGAACTCGTTGAGCGCATCAACCAGTTCCTTGAGATTCTCGAGCCTGCCCATCGCTTCCGGCGACTTTTCGGCCATCCACATGCCGGTGTAACCCGATTCATCGAGAACCGTTCCCGCCAGCGCAGCCGGAGAGACGGTGGACTCGAGCGACTGCCATCGCTCGAAGTCCTCGAGCAGGGACCGGAGTGCCCTGGTTGCCTGCGGACGCAGGGTCCCCTGGTCCACCACGGCGCGAATCGCTGCCCAGACCGAATGTCCGTCCTCGCGCGCCCGGGCATGCAGCGCCTGGAGCGCGGCGGGTCCGAGCCCACGCTTGGGCCGGTTCAAAATCCGCTCGAGCGCCAGGTCGTCGTGCGGGTGTCGGATCACGCGCAGATAGGCAATGGCGTCACGGATTTCGAGACGTTCGTAGAACCGCGCACCGCCGACAATCCGGTAGGGAAGTCCGGTTCGCAGGAACCACTCCTCGAACGCGCGGGTCTGGAACCCGGCCCTGACCAGGATCGCCATCTGCGCCAGCGGGGTCCCGTCACCGTGCCGCGTGGTGATCCGCTCGGCCAGGGTACGCGCCTCGGCATCGCTGTCGGAGACGCTGTGCACGATGAGCTTCTCGCCCTTGGCCCCGTCGGTCCACAGAGTCTTTCCCAGGCGCTCGCGGTTGTTGGAGATGAGTGAGGAAGCGGCTGCCAGCACGTGCGACGTCGACCGGTAGTTCTGTTCGAGCCGGATGACTGTTGCACCGGGAAAGTCGCTTTCGAAGCGAAGGATGTTCCCGATCTCGGCGCCGCGCCAGTTGTAGATCGACTGATCCTCGTCGCCGACGCAGCACAGGTTGTTCCGCTTCTGGACCAGGAGGCGCAGCCACAGGTACTGGGCAACGTTCGTGTCCTGGTACTCATCGACCAGGACGTGGCTGAAACGGTCCTGATAGTAGCCCAGAACGTCGGGGTTGGCCTTGAATATTTCCAGGCAGTGCAGCAGCAGGTCCCCGAAATCCACGGCGTTGAGCGCCTCGAGCCGCTGCTGGTACTGCGCGTAGATCTCCGGCAATCGCCCTCCCGCCAGACCTTCGGTGCCCTCGTTCGTCACCGCCCCCGGGGTCAGACCCCGGTCCTTCCAGCGCTGGATGGCATGGATCAGGGCTCGGGCCGGCCAGCGTTTCTCGTCAATTTCCTCTGCCGCGAGAATCTGCTTCAGCAGTCTGATCTGGTCGTCGGTGTCGAGAATGATGTAGTTGGGCTGCAGACCGGCGAGCTCGGCGTGCCGGCGCAGGATACGCGAGCCGAGGGCATGGAAGGTGCCGAGCCATATCCCCGGCGGTTCGTCGCCGAGAAGCCGGGTGACCCGGTCGTTCATTTCGCGTGCCGCCCGGTTCGTGAAGGTAACCGCGAGGATCGACCACGGCCGGGCTGCCCCGGTCGCGAGCAGATGGGCAAGCCGGGTGGTGAGAACCCTTGTCTTTCCGGTCCCGGCTCCGGCCAGGACCAGCAGCGGTCCATCCAGCTTTTCGACGGCTTCGCGCTGCGCGGGATTGAGACCGTCAAGGTAGCGGCCCTCCGGCGCGTCTGTGCCGGAGAAGTGTGGATGGTCGGCCATCTGCGTCGTGCCCTCCTTCCCACCGGGAACCGCGGTTGCCGTTCCCCGCCGGTCATCGACGGTGTGTTGCCTGCACGACACAAGTGCGACGCAATTGTCACTTTGCATGGTGCTGCGGAACACCTCGGCCTCGGGAGGATGCATCCTGCCAGACTCCGGATGTAGTGGTCCACAACGCCATGACCACACGACATGTGACCCGGTCACGGGCCAGCGGAGTCGTGACCGGTGGGCCAGCCGTTCGGAGTGACAACTTGCTGTGGGGCGTAACTGCTGATAGTGCACCGGCTCGGGCGTGAAGCCAGGGGGAGTACGATGAGCGGAGTCTGCGTGACGGCTACCGATCGGATCTTCGGTCGTTCCGGCCCGGCGGACGGGTTCTGGACATCAGTCAGCCGATGGATGCGAATGGCGCGTCGCCTGGCTCTGGTTATGGTGCTGCTGCTCCCGGCCTGCACGACGGTACCGTCGGATTCGGCCCTCGACGATGGCGACCCGCTGGAAGGGCTGAACCGGTCGGTGTTCGCCTTCAACGATGCTGTCGACCAGGTGGTCGTGCGGCCGGTGACCTGGGTGTACCGGACCGTCCTGCCGACACCGATTCGCGACGGTATCAGGAATTTCCTGACCTGGCTCAGGAGCCCGCTGCTGTTGGCAAACAACCTGCTTCAGGGTGATGTCGAGCAGGCGGGTGTCACTGTATCCAGGTTCTTCATCAACGGGCTGACCGCCGGCCTTGGCGACCCGGCGAGCGCATTCGGACTGATGCATCGCGACGAGGACTTCGGACAGACGTTGGCCGTGCATGGGGTTGGCGGTGGTCCCTACCTGGTCCTGCCCCTGCTCGGGCTGTCGAACGGACGCGATACCATCGGTATCGTCGTCGAGGCCCTGGTCGACCCGATCGGTCTCCTCGGCCACAGTGAGGTCCGCTATCGGGTCCAGTTGGGTCGCACCGCAATGACGGGCATCGACTTCCGCGACGAGAACTTTGAAACGATCGACGATCTGCGCGAGAATTCGATCGACTTCTACGCAGCTGCCCGATCCATCTATCGTCAGCACCGGGCGGCGGTGATCAGCAATGGCGAGATGCCGGACTCACCTGCGTTTGATCAGGAACCTGCTGACGGGAACGTGCGTTCGAAGCCCAAGGCGTCCGAGTAGTCTTTGGACACACCGGTTTGGTTGCGACTGAGACGGAGACGGCGATGAGGGTGCGGGGACTCCTGCTTGTCATTGTGGTGGTGATGGCGTCCTGGGCATGGCGCAGCGACGTCTCCGCGGCTGAGACCGGCAAGGCGGCGGAGCAGTTCGTGAGCGAACTGTCCAACCGGGCACTGTCCATCGCCGGCGATGCGAGCATGTCGAGGGATGCGCGCCACGAACTCTACGGCCAGATCCTTGATCGTGACTTCGACCTGAAGTGGATATCGCGGTTCGTGCTGGGTCGCTACTGGCGGCGCCTGTCAGAGGCCGACCGGCAGCACTACCAGGTGCTGTTCCGCGACCTGGTGATCCACACCTATGCCCAGCGGTTCACGTCCCACAGTCATTACACGGTCGAGGTCGTTGGCCACGGGTTCAGCAAGCAGGGACATATCCTGGTCGAGACCCGGGCATCTAACGGCGAGATGACGCCGATTTCGCTGGACTGGAGGCTCGTGAACAACGGGGATGGCTTCAAGGTGATCGACCTCGTGATCGCCGGCATCAGTCTCGGGATTACCCAGCGCAACGAGTACGCCTCGGTGATCCGGTCCAACGGTGGCCGAGTGGAGGTGCTGCTGACCGAAATGCAGCGACGGCTCGAGGGACTCGACATCTCCCTGGTCAGCAAGTCATAGCAACCGCGCAGGTCTGAACAGCAGGGTCCTGCCGGGACCTGACGTCACGTCTGCTCGCACCATTGCCTGCACGCCCCCAATCCCTCTCGTCCTCACGAGCTGACCGACTGTCCCGGCCGCAGTCGAGTCGGTACGGGAGCGCAAACGGCCTGCCGCACTGCGGTCGGTGCCGGCCGCGCCACCGGCTCACTCCCTGGGGGGTCATCCCGGGTAACTCCCGGTTCGAGGCGGCGGCTCATGGCGGCGGCGAAGACGCGGTCGCCGAAGCGACCACGACCGGCTTGGCGGAAATCCCGGGTAGGGGTTTCGATCCGGGCCCGCACCCGGATCGCCGGGAGGGCGTTCGTGTTCCCGCCTGAATGCGGGGGTACGCCGTTGTCGGAGTGGGAGCGTTCGCAGGGCGGCCGTGCGTCGGAGCACCCGTGACGTCTGATGGCCCGGGAGGAACCGGCCGGCCGGCCTCGCCGTTCCGGATCGGCCGGGGTTCGCCACCCGCAGGACGCTCCGGCCGTTCTCGACGGTCATCAGCCGCACCGACACTGCGCTGCCGGGACTATACGCCCGCACCGCCACGATGCGACCGTGGGTCGCTGGCTCTCGGGATCGACTTGAGCGCAAAGTCGCCGACGCGCTCGACGAACGTATTCCGGCCGAACACCTCGCGCGGCCGCTGCTGGTCCCCTCAGGCCTCCGGCCCGCTACCAGCGCGCCGCGGCGATCAGCCGCACCCCGTGCTCGGCCAACGCCAGCAACGGCTGGGCGGGAGTGGCGGCGATCGCGGCCGGGACGACGACCCCGAATAGGCCCGAAGTCCCGCTCGTGCGGCTGGAACCTATTCTCATGCTGAGGAGCGGCTCAGCACACGGAAACCACGACAGGTTTATGTTGTCGATACGGCTAAACTCGGCTATCAGATGAGATCTTTATTCGAAGGGAGTGCATTCGACGGCGGCCTGCGACAGATTGCGGCGTTGACCGGCTTCCCGGGGCCGGGCTCAGGCGCCCGGCGGCGTATCTAGTGCGGGAGGGCAAAGCGGAATAGCGAATCGTCCCGGTTCCTCCCGGACGATTAACGAGGGGAGTGTGCAATGTTGTATGTGTCGGGAAGCAAGTCGTCCGCCGCCACCGACGGGGTCTCGGGAATGTCTGTCGAGGCAGCTTCGCCCCCCAAATCGCGGCATTCTGTCCCGGCGCGTGAAATCGGCCACGGTTTCGGTCTCGTACCTATAGCCTGCGGGTAGTTCCCCCTCATCGCGGGCGGCACGATGGGCGAACCTCAGCACGCCGCGCACGAGACCGCAGATCCCCCGTTGGAATCCCGACTTCCCTCGCAAGCTCGACCCCAAGGACGCTGGCTCGGCGCTCGCCATACCGCTCGACTCGCAGGCGTACGGCTGAGCCGAGTATGCTCCGATGGCGAAGCCGTAACCCTCAGCCCCGGGGCGCTCCTCGAGGTCTGCCGCCTGCTTCTAGATGGGAAGGTCTTCCCCTCCAGAATTCGCGGCTGGACGCTCGCCGACGCCCGCAAGAATTGGCAACGTTGGCATTGGACCACCTGTCCCCCCAAACAGATCCCGAACCGCATCGCGGCCGAGATCACGCTCGCCAAGATTCTGTTGTCGGAAGCTCCCCGTGTTGAGGTCCTTACAGGTCAGCTGACCGAGTCAGAGCGCGCCAAGCTGATCGGCATGAACGGCGATCTGGTCTACTGGGACACGACCACGGTACTTCCCGACGTAGCGGAGCACGAACTCCTCACCGCTTTCCGCCATGCAGGAACGCTCGTCCACTTCGTTGGTCCATGCACCACCCCGGAAGGGCTGGCGGGGCTCGCCCGTTGGGCAGAGCGTGCGATCACCCGCGAGGCCGAACGCGGCCGTGGTGGGACCGCCTCGAACAGTGAACGGCACCTCGAAGCCGCGCTCGCCGGCGCCCAAATCGAGGTCGAGAGCCAGCGGCCGGTGGGCGGAAGCTGGCTCGACTTCGCTTATGAGGAGCCCGGGCCCCCAATCGTGCGGCTCGACATCGAGGTCGACGGACGCCTCTACCATCAGGGACCCGACGGACGCCTCCGCCCAGAGGATGTCGACCGCGACCGCCGCATGCGACTGCTCGGTTGGGAGCCACTTCGCTTCTGGTCCGATCAGGTCGACCAAGACGCTCGGGCATGTGCCGCCCGCGTCCAGCAACGAATAGAGGAACTGAGAGAACAATGAGCACAAAGTTGGTCTCGACAGGAGGAAGGATCGTCTTGTCGGCCTTGGCATTGGCAATGATCGTCACGGCCGCCCTGCTCAACATCGCCCGTTCGCAGGTGGACGACGCACTTGAGGGGCTTCCCGGGCAGCGCTTGGCACTTGAGGCCGACGTGGAGCAACTCGGCCAGCGCCGCGATCGCCTTGAGCTTCAGATCGAGAAACTGGTTGAGCAGACGGAGCAGATTCGGCTGGAAGCCGACGAAGTGACGACCCGGCTAAACCACGCCCATACGACTCTGCGGACGATTCAAGAAGAGGAGAACGCAACCCGGGAAAGCGTCAAGCAGCTTGGGAAGACGGAAGCCGACCTGTCAGCCAACGTCGCCACGCTCGAACGCCGTCAACGGGATCTCGGACTCTCGATTGAAGGCCTCCAACAACAGAAAACCGAGCTGGAACAGTTGTTCGAAACTGGGACGCGCCAGCTTGAGGATGTCCGCTCCGCCACGACGAATGCCCGCAGTGAGCTTGATCAAGCGCGCACCGACCTCACCGAAGCAAAGCGATCGCTGACCGAGACTGTGACTGGAAACGAAAAGGCACGCGAGGAGCTTAGCGCCACGCTCGAGCAGGTCGAGGAAGCAAACCGCGAGAAGGTCCGCCTCGAGACGCAGCACCGCGCGCTCGAAGCTCAGCTCCTCAAGCTCGGTCCCGAGGCAGCGGGTCTGGAAGCCCGGATCACGCGGCTTCGCGACGACGAGAAACGCCTCGAAGGCACCGTTCGCAACGCGGCCGAAGCAATGGCGCAGATGGGAAAGGACCGCGAAGCGGCTGTTCAGGAAGCCCTGGACGCCGAGTCGCGCATGCACGAAGCGCAAGCGGCGTTGGATCGGGTAGAGGCGAGCCGCGGGGCAGCGGAACGGCAGGTCACTGAACTCGAAGCAAAGAAAGCGGCGCTTCGCTCCGACCTCACCCGTCTCCGGACGGCGCGGGATGAAGCCAAAGCTGGGTTGGAGGAGCTGCAACGGCTCATCGGAACCGCGGTTGGTACGTCCCAATGACTTGGCCGTCGTGGGTAGCGCAAGGATGGATACTCCACGGGGCCACCACGCTGACCGCGGTCCTCGTCGGCTTTGCCGTGGCGATCTTTGTCGGGGCTGTTCGGCGAGGCGAACTGGACCTGTGGCGAGCGAGGATCGCCCAGCTCCTGGCCGAGCATGATCGCGTCTCGGCGTCGCTCACCTCGATCGACGCCGAATATCGCGACGCGAAGAACACGATTGAACAGGCACAGCAGATCCAGCGAGACGAACAGGCCCTCGACACGGCTCGCGAAGAGGTCAACCGTACGGTTGCGGAACTCGAGAGCCGCCTCGACCAGAAGCAACGCCAACTCCAAGGAGCCGACGAGAAACTCGCAGAGATGGAACGCTTGCGGCGGGCCACAGATGGCCTCGACGCAGAGAAGAAGCGCCTTGAGGTGGAACTGGAGAAGCACAGCGAACTGCATGCGCGATTGCGCGACCAAATCAGTCACCTGAAGAAGGAAGTTTCAGAGCTTCAGGCCGACGCGCAGGAGGCTCGCCGTACTCGGGACCAAGCAAGGGAGGAGTGCGAGGGCGCGATACGCCAACGCGACAACGCGCTCCAGGAGCTGGCTGCGGCGAAGGAAGTGAAAGAGGCACTCGAGAATGCCCAGCTCACCGGAGGAGAGGTGACGTTTCCCGAGGGACCGTTGCGAGTGCAGGTGGATCGTCCGGAAGAGACGGGACCAGGGATCGACGAGCTCCGTGACACCCCCGCTTGCCTGACCGAAGTAGAGGACTACGAGCCGCTGCCGACGGATCGGCCCGTGGAGCGGGAGGACGAGTTTCTCGACAACCTCGAGCAGCAGCTCGAAGCCCAGAGGCTTCGCTACCACCCCCGCACGGTGAGGGCCTTTCACACCGCCGTGAAGACTCGGTCAATCTCGCCTTTAACCGTCCTTGCTGGCGTATCCGGAACGGGAAAATCGCAGCTCCCGAGGGAGTATGCTCGCGCCCTCGGCGCCGCGTTCCTCCACGTCCCGGTGGAGCCGGGATGGGACAGCCCGCAGGACCTGCTTGGCTTCTACGACTACATCTCCGGGCAATACAGGGCCACCGAGCGAGCCCAGCTACTGGTGCACTTCGACAGTGCCAACTGGCCGGACGAAGCCAAACGATTCACCAATCGGCTGGCCGTCATCCTCCTCGACGAGATGAACCTCGCCCGCACGGAGTACTACTTCGCTGAACTCCTGAGTCGGCTTGAAATGCGCGAGCCGGGGGGGGCGGGTTACGCTGAAAGCCAAGTCGCGATCCAGATGCCGAAACGCGCAAACGGCGAGATCCAGGCGATGCGCCTCGCCATTCCGTATCGTGTGCTCTGGACGGGAACGCTCAACGAGGACGAAACAACGCAAAGTCTTTCCGACAAGGTCCTTGACCGGAGCAACACCCTGCGCTTCGCTGCGCCAAGCGAGGGGAATCTCCAGGTGGATCGACTGAGCGACGAGCCGGCCGCCCCTCGGCAGACAGAATATGTGACGGCAATGCTCTTCGAGAAGTGGTGCGGCCGGAAGCGGGAAGACACCGACATGCTCGCGGTCGAGGGCTCCATTCGCGAAATCGCACGGGCGATCACGGAGTGCGAGCGGGGGGTCGGGCACCGCGTGGTGCAGGCGATGTACCACTACGTCCGCTGCTATCCCGGAAGCTGGCGGCACGCCATCGCGGACCAAGTCGAGATGAGAGTGCTCCCGAAGCTCAACGGCTCCGAAGATACGGACGCGTTGAGAAAAGGCCTCCGTACGCTGCGCGACGTGGTCGAGAACGTGGGCGACGACGACCTTGCCTCGGCGCTCGACGCCCGTATCGACGCCATCCCGAACCACAGCACGTTCACTTGGCTCGGCCTCGACCGGACCCGCGCGGATTAGCAATTGAGGATTCGCGTCGCCCGGAGTCTGTACGATCTGCATGCTGCCGTTGCCGGGGACGGCTCGGCGGTCGTGCAACCGGTCCGGAGCGGGGAGGAGCTTGGTCCGGACCGCGCCCGTGCCGATGCGATTCTGATCGTCGATCGACTCTCCCCCACGGAGCACTCCACCCTCTGCGAGGTTCCACCCTGGATCTATCTGGGAAGCCGGCAACATCTTCCGCGAACCCGCGGGCGCGGCACGGGGAGCCTCGACATCGATGCCGAATGGTTGGCGTGGCACCTCCCCGCCCGACCGGCCCGGGTCAGTCGAATTCGTGTCTGGGTAACACTCGACCAGTCGTTCACGATCAACGTCGAGTCATGGGAAGGGCGGCGCCAAGCTGCGGGTACATCGGCAACAAAGCAACGCTCCGGACGGACCCTCGATAGGTTGGACCGCGCCGCCAACCGCATGAAGCGCGTCGCGGACGCGAGCGCGGTCTGCCATGACCAGTCCGTGCTCTGGCGCACATCGGCCGCGATTCTCGCGAGCGAGGCCGACCCGGAGGCGGTCGATCCGTTGGGAGAGCTCCTCCGGGAACAGGCCCGGGCATTGTTGCCTGTGCTCGCGGGCATTGAGGGGAGCCCACGTCGACTCCTCCGCCGCCGCCACCGCCCGGTGCGCCTGTCGAAGGTACGCGAGGTGGACGCCAAGACGATCCGGTGGCTGTGCAGACAAGCCGGACGCTCGACGGCGGAGCGCTGCGGCCCCCGGCAGAGGATGGTGACGCCGGAGCGCTACGCGACTACCGACACCCTGGAGAACCGCGTCGTGGTCGCCTATGCGGCGCTCTACGACACGGAGGCCAGGTCTTGGCTTGCCGAGCGCGGCGATATGGCGCACGGAGCCGAGCTCGTACGTTCGATGCAGAACCGGGCACGGCGCGTCGCCGACGGACTCCGTCTCCAAGGCGCGCGTCAAGCCCCGGCCCACGACGCCGCGACGGCGACGAACCGGAGTTTTGCGCTTCGTCACGACGAGCGCTACCGGCGTGTCCTCGGGGCGTGGTTGGACCTCCTCCGCCAGGAACAGCGCGCCGAGCAGCAGTGGATCTGGCAGGGGCTCACCCGCCGGGATGAGGCCCAGGCAACCATATGCGCCATGCTCGGCGAGAGCTCCCCACTCGTGGTGGCGAGCGGCCCGCTCGCGATCCGGCGCGACGCCCCGGCGCAGGGACGACACTGGACCGACGACGGCCCGTCGCTCGTCCTGCGTGTCGGCAAGCACGCCTCCGCCTCCCTCTCGGTCGCGACGGACGACCGCTGCATGATCGGCGCGATCGCAACCGTGCTCGGTCCCGGTCCGGCGCTGCACGTGATCGCGAGCGATCGCGCTGACTGGATCGGCCGGGCTCGGCGCGAAAGACTCGTCACCCTCCCGACCAACACCGGCGCGAGGAACTGGCGGGTCTGGACAAGAAAGCTCCTCGAACGAGCGACCGCATCCACCCTCCACAGCGTTCCAAGAGGCGCCAAGCTGGCCCCGGAACCACCCTTGGGACGCCTCCGGCGATCCGGCAGCCGGTCGGGCATCGTCTCTCTCGATCTCCGCTCCTCGTTCTCCCGCCTCGCCCGCGAAGATTCGACCGGATCGGTCGACGTCCGCTTCCTCGGAACGGCGCTTCGCGCAAGGGGGATCGGGGAGGCAACAGAAGTCGCCGCGCAAGCCAGGATCCAGCCGACCACCGGGTCCGCCTCATACATCCCTTTGGGCGACATCGAGACCATGGACCTCGCCAACGAACTCGTCTCGTCCGCAGTACGCCGCCTCATGGGCGACGACCCGCTCGCCGTCGCGATCGTGCCCGACACTGGGCTACGAGCGGGAGAGAGACAGCGACGCGTCGCCGACGGCCTCTCCAAAGCCGTCGGGCCGCACCGGCGCTGCCTCCTCGTCTGGCGGTCCGTCGCAGTGACGGAGGGCCACAAACTGACCGGTGGAGCGCCCGGAGACTACCTCATCGTTCAGGTGGACGGCGAAGTCGCCCTCACCCATACGCGGCTGCGGCCGTGGCAGCGCGCCGAGGTCCCGCTGTTGGTCGAGCGGATGACTCGCGGTTCCGCGGTCGCCACCGGCCGGGAGGCCCCCTGGCCCCGCCGACTTCGCGCCGCCGAGGCCGCGTGGTCTCGAACCGGAGTGAACGTCGACGATCTGAAGACGCAGACCGACATCCTCCACCTTGATGCGGCTCGGATAAAACCGCACGAGGGCAATACATCGACGTTTCTCTTCACGCGGGGCGAGGCGGTTCCCATACGGCGTCGTCACGATCCCAATGCACGCCCCATTGACGTCGACGAATCGCTCGTTGCAACGCTCCGAGCCCTGTCCGAACGCACCGGCTGCCGCCGAATTCTCGTCGAGAGTCCGATCCCGGGCTGGAGCGACGCGGGAGCCCGAGAAATCAGCTCGGCGTTGCCGGGTCTCACCGTACTGGCCGTCGAGCCGGAGCAGACCCTCCGGGGTGCTTGGGAGATCGGACGCCGCCTCGACGAAGGCGACGTCTGCTGGCTCGACCACGTCGAAAGCCTGGCCATCGAGGTCGCCGCCCCGCCGGAGGGGCTTGCGCTCGACAAATGCGAGGAAGACGAGGACGGACGCTGGTGGCTCCGCCTCATCCCCGAGCGCGAGGCGCTGGAAGCCGGCCGAGGCCTATGGACTACCCCAGCCCAGCATGAGGTGCTGCTCTCGATACAGCCCGGTGAATGGCGCGTTCCGGTCAAGCTGCGACGACGGCTGGAGGGCCAGTGGCAGGAGGGCTTCCTCGCCGGGGCCGGCAACGAGAAGTACCGCCAGGAGGTCAAACTCGACCGCAGCGCACTTCACGGGGGCTACACGCGCCTTGAGCCGAGGGTGCGCGTGCGACCGCTTGGAGGCGAGCCGCAACTCGTGCTGTACCACCACCCTTACGGGCTGGACGGTCGTGAGATCGCGACCCATCCCGCCATCCTTCGTGTGTCGGACCCCGACTGAACGGGTAAGAGAGATGAACGTCGCGGCCATCCCTCTGCTTTACGTCTTCGAGGCCGACGAGGACGCTTGGCTCGAACTCGAGAGCCATTTGGCCGAGCTTCGCGACTGGTGGCGAGACGATCGCACCGAAGGATCCAGGATTGTCGACCTCTACAAGAGTCTTTACGACATCTTCAACTCGAAATGGAGCGACCTCCGGTATCCGATCGACAGCGCGGGGGACCCCCCTTGGGTACGAGATCCGGACCCCCCCAAGGCCAAGACGACCGAACGCGAACGTCGACGCCTGGTGAACGACGCCGGGGACGCGATGGTCGGTCGCTTTGAGGAAGTGCTGACCGGCCAACGCACGGTCAAGAGGGGAGCCTCGCTCAATCGAGTCCACACCGTACCGACATGGATGTTCACGAACGCCCCCGACTCCCTCGCGTTGAGGCTCGCTTCCGGGCTCGCGCGCACCTCCGACGAAGGCCGCGCCGTTGCCGACCGCCTCGGGCTCGACAACCCCTTCAGCGCGTGGGCCGCCTACTCCGGGATCGGCCGGAGCACGAACACGGTCTCAGCCCTCGCGACGGTCTGGGAGACCCTGCTTGGCTGTTGGGACGGCACGACACCGGACAAATTCTTGCTGGCGGCGATCAGCCATCCGATGGGCCGCAGAATGGAAACGACTGATCTGCTCGCGGCTCGCCCGGCACTTCGTTCCCAGGTGACGCGTCTCACGACCACGGCGCTCGACTGGCTCTCTGCGGGCCGCTCGGACCGGCGTCCCGGCGGCAAGGGCCAGTGGGCACTCGAGCTTCGCTACACCGTGTTCATCGTCCGAGGGCTGCTCCGCGTCTGTATCGCCGATCCGAGTGTGGAGGTGCGCGGCGGGACGGACCTCATGCGCTCGATGGCGGATCGGCTGGAGCACCTGGGAAGAAACCGAAAGCTCGGCAGCCATCAACAACTCGTGCGCGATCTAGTGGACCGGACCGTGCCGTTGGCAAGGGGCGAAGCGGGAGAGGTCGCATTGCCCGAAGGGCTCACCCTTTGACGTATCCCTCCAGCACGCGCAGAAGCCGACGAGAATGGCCGTGCAACCCACGGCTCGGGTCCGGCCTCCCGGTGACGTCGCACAGACGCTCCCGCGAAGCACACCCAGTCCACCAAAGTCCGCACCGTCGGCCAACGAGGTCCCGCCGACAACCGATCGTTCCGGGTCATTCCGAAGACTGATCTGCGCGCCGGCAGGAGGTGCGCGAAGGGTGCGTCGGACGCCTGGTCAATGGGCGCGGCCAGTCGCGTGGAGGGGGCGGCGCAGCGGAACCGGACCGCACGGGTGGCGGTCGCGGGCCCGCTGATGGCGCCGCCGGCAGGTTTCGCGTCATGGTGCCGGGCGCGCCGCTTGCGGCTGTTTCCGGAAGGACCTGTCCGCGTTTGCGTCAGGTACGGATCACCGGCTTGTAACGGATCCGGTGCGGCTGTTCGGCCCCGGTGCCAAGCCGGCGCCGACGGTCGGCCTCGTAGGACTCGTAGTTGCCCTCGAACCACTCGACGTGGCTGTCGCTCTCGAAGGCGAGAATGTGGGTTGCGATCCGGTCGAGGAACCAGCGGTCGTGGCTGACCACCATGGCGCAGCCGGCAAACTCGAGCAGCGCGTCTTCGAGCGCGCGCAGCGTGTCGACGTCGAGATCGTTGGTGGGCTCGTCGAGCAGGATCAGGTTGGCGCCGGACTTCAGCATGCGGGCGAGGTGGACCCGGTTGCGTTCGCCGCCCGAGAGCTGGCCGACCTTCTTCTGCTGGTCGGGCCCGCGGAAGTTGAACAGACCGCAATAGGCGCGGCTCTGCATGCTCCGCTTGCCAAGCGCGACCTCGTCAAGTCCGTCGGAAATCACCTCCCAGACCGTGCGGTCGGGCGGAAGCTGGTCGCGGGACTGGTCGACGTAGCCGAGCTTGACCGTCTCGCCGATCCGGATCGAGCCGCCGTCCGGATCGTCCTCGCCGGTGATCATGCGAAACAGCGTCGACTTGCCGGCGCCGTTCGGACCGATAATGCCGATGATGCCGCCAGGCGGCAGCCGGAACGAGAGATCGTCGATCAGCAGGCGGTCGCCGAACCCCTTGGCGAGATGATCCGTCTCGACCACGAGGTCGCCGAGGCGCGGACCCGGCGGAATGGTGATGCCAGCGGAGCCCAGGTTTTCGGACTGCGTCTGTCCCAGCAGCTGCTCGTAGGCGGTCAGCCGTGCCCGGCTCTTGGCCTGGCGGGCCCGTGGCGATGCCCGAACCCACTCGAGTTCCCGCGCCAGCGTACGGGCACGTGCGGCTTCCTGCCGCCCCTCTTGCTCGAGCCGCCGCTGTTTCTGCTCCAGCCAGCCCGAGTAGTTGCCCTGGTACGGGATACCGCGGCCTCGGTCGAGCTCCAGGATCCACCCCGCCACCTCGTCGAGGAAGTAGCGGTCATGGGTGACGGTCACGACAGTTCCCGGGAAATCGTGCAGGAACCGCTGCAGCCACGCGACAGATTCGGCATCGAGATGGTTGGTCGGCTCGTCGAGAAGCAGCATGTCGGGTGCGGACAGCAGCAGCCGGCACAGCGCAACCCGGCGCCGCTCGCCACCGGACAGCGGTCCGACATCGGCATCGCCCGGCGGCAGACGCAGGGCATCCATGGCGATGTCGACCCTGCGGTCGAGATCCCAGGCGTCGGCCGCGTCGATCCGTTCCTGCAGCTCTGCCTGTTCGCCCAGCAGTTCGTTCATCGCGTCGTCGTCGAGCGGCTCGGCAAACCGGGCGCTGACCTCGTTGAAGCGCTCGAGGAGGTCGCTGATGTCGGCGAGCCCCTCCATGACGGTTTCCTGCACGGTGCGGCCGGGTTCGAGCCGCGGTTCCTGCGGCAGGTAGCCGACCTTGATGCCCTCGGCGGGCCATGCCTCTCCGGAGAAGTCGGTTTCCACCCCCGCCATGATTCGCAGCAGGGTCGACTTGCCGGCGCCGTTGATCCCGAGAACGCCGATCTTCGCGCCGGGCAGGAAGGAAAGGTGGATGTTCTTCAGGATTTCGCGGCCACCCGGGAAGGTCTTCGACAGACCCTTCATTACGTAGATGTACTGGGGAGTGGCCATGGGCGGTGTCCGGAATGGCTGACAGGTTCAGGGCACCGGTTTCTATCGGTCAATCAAGTGTTGCGCAATCGCCGGGCACGGTCACGACGGCACGGCCCGGCCGGGCAGGACCCAGACGGCGTCGGGTCCGGCCAGCTGATCGGTGCTGAAACTCTCCTGCGGGATTACCTCTCCGGCTGCCCACAGCTCCGCGAGACCGGCGGCGATGTCGTCCGGCAGCTAGTTTGACAGGTCAGCCGGGGCGCGGCTTTGCTTCGCGCCGGCATCGCTGAGCCACCGGCAGCCGTGGCGCAGTAGCCAGCGATAGAGTCCGCAGTGCGGCTCGAGCGGCGCAAGACCCCGGGCCTGCCGCTCGCGGTTGACCGCGGTCGGGATCTCCAGACCCGGCGGATCCAGGTCGCCGAAGTAGAGCAGTCCGGATGCGCCGGCAGCTCCGCGACCTGTTCGAGCTGCCTGTGCGTCTTGCGCAGGGCGTTGCCGTAACCGCAGGCGATGGCGGCGTAGCTGCCCCGCGTCGCGTTCCACAGCCGGAAACTCTCCCACGGATGCAGGTTCTCCAGCACCAGGACCGGCATCCCGGGCGCGGGCCGGTTCGGTTTCTCGAACGCAAGCGGCGGCGTGACCGGGCGGCAGCCGATCAGTCCCAGGGGGATGCGGCCACCAAACAGGGTGGAGCCGTCGGTGTCGAGATCGGTCTCGAGCCGCTTCTCGTTGCCGAAGATCTGCAGCGACCGTTCGTTGACCGGTACCTCGCGCAGGGCAGTGTTCCGGTGCCTGAGCAGGAAGCGGTTGATGGCGGTGAGCGCGGTGCGGTACCGGCCCCGTTCGCTGTAGGCAAAGGCAAGTTCGGGGACCCAGGCCACCGGCCAGGGTACCGGTCCTGCGGCGAGCCCTTCAGCGTACAGCGTAGCCGACTTCGGCAGGTGCGGCGTCCCGGTCCGTTCCCAGTACTTGGTGTGCGGCAGGGCGATGTGACCGGCTGCCCGTGCGTCTTCGAGCGCCTCGAGCAGCAACCGACGCGGGGCAAGGGCGTCCGCCGCCTCGGGGAAGGCGGCGAGATGCGCAGTTCGCAGTTCCTCGAGCGTGAACCGCCGCTTGCCGAGGCCGCGCAGGTGTCCGACGAAGTCACCCATTTGTCCGCTCCAAGCTGTCGACGTGGGCCTGCATCGCCTCGACCGCGAGATGGATCCTGTCGGTGCCGAGTTCGCGCCAGGCCCGGCGCAGCCGGACTATGTTCTCGAACTCCCCGAGCGCGTTCGTGTCCTGGATGCCGGTGGCATAGAACAGCTGGATGCCCATCGCGTCGGCAAGGCCGATCTGGGTCTTGACCAGCAGGGCCTTGTTCGCCTTGCCCAGCGGGTTGTCCATCATCAGGATCCCGGCATCGCCTGTTGTGCCGTGCAGTTCCTCCGCACGCAGACGCGCGACCACGAGGTAGATCATCATTGCCGCCGTCAGAAGCTCGCCCCCGGAGACCGCAGTCTGTTCGAGCGGCATTTACTCGGTCTCGTTCTCACCTTTCGGTTTCAGAATTCTTATGCCGAGCCTGGAAATGCCGCGGGCAACCCGCAGCCGGTCCACGAGCTCCGCCGCCAGGTTCTGGCCGGTGTCGGGGACCCGTTTCGACTCGGCCAGATCGGTCACGTATTGCTCGAGGATGTCCCGTCTGCGGTCGGAAGCAAGACGCGACAGGTCGGTCCCGATCCGGAACACGCTCTGGCCACCGAACCGCGGTACGCCGTCGGGGATACGCCCGTCGCGCACCATCCGGCCCAGGATTCCGAGCGCCCTGCGCAGCAGCATGTCGAGTTCGCCGGTGCAGGTTGCAAGGTCATGATCGAGTCGTGCAAGGTCGTGATCGATCGTCGCCAGTCTGTCGTCGATCAGCCGGGCGGTCTGCTCCGCGGCATCGGCAGCGTCACGGGCCGAGTTGGCGGCGAGATTGGAGGCGACCTGGCTTTCGCCCTTCAGGACGCGGAACCCGTCGGACGTGGCGAACCCGCGTTCCTCCTCGTGCCGGTCGAGAAGCGCCTGTTCGGCATCGGCGAGGGTCCGGTTGCCATCGCGCAGTGTGCGGACCAGGGTATCGACGGCATCGTCGAGTGCCTGATCGTCCGGCACTTGTGCAACCCGGCCGGGGGTGCCGAACCCGTCGGGCAGGTGACCCGTAATCTCACGGGCCCGGTTCCGGAAAGTCCCGGCGGTGGCTTCGGCCGCTGCGGCAGTCGAGCTGGCCGCCTCCGCGTCCTGCTCGTGTCTGCGCGCCTCCCGTTCACGGGTCTCGGCCCCGACCTGCGCGTTTCGGCGCAGCGCATCGAGATCGTCCGTATCGCAAAGGTCGTCGGCATCGCCAGTGCCGAATATCTCGGCAAACCGGCGCTGCTCCTGCTCGAACTGGTGTCGGGTGTGGCGTTCCTCGACCTCGGCATCGGTAAGCGCGGCGCGGGCAGCGTCGAGGGTGGTCGCGGCCCTGCGGGCGCCATCCTCAACCAGGCTCTGCTCCAGTAGCGCGCGCACCCGCTCGCGGTCGAATTGATGATGGTCGGCGCCGTACTTCTGTTCGGCGCGCACGAGCTGCTTGTCCAAGCCATCCTTTTCGCCGCGCAGCCGGTCAACCCTGCCGCCTTCAAGTGCTTCCAAGCTCTTGCGTTCGGCGTTGAAACCGTCGCGCAGTGTAGCAAGGTCTCGGTAAACGGAGCCCGGGCCGGCGACGGGCGAGACGGCATCGGCCTCGGTCTCGAAACCGGCTGCCTCGCGCGCCGCTGCTCCGGCTTCCCCGGCCTCCGCCCGGGCCTGGTCGTTCGGCCGGTCGCGCTCCGCAAGGGCTGCTTCGGCGTCGCGTATGGCCAGTTCCGCCCGGTCGGCATGTGCGAGCTGTTCGCGCTTCCAGTCGGTCTCATGGCGTTCATGTTCCTCGAACTGTTCCCGGGCCCGACCGGCGCGGGTCCGGTGGACTACGGCCTCGTGGTCCGCCTGGGTAGCAGCGCGGCGATGGTCCCTGGCCCGATTTGCGTGAGCCTCGGCCGATGCATCGAGTTGCTCGACTTCCCGGTCATATCTGGCCCGGGTGCGCTCCGCCTCGTCGATACGCTTGAGCAGCTCCTTTCGTTCAGGCGCGGTGCGGCGCCACAGGGTGTGAGTGCGATGCAGTTCTTCGAGGCGCTCAAGCCGGGGCCGGAGCTCGTCGATGCGTCGCGCGAGGTCCTGAAGCTCATCCTCGACCTGGGACTGCCCGTCCCGGGCGGCCAGCTGGCTGTAGGCCGCATCACGCGGGTGCGGGATGACGAACCTGTCATCAGGCGCGTCCGAAGGCGTGTCGTCGGCGGTGGCCACCATCAGCGGTCTGTTCGGTTCGGGGGCGTTCGCAATCGCGCGACGCGCGGCTTCGAGCGCGTCCCGGTGCGGGACCGCGATCCCGCTCAAGCCCTGCATCGAGCCGGGCACGGCCTTCGCGCAGTGTGATGCGGCATTCGAGGCAGGCTTGGCGGCTCGCATCCTCTCCTGCCGCCTCGATTTCGAGAACGCCCTGTTCCCGCAACCGTTCGGCCGCCCGGGCCGCAGTGTCGAGCATGGTGGCGAACCTGGTTGTTTCCTCGCGTTCCGTGTCCCGAGTGCTCAACAGTCTCTGGCGCCTGTCATCGGTTCGGGCGGCATCATCCTCAAGCGATCGACACGCACGTTCGTGCTCCGCCAGGTGCTTCCGGCGCTGTTCGACATGGTGGAGCAGCGTGGCCTTCAGGTGGGCTCCCGTGCGCGCGAGGTGGTCGCGCTGCGGTGCGAGGTCGGCATTGGCCGCGTCGATGCTCCGCTGCAGGCCCTGGGCCTCGGACCGCATCCGTTCGATGTCGGCGAGTGCGGCAGCATGCAGCCGGTAGTTGTCCTCGGCGTCATGATGCTGCTGACCGGTATCGGCGAGCATCCATGTTTCGCGTCAAGGGGGCGTGGTTGGCGGGTTTGGGATTTATCCACAGTTTATCCACAAGGTTATCCCCGGGGTCGTTGCCCTCGATCGCTTCCGGGCGCCACGCACTCGCGGCGTGTCTTTGACTGGTTCGATCGATTGACAGCATCTCGTTGAGTGTGATCACGCGTTCGTTTCTGCTGCGGTGACGGGCGGCTGTGGGGTCCAGGAGCGCTGCTGGCCAAGCAGGATATTGGCCAGGACGATCAGTTCGCGCATGACCGCGACAACACCCACCTTGTGGGCCTTGCCGGCATTGCGGAACCGTTTGGCGAAGTTGCGCAGGTCCGGGTTCCAGTTGATTGCCGACAACGCGGCCATGTAGACAACATCGCGCGGTCGTCTGCGGGGCCCCCGGACATGGCGGTTTCAGGAGGATGTCCCGCTGTCGCGGGCGTACGGGGCAACACCGAGCAGAGCGGCAGCCTGCCGGTTGCCGATCGTGCCAAGTTCCGGCATCCAGGCGATCAGGGCTGCGGCGGCGATCGGTCCGACGCCGGTGATGGATCTGGAATGCCTCGGCCAGCGCGTCGATCGGCCTCTATTTCGGTCGCCCTGTGGGGCGGCTTGAGGTCGGCGATCTCGTCGCGGTCATGTTGCCGGACGATCTCGCGGGCTTCCTCGACGCGCGTGGCTATCTTCCGCTCGGCGTTCCTCTGATCAAACGCGTTCTGGTGCTCCCCGGCACCCAAGTGTGCCGGATTGGCGCGCAGATCACTGCTTACGATCACGCCTATGGCAAAGCCCGTGAACGCGACAGCCGGGGCCGCCAACTGCCCTCTTGGCAGGGCTGCCGAGTAATCGCCAATGGCGATGTGTTCCTGATGAACTGGGACACGGAAGACAGCCTGGACGGTCGGTATTTCGGGCCGCTTCCCCTCGCATCCGTCGCTGCGCGCGTCGTGCCGATCTGGACCGACGAGAACGGCGACGGCCGCCTCGAACGGCAGGCGTCAACGCGGTGAACGCCTGCACGTGAGCGGACATGCCGGCCGTTCCCGGCCCACTCCGCCACACAGGAAAGGAAAATCCCATGCCGCAAATCGGTAAGTTCACCCGGCAGAAATCCGGCTTCGTCGGCCGCATCCAGACCCTCACGCCCGACAGCGAGATCGCCATCGTCGCGGTCGATGCCGCACGGGTAGAGAACGCGCTCGATCACCGTGTTCACCCGGAATGCGTTCTTCATTCCTGAAAAATCCGACTGGCCACCCTCGGAAGAAGATCGGGCACAAGCTTGGAAGAAGCGGCATCCAACTCCAAAAGGGGCAGCGACAGGTAACGATGAAACTTCTCGGTAACTAGGTTTCCTGCACCGGCAAACAGGTCTACGGGTTCGCCGGACACAATTTCCCCTAGTGCCGATTGAATATCGGGTGTTTCATCCCCAGCTTCCCCAAGCAAGAACCCGTCATGTTGCTCGACCGAAAACCCTATGCTTCTGAGTGCGAGAGCGAGGGTTGATGTCTTCACCGTCCCAACTCGCGTTGCGATGATCGATGTGTGCTCACCGAGACTGTGGATGTTGTTAGTCCGAAACCCTAGTTGAACATAATGGGCTCGCGCTTCCTCAAGCATCGAAAGGGAAACCGTGTCCATGTAGACCGGTTTGGCATCTCCTTCGAGAACCGCGAACATCCGATCAATCACGGTGTCATGAATGTCACCCGCAGCGCCGCCAAAGACAGGCGGCACACCTGCCTTGGCGGGTTTGACCACGATGACCTTTTCGCGATCATGGATTTCTTGAACCGCCCAACGCCGCCCCGAAAAGATCAGAAGCATACCCGGTGCAAGGATATTGTCGATTGGCAGGGTGCCAAGGTCCCGCCCATCTGCAACCAGACGGAACTCCTCAGGCGTCTGGAACACGGCATAGAAGCTGTAATGCTCGACCAACCTCTCGCCCGCGGAACCTAAGAGCAGGAGGCCGCTTCCAGACTGCTCGATCAAACCGGTCTCAGGGTGACCGATCGCGCGCAGCACATCCGCGAAGACCTCGGTCGTGACCTTTCGGAATGGGCCCTCACGGCAGAGCACATTGTATATAGCGCCTGCGGAAGCACCGCCACGCTGCGCAATCACCGATAACAACTGGTGGACCAGTGTCGAGAGATGAAGCGCCTGCGGTTTTGGCGGTTCGCACCAGCCTTCCAAAAGCAAGTCGATCATCGCGATAGACCTGACCAGGCCAAGACGGAGGCGATCAACGAAACTGCTCTCCGGCGTCAGCTTGGTCTCGACAGCGTACTGCCTTAGGATTGCTGGCTGTCCCTCGCGCCGGCCTGATCGGCCGAGCCGTTGTCGCAACGTGGCAACGCTGAATGGCGCCCCGATTTGGGCCACACAGGTCACGTCACCAATGTCTATGCCGAGCTCGAGCGTCGACGTGCAAACCGCAGTTGTCGGTTTCGCGGGGTCCTTGAGACGGCGCTCTACGAAGTCACGGTGTTCGCGGGAGAGGCTCGCGTGGTGGGGATAGAATTCCTGCGGCAGGTGTTCTTTTTCGCAGAGTTCTCGCAAACGATCCGCGTAGATCTCGACTCGCTGGCGTGCTCCGGCGAACACCAGGTTGTCGCTGCCACGAAGGTGATTGAACAGATGTGCCGCGATCGCATCGGTTGCGGATGGGCTGCTTTCGTCTTTATCGCCTGACAGGTAGCCGCGGAGTTGGAGCCGCAGTTCGGCTTCACCGCCCTCAGCCTCGATCAGTTGAACAGCGCTAGCGTTGTCCGGGCGTAGATAGGCCTTGGCGAGGCCCATATCGCCAAGCGTGGCGGACAGACCTATGCGGCGGATCGGGCGGTTGTCCACCAGCTCGAGGCGGGTCAGCAGAGAACGGAGCTGCACGCCACGCTCGCTGTCGAGCACCGTGTGTAACTCGTCGATCACGACGGTCCGTGTCGCACCAAACAGGCGAAGGAGTTCTAAACCACGACGGATGAACAGCGCCTCAAGCGACTCAGGCGTGATCAGCAGGATCCCTCTGGGAAATTTCAACGCGCGGGTTTTGATCGACTGCGAAATATCCCCATGCCAAGGAACAACCGGCATCTCTGCCTCCTGGCAGATGCCCTCCAGCCTCATGGCTTGATCTGTGATCAATGCCTTGAGCGGACCAATATAGAGCAGGTCAAATCCCGAGCCGTCAGGGGGCTCATTAAGAACTTGCGAAATCAGCGGCAGGAACGCCGCCTCAGTCTTTCCGCCTGCCGTCGATGCCGCGACGATCAAGTCGGCATTGCTGTCGCAGATCGTTCGGATGGATCGCGCCTGGATGTCTCGAAGCTCGCGCCAGCCCTGCTGGCGTATCCATTTCTGGACAGGCCTTGCAAGTTTATCGAACGCACTGCTCATCGGCGTCAGAGTTTGAAGCTGATCAGATCATCGTCACCGGAGTCTTGCGCGCCAATTTCCTCGTCCACCTCCGTCATGTCTTCGCCGAGGTCCTCCGCGACCTCGATCTCTTCAATCAGATCGTTCCATTCGACACCGGGATTTTGCTCAAGCACGGAAAGCAAGTTCACGAAGGCCATCACCGTATTGCGCGGCGTGCGAAAATAGGCTTCGCCGATACGATCCGAACAGTGCGCCATGAAGGCCTCCAGCGCATCGTCTGGCAAAGCGCTGGCGTCGTCCTGCATGATGCGCCGAACATTGCCCAGAAGCACAAAGAGATCCTCGGGGGTCAAGCTGGCAAGCCGAACAACCGGCCCGGAAAGATCGACCAATCCGTCGCGCGCGAAGGTGTTTTCGGCCAAACGTGACTGGAGGGCTTCGTAACTGTAAAGCCCCCGACGCGTGTTCATCAGAAACTCCGGTGTGCCACCCATGAGGAAACCAAGGTTCTCAGCACTGCCTTGCAGCACATCGTTGAGGATACGGAGGATTTGCTCGTAATTCGCGTTGCGAGCCTGGGAAGAGGTGAGCTTGTAGAGGTTCACCATCTCATCAAGGCCAACAAGCAGTCCCTTGTAGCCGGCCTCGCACACAAATGCCGACATCAGCTTAAGGTGGTCATAGACTCTCGCATCGTCGATGATCGTGCGCACACCGAGAGCCTTTCGGGCGTCAGTGCGTGTGGCGAATTCACCGCGCAGCCATCTCAAGGCGGCAGATTTCAGTTCGTCGTCTCCCGTCTCATGGCCTTCCCAATATCGCCGGACGACCTCTGCGAACTCAAAACCCCCAGTGAGTTCTTCGAAGTGACCTAGGCGTTCCCGAATGACAGAGCCCGTGGGCAAATCGCGCTCTTCGGCGTCGCGGTGAGCTTGGCTGACGAACCGCTCCACGACACTGGCCAAAGCCCCTCCATCTTGTTTCGTCCGCGTTGAAAGGTTTCGGGCCATCTCGGCATAGAGCCCCCTAGCTTGCCCTCCCGTGGCGTGAATGCGCCGGTCTGGCGCCAGGTCCGCGAACATCACGACCAGACCCTTTTCGAGGGCAACGAGCCGGATGAGGTTCATGAAGAATGTTTTGCCCGACCCGTATTCGCCAACAATGAACCGGATAGCCGAACCGCCATCCGATATCCGGTCCATGTCTTTGACGAGTTCTTCGATTTCCCGGACGCGGCCTACCTGGATGTGGCTTAGGCCAAGCTTGGGCACGACCCCGGCCCGCAGCGCCTGTACAATCGCATCGCGCTCACGTGGTTTCAATTTTGACATCCCTGCCCTCCGCTTCCATATTATCCTTTACTGCCTCCGCAATGTCCGGAGACACCTCGTATCCATCATATTCATCGAGAAGCGCGTCGTCGTAGGTCTCGAAGGCCCATTCGTTCACGACTTCCAACGCCCCGGAGGCCATCAAACCATGCGTAACGCAGAGCCGCTCAAACTCGGCCTCTGACCAATGCTCCCGGCCAACCAATTCTAGAACCAGGGCACCGTGCTTCGGATCAAGCCCTGCCAGCAGGCCTTGGTTGTCAGAAGCGGAGACGCCGTTTTCTTCTTCTTCGACATTAAAAATCTGACCGAGGAGGGACGCCACCCGCTCCGTGTCCGAACGGATCGCCGCAATCCGCGAGGCATCGAGCTTTGCCCCGCTGGCTTTTTCCGGTTCGGGGATCGCTTCGCCTGGACGACCCGGCTGAAAAGGCCGAACCGTGCGCGGACCATCCGCAACTTCACCCGCATGCAGGTCCGAATAGGCAAGCGTAGGATCAAGGCCCAAGGCCTTGTAGAGTTTCTCAATGCTCGCGACTTCGTCGGAGTGAATGATTCCATCGGCGTGTGCAGCGCTAACCAACGCCACCCGCATGGCGGTTTGACTGTCCTGGTCAACTTCCTTCAGTTTTCGCCGCAAAAGCGTCATGTCCGGTGGCACGGCAAGAAACCATTCAAGGTTTGCGCGGAGCCTACGACGTTCATGATCACCGAGCGACGCGGCAGAGGCTTGCTCCTCAAGCGCCTTGCGCTCAGGCTCCGCGATGCGACCGTCTGCATGGGCGACGAATGACCCGAGCGCCAATTCCACCAAAGCGCTCCGATAGCTGTCAGAAACTTCTTCCAGCTTTTCGATGGGTTCGCCCAGGCTGAACAGAACAACCGGTTCTTCCGGTTTGGGAGATCGTAGCGCGAACCGAGGGTCGGGCGCCAAACCAAAGCCAAGCCGCGCCAAAGCATCCGCAGCTCCTGTCATCTGCCGCTTCCTGATCTTCTCGTTTGATTCGCCCTCCATACGCCGTATCACCTCCTCCAGCGGTACCAATCCACCTTGGTCGACGACATCGCTAGCCCATGACTTCAAGCGGTCTATTTCCTCAGACGGAAATGATTGCCACAGTTGGGATGGCAGCAAGGCATGAGCTTGAACACTCCCGCGGCCATCAGGATTTCGGCCCAAGAAACGGCTCAGTTTGTCGAGGTCGTTCATAACCTCATCGGCCAGCTCTTGTGCAATCTCGATTGGCTTCCGCAACCCGGAGATATCCGGGACCGGTTTGCCATTGACGGTAGGGTTGGTCGTACCCTGGAACTCACTGGAAGCGGCACGATAGGACGCCGTAAGCTTCTTCCTGGGTTTGTTGACTTTAAGCCCGTCAGGGAAACGCTGTTCAAATTTCATGCGAAAGAGAGCGATGAACTCGTCACGGCAGCGCGTGGCGGAAGTTCTCAGATTGCTTTCAGGATGGCAGATCAACCAACTTAGCAGCCAGTCAGCGGTCAAGTTTTTGCCTTTGTCGATCCGAGCACCGATTGCGTATTTCAGTGAGAACGGCAGTTCCCAACTCTGTCGTTCGAAAACAGGTTCGATCGAGTTGAGATCGGTTTCGGCAAGCATCGCGATGTCAAGGAACTCGCCTAGATATCGTCCAACGGAGTGGTTGTCGGGGTAGAGCGATTGCAACCGCCGAACCTCCTTGATGATATCCTTGGCATCTTCGTTTGGCTGGTCGACGAAGAAGCGGCGTTCAAGCCCGTAGAAGTACAGGAACATATAGCCAGGGTTGTAGGAGGCGTTGCTTCGCCCACTGGCCAGCCACTCCAAATAGGTTGCCCGGCATTGGGGCGAAATATCTGAGTACCCCGGCCAATAGGGCATGCCGTCGCCAGCTTTGTCGATGCCCGAGCGGGCGATCGAAAGGGACGGATCGATATAGGCCCGGCACTTGTCGCGATACCCGTAGGTGTTCAGCAACGGAGGGGTGCCCACATAGATCATTCCACCGATGTTGCGGCCTGCCACGCTTGCCGTTTCGCCAGACGGGACCCACCCGCTTTTCCGTGATCGCGCCGATGTGGTCGATGCCACTCGCGCAGGCTGCTTTCTTTCAGCGGCTGCTGCAAGAGCCGGTACCGCAGACTTTCCGGCGCGAACGATCTCGGCGGAGTCCCGCTTTGGAGGGGCATAGGCCTGCGCCGACGACGATGCTTGGGGAGCATCGACTTCGCGAGTTCTAGCGCGCTTGCGCTCGACACGTTTTTCGTAGGCACTGGGCCGCGCCGCTGGCTCTGGTTGGGATGGTCGTGTATTCGAGCTTTCCTCGGCAACGGATTTGGCGGCAACTTTTTGAGATCGTCTCCTCTCGTGCCACCAGACCAGAATAACAGGAACACCGAACGCAAACAGCATCTGGCCACCGTCTGACCAAGACTGCAAAACAAAGGTGACAATCATTAAAGCGGCAAAAAAATAGAGCGTGTAAAAGAAAATAATTCGAGTAATTTTCCAAAAAAAGCTCAGCAATGGAACCTCCGCACTGGCCGATCATTCGTCAATCCGGCCACCTCCCGCAACTCTACTTCTAGTCAAGTTTTCCTTGTTGACGCAATTGAATCTCGAAAATCGCGTTTGCGTTCAACGGGATTCGAATAGGTCTGGTGTGCTATCGTCGCAAACATCAAAGCTGTATGTTTTGATCTCTGATTCGCTTCGTCGCGGCTGAAATAGCGTTCGCTGAGCGCCCGGTGACTGTCGCGCGCATTGACGAGCTGGTCCACGATCACCCGGCCAATCCGGCGGCACTCCTCCTGGTTCAGGGCAGGTTGCATCAAGTGCGCTTCGGACGCGAGAAACGCGACGATCTCCTCATCGGTCGCGCCACCATCAACGGCGGAGCGTTCCATGACGAAGTCGATGGCGACCAGCGCCAGGTACTTCAGGTCCAGGGCGTCGACCAGCGCCGGATCGATGGCAAGGCCGCGGAAGCGTTCCGGCGACAGCCGGGCGATCGGTTCGGCCAGCAACAGGTTCTTCTGCTGGCGGGTGACCGGATGCCGGTGGAGGCTGCGGGTGACGTCAGCCATCTGGGTTCCGCGCCCGCGGGTCTATCACCGGGCCCGCGCCGCGATGCGGTCGCGGATGTCGAGAACGCGCTGTGCCCGCGCCACGACCGGAACATCGATCATCTTGCCCTCGAAGGCGACGGCGCCGTCGCCCGCCGCCATCGCCGCGTCGTAGGCCGCGACCATCGCTTCGGCCCGGACGACCTCCGCCTCGCCCGGGGTGAACACGTCGTTCAGGATCGGCACCTGTGCGGGGTGAATGCAGGCGCCGCCGTCGAACCCGAGCCGGCGTGCCGCCTCCACGTTGGAGCGGAACAGCGCAAGGTCGGTAAACTCCGCGATCGACCCCGGGTAGCCGATGGGCATGACCCCGGCTTCGCGTGCCGCGACCTGCACCCCCTGGTAGAACGACAGCAGCTGCAGCCCGTCCGGCTCAGCCATGCCCATTTCCGCCGCGAAATCCTCCTGGCCGAGGGCAAGGGCCGCGAGCCGCGGCGTGGACTGCGCGATGGCGCGGACATTGGCATAGCCGCGCGGGGTCTCGATCAGGATCATGAGCCTGGTATGGCCGTGTTCCATTCCGCGTTCGCGCTCGAGTTCCCCGATCATCTCGCACAGGGTCTCGACAAAGTGCGCGGTATCCACCTTCGGCAGGACCAGGCCGTCGACCTCGGGCCAGACCGAGGCCTCGATGTCGGGTACCGCGAGATGCAGTGGCCGGTTGATCCGCACCAGGACATCGGCGCCGCCGCGCGAGACCGCGCGGGCGACATCACGGACCAGGCCGCGGGCGCGCGGCTTCTCGGCCGGGGCGACCGCATCCTCGAGGTCGATCTTGATGGCGTCGGCGCCACGTTCGTGTGCCCGGGCAACGAACCGTTCGCTGGTGGCCGGCACGTACAGCATCGATCGCCACAAAGGCTGGGTGGGCGTGCTCATCAGATGATCCCCTCTCTGGCCAGTTCGGCGCGCTCCGCGGCCCCGATGCCGATCCCGCCCAGGATGCGCTCGTTGTGTTCGCCGAGGTCCGGCGCCGGGTGCCGGAGGACCGCCGGGGTCCCGGACAGTCTCGGGACCGGTGCGTGCATGGGCAGGGTTCCGGTCTGCCCGTCGGGCAGTCGGGCGAGCGAGCCCCGCTCCACCACGTAGTCGTGGTCGACAAGATGTTCGATGTCGGCAACGGCCCCGACCGTGACCGCGGCGGCCTCGAAGATCTCGAGGCACTCCTCCTGGGTTCGCGCGGCCATGAATTCGGCGACGATCGGGTCGAGCAGGTGGTTGTTGCGCAGCCGGTCGGTATTGGTCCGGAACCGTGGATCGTCGATCAGGTCTTCCCGCCCGATGGTCCGCATCAGCCTCTCGTGCATCGCCTGCATGGATGCCGACAGGGCCACGTACTTGCCGTCGCGACACGCATAGACGTTCCGCGGTGCGGTGGTGGTCGACAGGCTGCCTGTGCGCGGCGGGACCTGGCCCGAGAGCGCGTGGTTGGCCGCCATTGGCCCGAGGACCGAGAGGATCGGTTCGAACAGGGACAGGTCGATTACCTGGCCGCGGCCACCCTTCATCTCGATTTCGCGGGTCGCGACCATGGTGGCAAAGGCGCCATACAGCCCGGCGATCATGTCGGCGAGCGCCAGCGGCGGCAGCACCGGCGGGCGGTCCGCAAACCCGTTCATGGCGGCAAAGCCGGACATGGCCTCGACCAGGCTGCCGAACCCGGGCCGGTGACTCCAGCGGCCGGTCTGGCCCCAGCCCGAGACCCTGACAATGACCAGCGACGGGTTGACCGCGTGGAGATCGTCGGGACCCAGGCCCCAGCGCTCCAGGGTCCCCGGCCGGAAATTCTCCACCAGCACCCGCGCATCGGCCGCGAGGGCGAGCAGGATCTCGCGTCCGCGCGGCCGGCGCAGGTCGAGAGTGACACTCAGCTTGTTGCGGCAGTAGACCTTCCAGAAGGTACTGACGCCGTCGACCAGCCAGTTGCGCAGGTCATCGCCGACGCCCGGTCGCTCGATCTTCACCACCTCGGCCCCGTGGTCGGCCAGCACGTGGGTGATGACATTGCCGGCGACCAGTCGCGACAGGTCGAGCACCCGCACGCCGTCCAGTGCGCCTGCACGATCCGGGTCCCAGGATGTGTGGGGCAGCCGGTCGGTCACGAGTGCTGGCCCGGGCAGGCTTGACCTCGATCGTCCCTGCTTCGCACACTGTCGGTTGCGTTCCACGATCCGGCAGGAGGGCGACAATGTCCGAACTGGTAGAGCATAGCTTCAACGTCCACGAGGATTCCCTGGCGATGCTTGACGATGCGATGCAGAAGCACGGTCTCGAGGACCGGAGCAAGGCCCTGCGCTGCCTGCTCGACTTCTGCGCCGAAGACGGGGACTGGGAGGAGATCTTCGAGGTGATTCGCTGTCGCAGGTGCTGACCGGGGCCGCGGACCGGCGGTCTCAGCCTGCCCGGGCGGTGTCGATGACATGCGCCACGTCCTCCCGTGTCGTCTCGAAGCTGGTCACAAGGCGGGCCGAGACCCGCCCGTCGCGTTCGCCCCAGCTGTAGAACAGGCACCCGGCCCGGGCAAGGGCACCGCTGGTCGCGACCGGTAGGTCGAGAAAGATCATGTTGGTCTCGACCGGGAACTGCAGCGTGATGCCGGGGATGCCGGCCAGCCCGTCAGCGAGTTCCACCGCCATCCGGTTCGCGTGTTCGGCAAGCCGGATCCAGCGCCCTTCCTCGAGCCACGGCACCATCTGCGCCGAGGCAAACCGCATCTTCGAGAACAGGTGCCCGCCGCGCTTGCGTCGGAACTCGAACTCGTCGCAGAGCCCGGTGTCGAAGAACACCACGGTTTCGGCGCACAGCGCGCCGTTCTTGGTGGCGCCGAGCGAGAGGACATCGACGCCGCTGCGCCAGGTGATGTCGGCCGGTGAACACCCGAGCGCGGCAACGGCATTGGCGAGCCTCGCGCCGTCCATGTGCAGCGCGAGACCGTGCTGCCTGCAGACCGCGGAGATGTCGCGAACCTCGTCCAGGCCATAGACCGTTCCGGACTCGGTGGACTGGGTGATGCTGACGGCGGCCGGCTGGGCTCGGTGCACCCGCGGCGCCGGCGTGGCGAAGTCGAGCCGGGCCGCGAGGCTGTCGGCGGAGATCCTGCCGTTCTCTCCGTCCATCAACGCCAGTTTCGCACCGCCGGAATAGAACTCCGGCGCCGCGCATTCGTCCTCCTCGACATGGGCGGCATGATGGCACAGGACCACCCCCCAGGAGGGGACCAGTGTGGCAAGCGCCAGGGCGTTGGCGGCCGTCCCGGTACCGACCGGGTAGATGGCGAGCGGGTGCTCGAACGCGGCGGCGGCACGCTCCTGAAGCCGTGCGGTCCAGGGGTCGTCTCCGTAGGGCATCGCCGGTGTCGCGGCGGCATCCGCCAGCGCCCGCATTACCTCGGGATGCGCGCCTGCAGTGTTGTCACTGGCAAGGTTGATGGGTCGGTGTTCCACCTCGATCTCCTGTCAGGGGTGCGGTTCCAGCGCGATGCGGCCTCGCTGCCTGCCGGTCCGTCCATCGATGACCAGGACGGAGGCAGAGCCGTCCAACGCCTGCAGGTGAATGTAGAGACTGTTACCTGCCGCCGAGATGCCGTGTACCGCGTGTCCCGCCGGAAGCCGGGCCGAAACGGTACCGAAGTTCTCGCCGGCGGACTGACTGGCGCCGGAGCTCATCCGGTTGTATACTGTGACTCCGATCGTGATCACGCCGGCCACGATTAGCACACCCATTATGATCACCAGGAGTTTCAGCGCGTGCAGGCTTGGCGGGACCGGATCGGTTCTGACAGTCTGTTGTGGTTTGGCCGACATGAGCTCTCGACAGGATCGTCTTCTGCAGTTTCGCGCCGGTGAACCGACGTCTCCGGACGCCGGCGTGACCCGGCTTGACCGCTGGCTTGCAGATCGAGTTGCAGAGCTTGGCAGCGTGCCGGGCCTCTCGCGCAGTCGGGTGAAGACCCTGATTCTGAACGGCTTCGTCTCGGCGGACGGCGCGACGATAGCCGACCCCTCGGCACCGGTCAAACCCGGATGCGGGTACGTCCTGACCCTTCCGGCACCGCGCCCGATCGCGACCGAGGCTCAGGATATCGCGATCGATATCCTGCACGAGGATGCATCGCTGATCGTTCTCGACAAGCCGGCCGGCCTCGCGGTTCACCCCGCACCCGGATCCCCGGATCACACGCTCGTCAATGCCCTGCTGGCACATTGCAGCGGCTCGCTCTCTGGCATTGGCGGTGCGTTGCGGCCGGGGATCGTCCACCGGCTCGACAAGGATACCAGCGGCCTGCTGGTGGTGGCCAAGACCGACGAGGCGCATCACGGGCTGATGCACCAGTTTGCCGCACGGACGGTGGAACGGCGGTACCGGGCCCTGGTCTGGGGAGTGCCGGAGTCGCGGGCGGGCCGGATTGAGGGCGCGATAGGAAGGGACCGGCGCAACCGCAAGCGTATGGCGGTCACCAGCCGTGGCGGCAAGCCGGCCGTGACCCGTTACCGGGTCGTGGAGCGGTTCGGAACCCGGGCCAGCCTGCTTGAGTGCAGGCTCGAGAGTGGCCGCACGCACCAGATCCGGGTGCATATGACGCATATCGGCCATCCACCGGTCGGCGATCGGCTGTACGGCAGCGGATATCGCCGAAAGGGAGCCCTGGCGGAACAGGTTGCCGCGGCGAAGGCGCTCGGGCGCCAGGCACTGCATGCGCACACCCTGGCCTTTGCCCATCCCGACGATGGCAGGTGGATGGAATTCGAGCGTGATGTTCCTGCCGACATGGCGACAACGGTGCGGTGCTTCGCCGCCGCCGACAGTGCGGTGGCGTGAATGATGGACAGACCGACATGCTGCGCCGGGAGCTGCAGCCGGAGAGCTGGATGATGGCGAAGCCACCGGCAACAATTCCCTCTCTGGGGGCCGAGAGCAACCTTACGAGGTATCTGCAGGAGATACGCAAGTTTCCGATGCTGCAGCCGGACGAGGAGTACATGCTGGCGCGGCGCTGGCAGGAGGACGGTGATACCGAGGCGGCACACCGGCTGGTCACCAGCCACCTGCGGCTGGTTGCCAAGATCGCCTCCGGTTACCGCAGCTACGGCCTGCCGATGGCAGAGCTGATCTCGGAAGGCAATGTCGGCATGATGCAGGCGGTGAAGCGGTTTGACCCCGATCGCGGCTTCAGGCTTGCCACCTACGCCATGTGGTGGATTCGCGCCTCGATCCAGGAGTACATCCTGCATTCCTGGTCACTGGTGAAGATCGGCACCACCGCGGCGCAGAAGAAGCTGTTCTTCAACCTGCGCCGCATCAAGGGCCAGCTCCGCGCCATGGAAGAAGGTGATCTCTCGCCCGAGAACGTGACCGCGATCGCTGACCAGCTCAACGTGGCCGAGCATGAGGTAGTGGCAATGAACCGGCGAATCGCCGGGCGGGATCACTCGCTCAATGCTCCGCTCACCATCGAGGGCGACGGAGAGTGGCAGGACTGGCTGGTCGACGAGGAACCGGACCAGGAGTACATGCTCGGCGAGCAGCAGGAACTCGAACAGCGTCGTGACATGCTTGCCCGCGGCATGGAGGACCTCAACGAACGGGAGAGACGGATCCTGATCGAACGTCGCATGCGGGAACCGGCGATGACACTGGAGGAACTGAGCCAGGAGTTCGGAGTGAGCCGCGAACGGATCCGCCAGATCGAGGTTCGGGCATTTGCCAAGCTCCAGAAGGCGATGCGCCAGTTCGCGTCCGACGACGCGTGACCGTTGCCGCATGCAAGCCGGATTTCGGGGAGGTGAGGGGGCCTGCGGGGCGCGGCCGCCGCCCCGTTGCATCGGCTCCGGCGTGACCCGGCCGATCCCCGCCGGGTCCTGATCCGCCATGACTGCCGAGCGCCGCGTCCTGCTGTGGATGTGCGTGCTGATCTTCGCCAACCAGCTCGGTTTCGGCGCCATGGTCCCGTCGTTGCCGCTCTACGCCGCCTCGTTCGGGGTCTCGGCGACGGCGATCGGCATGGCGATCGCGGTGTACGGTCTGGCCCGGTTCGCACTCGCCATGCCGTGTGGACAGATCGCCGACCGTTTCGGACGGCGCTGGGCCCTGGTCCTCGGTGGATTGCTGTCGGCGGCCGGGAATGTCTGGAGCGTGTCCGCGACAGGCTACCCCGAGTTCCTGCTGACCCGGTTCGTTGCGGGCGCCGGTGCCGGCATGACGGTGACCGCCGGTTCGATCGTGCTTGCGGATATCTCGACACCGGAACGGCGCGGCCGGATGATCGCGATATACCAGGGAAGTTTCATCTTCGCGGTCGGAATCGGACCCCTGCCGGGCGGTATCCTGGCCGAGCACTGGGGGCTCGACGCCCCGTTCTGGTTCTGCGCCGCGGCCAGTCTCGTTGCCGCTGCGGTGGCGTTCACCGTGGTTGCCGAGACGCGGCACCTTGCCACCGGACGGTCCGGCGGCGTCCGGCTCCCCCCGCTCGGTCAGCAGATGAGGCTGTTGTGGAGCAACACCGGTTTCATGCTGGTCAGCGGCATCGCGCTGATCAACGCGCTCACCCGTACCGGCGGATTGTTCAACGTGGTGCCGATCATCGGCAGCATGCGGATCGGGCTCGACTACGACGAGATCGGTATCGGCCTCGCCGTCGGCAGCGTGCTCGGGCTGGTCGCGGTCTACCCGGCCGGAATGGCGCTCGACCGATGGGGCCGCAAGGTGGTGATCGTGCCGGCGACCGCGATTACCGGCGCCTCATTCGTCATGTTCGGCGTGGCGGATTCATTCCTGTGGTTCGCTGCCGCCAACGCGCTGTGGGGCATTGCGTCCAGCATCGGCGGATCGGCGCCCGCGGCCTATGCTGCCGACAGCGCCCCTCGGGGCATGAACGCATCCGCGATGAGCATGTTCAGGATGCTGGGAGACATCGGCTACGTGGTCGGACCGATCATGCTCGGCCTGATCGTGGACTTGCACGGATCCGGCGCAGCCCTGATGCTCTCGGCGCTGCTCCTGCTGGTCATCGGCCTCGCCTTCGCCCGCTGGGCGCCGGAGACCCATCGTGCCGTTCCGCCCCGCTTGTAGGCTGGCCCGGCTGCTTGTTGGCGGTGGATAATGCGCGGAATTCCGGCTGCGGGCCGCGCTTTGAAAACAGGAGCAATGACAACGCCGGAGCGGCCCTGACAAACCCGTTGTCGCCGGATTCGGCCCCGAGGCCGGTCTGTCCGCGACTGCCGTCGTGACGCGCACCCGTTTTCACCTTTGGCGTCGTCTGGCCCTCATCCGCAGTGGCACCGCAGGAGCTTCCCGCCAGTCCGGGCCGTCTTGAACTCTGACGCGATGAGACAATCAGGACCGGAAAACAGCTTGAAATCCGCCTCGCAAACCGGAACCCTGGCCGGTGCCGCTGCACGGACGGAGCCCGATCGCAACTCCGGTCTCACGGCTCAGGCTCCGATCACCGTGGGCGTGGCGCTCAGTGCGCCCTGTCGGCGCGAAACACTGCCTCGCAGGTGGGTGCGTCAATGGCGACCTCAAGCCACCGTTCGGGTTGTGAGGTGCTCGCCGTCGCAATGCGCGCGGACAACTCGTCGGGAAGCGGACCGAACCGGCGCTTCAGAAGTTGCGTGAGGAATCGCGCCTTGCCTTCCTGCGGGCCTTCGACCCGGCCCTGTGCATGCCGCAGCCAGATGCGCACCATGTAGCCCGCCAGCTGCAGCGGCGTGGCCGGGTCGGGCCGGGACTTGTGTTTGACGAGCACGAATATGACGGCGGACTTCCCGCTCTTCAGTTCGATCTCGAACAGGAAATCGCTCCGACTGTCGCGCAGGGCCTCGTCGACGAACGTCCCGTCCACCTAGACCGGGAGCGTATCGACCAGAAGTCCGACGATATTGTTCGGCAGGTGATCGCGAAACAGTGCCTGCACGCGGGCGGGATCGGACAGGAGCACCCGGAGCACCTATTCATGCGGCCTGGACGGCATGCCGCGGCGCGCGTCCGGTCCACCGGGACCACCGGAGCATGGTTTCCCCGTCCCGGTCCTTCTGTTTCGTTCCGGTCATGCCGCGTGATTCGACCGTCGCTGATCGAGCGGTCCCGGTCCGACACGTCGATGCCCCCTCCGGCAACAGCGGGAACAGGACCGCACACATGACCGGTTCGGTCATGCGGTATGTCAAACACTGTATGTGTCATTCGGGCACATAACAGGAACACTGGTGCGCTGTGTCGCTGTCACTATCCTCCCTCGGGATTTCGCCGCCCACACCACCGGCCCCGTGTCCGGGGACAGGGGGCACGCCACTGCCTGAGTACCCAGGCGACGGGAGAACGCCGCCAATCACGGAACCGCGGCATGCAGCCGGAATTTCACGTCCTTGCGTCGCTACTGACACCGTTACGGTATCTCCGCCGGACCCATCGCCCGGTCCGGGATCACGATGTCACAGCGTGCCCGCAGACGGCGGTCAAGATCGCTGTCGAGCAGCCGGGGACGATCGGTCGCAAGGATCCGGTTTCGGGTTTCCGTTGCCCTGCGGACCTGGTCCGGCTTGCCGAGTTCGACCCATTCCTTGGGACTGGTCCGGTCTCCCACCTGCGGATAGACAAACTCGCGCTGCATCAGCCGCAGGGTGTGCGGCTGACCGAGGTAGTGGCCCGGCCCGTCGCAGCACACCTCCCGGATCACCTCGAGCGACAGTGAGTCCTCGGTCACCTCGATGCCGCGCACTCCGCGCATCGCCTGGCCGAGGAGGTCGTTGTCGAGGATAAGGCTCTCGAGGCAGAACCCGAGCAGGGATGCATGCATGCCGGCGGCCTCGTAGACGAGGTTCAGACCGGCGAGACCGGCCATGATCGCGGTGGCTCCCTTCTCGTAGCCTGCCTGGTAGTCGGGCAGCTTGGCATCACTCATGCCGGCCGGCGCCCCGCCGGTCAGGTCGTAGAAGCGGGCCATCTGGCCGCAGGCGGCCGACAGCAGGCCCTGTTCGCCGGATCCTCCCGACATCGAGCCTGTCCGCAGGTCCGACACGAACGGCCAGGTCCCGAAGATGGCCGGCGATCCGGGGCAGATGGCGTTGACGTAGACCAGTCCCGCCAGGACCTCGGAACAGGCCTGAACCACCGCTCCCGCCAGTGCCGCCGGGGCAGTGGCGCCGGCCTGGCCGGCCGAGAGCAGCAGTACGGGCATGCCGCCGCGCACACAGGTCTCCAGCACACCGCAGGCATCCTCGGCAAAGGTCAGCGGAGGAACCACGAAACAGTTCGAATTGCTGACGAACGGCCGCTCGCGCCAGGCCCTTTCGCCACCGGCCACCTCATGCAGGAGCTCCAGGCCCAGTTCGGCACCGGCGCGGTTCGTGAAGCTGGTACCGATGTGCTTGCCTGTTCCCGCAAGACACGCGTACAGCGTGTTGGTGTCCAGCTGCAGCATCCCCTCGACATCGGTGGGGGTGACCGGGCGCTGGAAGAAATGGATGTTGTCGAGGTGGTCCACAAGCACGGCTGCCTGGTACAGGTCGCGGACTGTGGCATTGCGGTAGGAGGCGGTCCCGACATCGACCATCTGCGTGGCCGCACCGGCTGTTCCGAAATAGACGTTCGAGCCGAACGGCTCCATGTCGTGTGCCGGGTTGCGTGCGTGCAGCGGAAACTTCCTGCCGGCGCCGGCAATGGTGTCCTCGACCAGCGCGCGGGGGAACCGCAACCGGCCGTCACTGCCGTGCACGGCTCCCGCGGCTTCGCACAGCTCTATGCAGGAGGCCGTGGCGCCGGACAGGCCGAACTGTTCCAGTACCTGGAGGACCGTCTGGTGAATGCGGCCGACGTCGTGGTCGCCGAACGGCCGGTACCATCCCCCTGCCAGGCCACCGCGAACCGGGCGGATGTCGTTTGCAAGCGGTGCAAGACGTTCTTCGCGGCGGGCGGACCGGCCGCGGCGCCGGCGCGGGGTTGCGTCGATGATCGAAGTGCCCATGCCGCTTCCTCCCTGTGTGTTACGCCTTAAGACGCAGGTTCTCCGGGTCATAGACGGCCCGGCGCGGTGCGACCCGCGCCGCACGCCGTTCTCCCAGGATCTCGATTTCAAGCACACGGCCGGGTTCGAGTGCAGCGGTCCTGCAGACTGCAAGCGCCAGCGACTGGCCGACCCGGTGTCCGTAGCCGGCCGACAGCACGAGCCCGACCGGGGTCGGCCCGTCGAACACCGTCGACAGGGCGATCGCCTCGCCGTGTCCCGGCAGCGCCGGTTCGTCGACGAGAAGCGTGGCGCAATCGCGGATCCTTCCGGCCTCGCGTTCCGCGAGCAGTGCCGCCCGGCCGACAAATTTGTCCTTGCGAAAGTCGATCCAGCCGGCCAGACCGCTCTCGAGCATGCTGTAGTCGCTGCTGAGGTCGCTCTTCCAGGACCGGTAGCCCTTTTCGATCCGCATTGAATCCAGCGCCAGCATCCCGAAATCGGCGATGCTGCAGGCCTCACCGGCATCGAGCACCTTGCGGTACACGGCCGCGGCGTGTTCGAACGGGACATGAAGCTCCCAACCGAGCTCGCCGGTATACGAGACCCGAATCGCGTGTCCGCGCGCCATCGCCACCTCGACCGGACGGTGGTGCAGCCACGGAAATTCCTCGTTCGAAAGCGCGAGTTCCGTCGCTGTCGCCATCACTTCGCGCGACCGTGGTCCGGCGATGACGAGCGTCGTCCAGCGGCTGGTCAGATCCTCGATTCGCACGTCGCCCGACCGGTGCCCGAGGAGCCAGTCACGGTCGTGCCAGTAGCCGCCGGCCGGCCCGAGCAGCCAGAAGCGGCCGTCATCGAACCGGGTGATGGTCATTTCGGTCAGGACCCGACCCGCCGCAGAGGCGAAGTAGGCAAGGCCGGTCCGGCCCGGCGCCGGAAGCCGGCCTGTGATCATTCGTAGCAGCCACGCGGCTGCGTCGGAGCCCGTGATCTCGAAACGGGAGAACCCGGGCAGGTCCAGGACACCGACCGTGCGGGCGACGTGCCGGCACTCTACACCCACGGTCTCGAACCAGTGTTGCCGGCCCCATCCGCAGGCCGGTCCACGCCGGTCTCCGTCCCGCGGAAACCAGTCGGCCCGCTCCCAGCCGCCGGCAGCACCGAACTCCGCACCCCTGGCTTCCAGCATGGCATGGACGGGGGATGTCTTTGCCGGCCGGCCCGCCGGCCACTGGATGCCCGGGAAATGCATGGCGTACTCGTGCGAGTAGACCTCGATGCCCTTGGCTTGGGCGTAGACCTGGTTGGCGTGGTCGGCGAATCGACGCGGGTCGACCGACCAGCTGTCGGTTGATGTCTCGCCTTCGGTGATCCACTCGGCCAGCAGTTTTCCGGCTCCTCCGGCCTGGACGATGCCGAAGGTGAAGACGCAGGCCTCGAAGGCGTCGGGCACACCGGGCATCGGTCCGACCAGGGGATTGCCGTCGGGCGCATAGGGAATGGGCCCGTTGACTACCCGACTGACGCCGGCCGTACCCAGCACCGGCACCCGGGCGCACGCATCCTCGATGTACCACTCGAGCCGGTCGAGGTCGTCCGGGTAGAGCTGGAACGAGAAGTCGTCGGGCATCGGGTCGTCGCGATCAGTCCAGTGCGCCCGGCAGTTCCGCTCGTAGGGTCCGAGCAGCAGCCCGCCGATCTCCTGTCGCAGGTACCAGGAACTGTCGGGGTCGCGCAGCAGCGGCAGCCTCTGGTCGCGACCGGCCAGGGCGTCGATTGATTCCGTGACCATGTACTGGTGCGACAGGGCCACCGACGGGACCTCGCGACCGAACATCCGCCCGACTTCGCGCGCCCGGTAACCGGCGGCGTTCACCACGTACCGGCAGTTCACCGTGCCCTGCGGAGTGAGCACGCGCCAGCCCCCGGCGGTGCGCTCGACGCCTGTGACCGGGCAGAACCGGATCACGCTCGCACCCAGGCTGCGCGCGGCGGCGGCCAGCGCCTGAGTCAGCTGCGATGGGTCGATGTCCCCGTCGGTCGGATCCCACAGACCGCCCTCCAGGTCGTGGGTCTCGAGAAACGGGTAGCGGGCGCGCAGATCGTCGGGACCGAGAAGATCGAACTCGAGCCCCATGTTCCGTCCCATGGACACCACATGCGTGAACTCGTGCATGCGTGCCACGCTGTGTGCGAGCCGAATCGAACCGGTCACGTGGTAGTTGATCGGGGCATCAGGCCGCGAGGCGAGATCACGGTAGAGCGCGGTCGAGTCGCTCTGGAGCTTCATGATGCTCCAGGATGCCGAGAAATTGGGACAGTTGCCCGCCGCGTGCCAGCTCGAGCCGGAGGCAAGTTCTGCCTTTTCCAGCACCACACAGTCCGTCCAGCCGGCGAGAGCCAGATGGTAGAGGACGGAACATCCGACGACGCCACCCCCGATGACGACGACCCGGGCATGAGCTGGAAGATCAGCCATGGCCCCGTACCTCCAGCGATGCCGCCCACCTGACCACAAGGGTACGTCAGTCCCGCGGTTCGCAAAAGCGAATCATGGGGCGGCACCGGCCGGTTCACCACGGTGCAGGCTGACAGGCAGTACCGTCCGACGGGACGGATCCGGCGGGCAGCCGGCTCCGTTGGCCGGGGAGGGACCCCGCCGGGCAGATACGGCGTCGTCAGGTCCGTTCGGCCGGAGTGTCCTCACGGCGGGAAACCGGCCGGCCGTGTTCGTCGACCCGGCCGAGTTCGGTGCGATAGATCGACCTGCCGAACGGGCTCTTCTTGATCTCCTGGATGTGGCCGGTGTCCCAGGGGCGCTGCACGTCGAAGATCGTCCGTTCCTGGACCCAGCGCTCGTCCACCGTCTGGGCGCGGAACACCATGAAGTGAATACCGAAGACCATGCCCCACGACAGCATGACCCAGAAGGTCCCCCAGCCGTCGAGGAAGGCAAGGTCAAGGGCCCCAAGCGCGGCCAGGCCGGTCAGGAACAGCGGCTGGTGCCAGCCATAGCTGGCCAGCAGTACCTGGTTCAGTCGGGCCAGCGTCTGCACGATCAGAACAGACGGCGCCGCGACCGGTTCTGCGGTTCGCGGTGCGGCAGCACCCGGTAGATCCGGCAGATCTGGATCACCCGCCACATGTAGCGGGTCAGCAGCAGGAGGAGGACCAGCAGGACCAGTTCGTCGATCAGAGCCATGTTGTCCGGAAACCCGAATCCCAGCACTGCCAGGAATACGATGACCGGTGCGCTGGCGACCCACAGGGCGGCGTAGACCATCTTGACCGTTCCGACCAGTACCGCGGCGGAGACGACGGTAAAACAGTAGATGGCCGCGAGCTTTGAAACCCCGAAGGGCGCATGGCCGGAGATGGAGGCAAACGTCCCGACCCCGAACAGGACCGACGTCATGATGGCGAAGAAGAACAGTTCGTTGTCGGCCTGACCGCGGCTGAGCTTCGCGACTGCGGTGAAGTACGGAGTGGTGTCCTCGTCCCACACGTAGCGCTTCAGGAAATCCTGCCACTTCCACATGTCGCTTACACGCGCTCCTGTGACTTCAAGAAAAACGGGCGCCCGTTACTTGTCGGGCGCCCGCAGGGACAAAAGGTCGCGTTTCCGCGGGCTTCCGCATCAAGTCTTAAGTTTCTCCACGACTTCTTCACCCAGAACCTGCTTGGTCTGGAGTTCAATGTCTTTCTCGACCGACAGGCTCAGATCGACTTCTATCCGCTCCTTGCCCTCGATCGTCGCACCGGTCAGTTCCGGCCATTCGAGCGTCATGAGCTCATAGCGCATCTCGCGAGGTGCGGTCAGTGCCAGCAGGGCTTGCAGCCAGACAGCGACCCCGGCGATGAAGGCGACGCAGAACCCGAGCGTGAGCACAGTCTTGATGATCCATCGGTGCGGTAGTCCGACCTGGGAGGCGGAGATTTCGCTGATCGCCCAGGAGTCGTAGGAAAACGAGGCCGCGAAGTAGATCACCACCGCGGTATACGGCAGCATGAAGAAGGTGGCACCGAGCAGTTCGAGCCATGCCTTGCGCCGGAACGCAAGGTGTTCACGCACCAGGTCAACCCGGACCTGGGTATTCCACACGCAGCCGAACCCGAGTACGAAAGCGAACAGTGCGGTGTGAAAGTGCCATTGGCTTTCCTGCAGCAGTGTGGACTCGAATAGCGGGCCCAGTCCCCACTCCTCGGCGGCGAACTTCAGGTCGATCTGGAACTTGCCGGTCTTGCGCAGGCAGACATCGTACACGGTAACGAGGATAAGCGGCACGAACAGCAGTGACGCGTACCGTCCGCACCAGTCGACGAATCCCCTGAGCGTGAGCGACAGCCCGACCAGGGCATCGGCGGTCGGCTTGTTGAACAGCCGGCCTCCCGTAATGTTACCGGTGTCGATCCGGACCGTTTCTTCGGCAGCCATCAGTTGCGTCCTCCCCTACCCGTGCACGACATGCATCAACCACAGTGCGACCTGCGGATACGCCAGGATGGTGACGACACCCAGGGCCTGCAGGAAGACGAACGGGATGATGCCCTTGTAGATTGACTCGATCCTGATCTCACGCGGCGCAATGCCCTTCATGTAGAACAGCGCAAACCCGAAGGGGGGCGTGAGGAATGACGTTTGCAGGTTCACAGCCAGCAGGATGATGAACCAGAACCTGATGTCTTCCTGCGGCAGGTGACCGCCGAAGTCCAGCCCGGCAACGAGCGGCGTGAACACCGGCAGCACGATCAGGGTGATCTCCAGCCAGTCGAGGAAGAACCCGAGGAAGAACACGATCGCCATGATCAGGAACAGCATTCCCCACGCGTCCAGGCCTGCCTTCTCCACGATGAGGTGTTCGACGACATCGTCTCCGCCCAGCGACCGGTAGACGTAGGCGAAACAGGTGGCGCTGATGACAATAAAGAAGATCATCGAGACCGTCTTCGCCGAGGTGTGACAAACCCCGACCAGGGTTTCCTTGCTCAGCCGCCTGTTGAATGCCGCAAGCAGGGTTGCACCGAAGGCTCCGACCGCACCGGCCTCGGACGGCGTGGCCCAGCCGAGCAGGATCGAGCCCTTGATGAGCGTGATCAGAAACACCGGCGGCAGGAAGCTGCGTGCGATCAGCGGTCCCATCTCGCTGCGTGGGACATTGAGAAGGTTCGCGGGCAACGGTGGTGCCAGGCTCGGTTTGACCGCTGATATTGTCGCGACGAAGATCAGGTAGAAGGCCGCGAGGGTCAGACCGGGGACAACCGCCGCCATGAACACATTGCCGACCGAAATCGCCATCAGGTCGGCCATGATGATCAGCATGATGCTGGGCGGGATCAGGATCCCGAGTGTACCCGACGCCGCAATCACGCCGCACGACAACGCGTGGCTGTAGCCCTGGCGCATCATTGTCGGCAGGGCGAGCGCGGTCATCATGGTGACTGACGCGCCGATGATCCCGGTCATGGCCGCAAGGATCGTGCCCATGACTGTCACTGCAAGTGCAAGCGCACCGGGAACCCGTTTCAGAAGTACCTGGACACAGTACAGCAGGTCGTTGGCGATCCCGCTCCGCTCCATCATGACGCCCATGAACACGAACGCCGGAACCGCGACCAGCACCAGGTTCTCGGCCGCCTGGCCCCAGATACGGGGGATGAAGTTGAAGAACTCGATCAGCGAGAAGGTCTCAAGGAAAAAACCCAGAACCCCGAACAGCATTGACAGGCCACCGAGGATGAAGGCGACCGGATAGCCGGAGAACAGCAGCAGCGCGAGGGTCACGAACATGACCATCGAAATGTACTCTTGGGCAACCCAGGTCAGGGCCTCGCCTCGCGAGATCTCCTCCTCGACCATCAGCGAGCCCGAGTAGTTGTAGGCGCCGTACCCTGCCAGCAGCACGACAAGCCCGAGCAGCGTTCCCAGCAGTACGGCGATCTTGCCCTCGACCGAGCGCCCGCCACCCACGCTTGAATGATCCATTGCCTCTCCCCAAGCCGTTCCTGGTCGGGCCGACGGTCACCCCCGGATCCCGATCGTGCGAAATCTACGCCAGACTTCCGGCCGACACAACACGGCCCGCGACAAGAACGGCCGTGAAGTGCCCTTCCGGGTCCGGAATGCCCCGCTCGCCCGCCACGACCGGTGGCCTAGCCATAGGTCGATCGCATCAGCCACAGCGCGACGTCGGGCCAAACCATGACCGTCACCACGCCCAGCGCCTGCAGGATCACAAACGGGATAATGCCCTTGTAGATCGACTGAATCTTGATCTCCCGCGGCGCGATGCCCTTCATGTAGAACAGCGCGAAGCCGAACGGCGGGGTCAGGAACGACGTCTGCAGGTTGACCGCCAGCAGGATGATGAACCAGTACTTGATCTCGCTCGTCGGGACATGGTCGCCGAAATCCAGGTTGATGATCAGCGGCGTGAACACCGGCAGGACGATCAGGGTGATCTCGAGGAAATCCAGGAAGAAGCCAAGGAAGAACACGATCACCATTACCAGGATCAGCATGCCCCACGGGCCGAGCCCGGCCTTCTCGATGATCAGGTGCTCCACCACGTCGTCGCCGCCGAGGGACCGGTAGACATAGGCGAAGCAGGTGGCGCTGACGACAATGAAGAAGATCATCGACACGGTTCGCGCCGAGGTCTGGCACACATTGACCAGGGTCGCAAAGTCCAGGCGACGGTTGGCGGCCGCAAGCAGTGCCGCGCCGAAGGCGCCGACCGCACCGGCTTCGGACGGCGTGGCCCAGCCGAACAGGATCGAGCCCTTGATCAGACCGATCAGGAACACCGGCGGCAGGAAGCTGCGGGCGACCAGGGGCGCCATCTCCGAGCGGGGGATGTTGAGCAGGTGCCGCGGCAGCGGCGGGGCGATTTCGGGCCGGACCGCGGCGAGTGTCGCCACGAACACCAGGTAGAAGGCGGACAGGGTCAGTCCCGGCAGGATCGCGGCCATGAACACGTTGCCGACCGAGATTGCCATCAGGTCGGCCATGATGATCAGCATGATGCTGGGCGGGATCAGGATCCCGAGCGTGCCAGATGCAGCGATCACGCCTGTCGAGAGCGCGTGGCTGTAGCCCTGGCGCATCATCGTCGGCAGGGCAAGCGCGGTCATCATGGTCACCGAGGCGCCGATGATGCCGGTCATGGCCGCGAGGATTGTTCCCATGACCGTGACCGCGAGGGCGAGTGCGCCCGGAACGCGCTTCAGCAACACCTGGACGCAGTAGAGCAGGTCGTTCGCGATCCCGCTGCGTTCCAGCATCACCCCCATGAACACGAAGGCCGGAACCGCAACGAGGACCAGGTTTTCCGCCGCCATGCCCCAGATGCGAGGGACGAAATTGAAGAACTCGATCAGGTGGAACGAGCCCATCATGTAGCCAAGAAGTCCGAACAGCATCGACAGGCCGCCGAGGATGAAGGCGACCGGGTAGCCGGAGAACAGCAGGATCGCGAGGCTCATGAACATTGCGATCGAGAGGTACTCGCGCACGACGGCGTGGACCGCGGCCGACCGGGTGATCTCGTAGTCCGCCATCACGGTGCCGGATTCGATGCCGACGCTCACGATGCCCACGGCCACGACGAAGCCGATGAAGGAGGCGAGGATGACCAGTGACTTGCGTTCCGAAGTCCAGCCCGATACGCGGTCCATCATTGCGAGTTTCTCCACATGCGTGCGTCTGACCGCGTCGGCGCGGTGCAGGGCGCCTCACCCTGCGTTGCGGCCCGCAGGCGGCCGCACTGTCCGGTTGCCGACCGGGCTGCGGTGTTTCGACAGCAAAACCGGGGCGCGAGGCCCCGGTTTCACCGCGGGTGGACTCACCCGAAGTTCAGTGCCGATCAGTCGACGTAGGAAGACTTCAGGGCCTGGGCATCACCCCAGATCTTGTAGACCTCGCGGAATGCGAAGTAGCTGTCCGCAAATTCCTTGAAGGTGGCGTCCTTCGCGGATTCCTCGGCGACCACTTCCTGCCAGGCCCGCTCGAACACCGCCAGCTGATCGTCGGTCCAGCGCCGGTTGGTCACACCGTGCTTGGACTTCATTTCCTGCATGGCCTTCGGGTTCTCGGCCTCGGTCTCGGCATACTCGATCACCATGTTGGCCTTGCACCCCACGTCGAGCATCATCTGGTAGTGCTCGGGAAGTCCGGCGTGGTTTTCCCGGTTGACCAGGAGTTCGCCGACGGAAATCTGCTGGTGCCAGCCAGGATAGTAGTTGTTCTTGGCGATCTGGTGGAAACCGTAGTCGATGTCCATGTTCGGCATCGAGAACTCGGTCGCATCGATCACGCCGCGCTCCAGCGCCGGATAGATGTCGGCACCGGCGAGCAGCTGGGTCGAGACGCCGATCTTGGTCATGACCTTCGCGCCCAGGCCGAAGAAACGCATCTTCATGCCCTTGAGGTCGTCAAGCGACTTGACCTCTTCCTTGAACCAGCCGGAGGTCTCGGCGCCGATCGATCCGCACGCAAGCGAACGCAGGTTGTGCTTGGCATAGATCTTGTCGGCGATCTCCTGACCACCGCCGAACCACTGCCAGCCGAGGAACTCGCCGTACTGCGGGCCGAACGGCACCGCGGTCATGAACGCGAGGCCCGGATACTTGCCGGTGTGATAGCCGGGGGTGGTGTAGCAGGACTCGACCGAACCCTTGGACACCGCGTCGAAGCACTCGAACGGCGGAATGAGCGCGCCGGGCTCGAAGAACTTCAGCGTGAACTTCTTGTTCGACATGGTGGTCACGAAATTGGCGATCCGCAGGCCTGCCGGACCCAGGTGGGCGATCTGGGATCCGAATGCCGACTGCATCTTCCAGTTGACCTTCTGGGCCTGGGCAGCACTTGCGGCACCGAGTGCAAGCGCACCCGCCGCGGCAACAGCCGCCACCGTCTTCACGAGCGGTTTTGTCATGACGTGTTGTCCTCCCGTATCGTTACACTGTTCCGCCGTGCCCCCTTGGTTCATCCGGCGGACCCGGACTGTACGCGTGTCATTATCCTTGCAAATCGTACCGTCGGGCGGCGGAACACTACGGGAAGATCCGCGCTGTGACAAAGGGAATTTTGGGCCACCCGAAACGCCCGACATTTCACCGCTTCCACCCGGGCCGTCATCATCGCCGGCGGATCGGTGAAACGCCGCGGGCGCGGGTGCGAATGCCAATCCCCGCCCGGTGTGCCGGGCCGGAAAACGCGAGCGGAAACGCCGTCATGCGCGCGCCGGGAACCCGGCATGTTCCGGGCGCCGGAAGGGAGGCGTGCCCCGTCAGTCCGCCGGGGAAAACTCGACGCGGATTGACCCGGTGTGCTCGCCGAGTTCGGGTACGCGCAGGACCGGTTCCCTTTCGCCCGCGCGGCGCGCCGGCGGCGCGGTGACCTCGACCGGCCCTCTCGGTGTCTCGACCGGGATCCGTTCAAGTGCCGGGTGGGCATGGACATCGGCAATGGAATTCACCGATCCATAGGCAATGCGTGCCGCTTCCAGCCGCTCGCGGACAGCCTCCCGGGACAGTCCGGAGAAGACGGTGTTGATCTCGGCGTCGAGGAACGCGCGATTGGCGAGCCGGGCAGGGTTGTCATGCACCCTGGCATCATCTGCAAGCTCCGGTCGGCCGAGCACCTCGGCGCACAGGCGCTGCCACTCGCGCTCGTTCTGTACCGCGATCAGGATCAGCGCCCCGCCGGCGCAGGCGTAGGCGCCGTAGGGCGCGATCGCCGGGTGGTGCAGGCCGATCCGCTGCTCGGCGAGTTCGCCGTAGGCGTGATGCAGCAGCCACGGGGTCAGCCATTCCGCCATGCCGCCGAACATCGAGGTCCGGATGGAGGCGCCCTCGCCGGTGCGCGAGCGCGCGATCAGCGCCTCGAGCACGGCGATCTTGGAGTACATGCCGGCAGCGATGTCGCAGACCGAGGCGCCGACCCGGCCCATCTCCATAGGAGAACCGGTAACCGAGATCAGTCCGCTTTCTCCTTGCACCAGGAAGTCGTAGGCCTTCATCGAGGCATAGGGGCCGCTTTCGCCGTAGCCGGAGATGTCGACGGTGATGAGCCGGGGGTAGCGCCGACGCAGGTCGTCGGACCCGAATCCCGCCCGCCCGGCCGCGCCCGGCGCGAGGTTCTGAACGAAGACATCGGCACGCGACAGGATGCGCTCGAGCAGGGAGGCGTCCCCGGGGTCCTTGATGTCGAGGACCAGGCTTTCCTTTCCGCGGTTGAGCCACACGAAGTATGCCGACTGTCCCATGACCTGGCGGTCGTATCCGCGAGCAAAATCCCCGTCGGCCCGTTCGACCTTGATCACCCGGGCGCCGGCGTCGGCAAGCCGGCTGGTGCAGTACGGGGCCGCCACCGCCTGTTCCAGGGCGACGACAAGTACTCCCTCGAGCGGTCCCGGCATCACACCTCCTCAGTACGACCTGGGCAGGCCCAGCACATGCTCGGCGAGGTAGGCCAGGACCAGGTTGGTCGAGATCGGCGCAACCCGGTAGAGTCGGGCCTCGCGGTACTTGCGTTCCACGTCGTATTCCTCGGCGAAGGCGAACCCACCGAACGTCTGGACGCACACGTCGCCGGCCTCCCAGGCCGCGTCCGCGGCCAGCATCTTGGCCATGTTCGATTCCGCCCCGCACGGCTCTCCCGCCTCGAACATTTCGGCGGCGCGCTGCGCCATCAGCGCTGCAGCCTCGGTATTCGCATAGGCCTTCGCGATCGGAAACTGGATGCCCTGGTTCTGGCCGATCGGGCGGCCGAACACCGATCGGTCACCGGCGTAGTCAACGGCCTTCTTCAGGAACCAGCGGGCGTCACCGAGGGATTCGTGGCTGATCAGGATTCGTTCGGCGTTCATCCCGTCGAGGATGTAGCGGAACCCGCGGCCTTCCTCGCCGATCAGGGCGTCGGCGGGGATCTCCATGTTGTCGAAGAACACCTCGGTGGTGGAGTGGTTGATCATGGTGCGGATCGGCCGGACCTCCAGGCCGCGGCCCCGGGTTGCGCGCATGTCGACCAGGAACACCGACAGGCCCTCGGTGCGCCGCGTGACCTGATCGCGCGGCGTCGTGCGTGCGAGCAGCAGCATCAGGTCGGAATGTTCGGCGCGCGACGTCCAGATCTTCTGCCCGTTCACCACGTAGCTGTCGTTGCCCTGCCTGACCGCGGTCGTGCGCAGCGACAGGGTGTCGGTCCCGCTGGTTGGCTCCGATACGCCAAAGGCCTGCAGCCGCAGCTCTCCGGCGGCGATCTTCGGCAGGAAGGCCTGCTTCTGCGCCTCGCTGCCGTGTCGCAGCAGGGTTCCCATGATGTACATCTGCGCGTGGCACGCGGCTCCGTTGCACCCGGCCTTGTGGATTTCCTCCAGCACCGCCGCGGCGGCCGAGATCGGCAGCCCGCTGCCGCCGTACTCCTCCGGAATCAGCACCGCGAGGTATCCGGCATCGGTCAGCGCCTGGACGAATTCGCTCGGGTAGGCGCGCTCCCGGTCCTTCTCGCGCCAGTACTCGCCGGGAAATGTGGCGCACAGCGCCACAACGGCACGCCGGATCTCCCGGATCACGTCGCCGTGGCCGGACTCACCCATGTCGATCTCCCTTCAGGGTCGGGCGCGGACAATACGCGAGGCAGCACGGTTCCCGCCAGTGGGGCTCACCCCCACAGCCGTGCCGCCGGCGGAAACACCTGGCTCGCGTCATACTCGAGACCCGGTTCGCGATCACGGGCGAGCAGCAGCGGGCCGTCAAGGTCGACCACTGCGGCGCCCTGGGCGACCAGGACGGCGGGCGCCATGGCCAGCGAAGTGCCGATCATGCAGCCGACCATGATCCCGAGCCCACAGCCACGCGCCGCCGTCGCGAGCTGAAGCGCCTCGGTCAGCCCCCCGGTCTTGTCGAGCTTGATGTTGACCAGGTCGTAGCGCCCCGCCAGCATCTCCAGGTCGCGGGAGACATGGCAGCTCTCGTCGGCGCAGACCGGAACCGGCCGCTCAAGCGCGTCAAGGGCGTGGTCCCTGTCCGCCGGCAGAGGCTGTTCGATCATCTCCACGCCGAGTCCCGGCAGCAGCGGCGCGGTGGCGCGGTAGTCGTCAACGCTCCAGCCCTCGTTGACGTCGACCACGAGCCGGGTGGATGGGACCGCGGCGTGGATCGCCTCGAGCCGGGCGATGTCGGCGCCGTCACCGGCCAGCTTGAGCTTGAGCAGGGGACGTTTGGCATTCCGCTTCGCGGCGTTTGCCATCGCGTCCGGGGTGTCCACGCCAAGGGTGTAGACCGTCGTGACCGGTCCCGGGTCCCCGAGCCCGGCCAGTTCCCAGGCCCTGCGACCCGACTGGCGCGCCTCGAGGTCCCACAACGCGCAGTCGAGCGCGTTGCGCGCCGCTCCTGGCGGCAACAGGGCCTGGAGCTCCTGCCTGCCGATCCCGGACCCGATTGCTCCGGTCACCGAGCGGATCTGCGCGGCGACGGAGTCGGACGTCTCGCCGTAACGCGCATAGGGAAAACACTCGCCGCGGCCGGTCGTCCCGTCCTCGGATATCGCGGCGACGATCACCCGCGAACTGGTGCGCGCGCCTCGCGAGATCCGGAAGGTCCCGCGCAACGGCCAGTCCTCGCGGGTGACCTCGAGACTGCGCGCCATTGCTCAGTCCCGGAGCACCGCGTCAACGAGAGGGGCGACCCCGTCCCGCATCGGGTCGACGGTCACGAGCCCGGTCTCCCCGGCGATCCGGGCACAGAACGCGCGTCCCTCGGCCTCATCCAGGCGCGAGGTGTTGATCGAGACCCCGGCACAGCGGACCGCCGGGTTCGTGAGCCGCGCGGCCTCGAGACACGCGGCGACGCAGGTCGGAATGTCGATGACCGGGAAGTGCGGCATCCCTCGCATGTGCGGCCTGCCCGCCTCGTGGCACATCACCAGCACGTCGGGCTGGGCACCGTGGATCAGGCCGAGCGTGACGCCGGCGTAGGAGACATTGAACAGCGACCCCTGGCCCTCGATGACATCCCAGTGCTCCGGCTCGTTCTCGGGCGCCAGCCACTCGACCGCGCCCGAGATGAAGTCCGCGATCACCGCGTCGATGGACACGCCGGACCCGGCGATGAAGATTCCGGTCTGTCCGGTGGCCCGGAAGCTCGCGGCCAGGCCGCGGGCATGCAGCTCGCGCTCGATCGCCAGCGTGGTGAACATCTTGCCGACCGACACGTCGGTGCCAACCGTCAGCAGCCGCTTGCCGGAACGCCGCGTCCCGTTCGCGACCGAGAACTCGCGGGTCGGCTGGCGAACTTCGTGCAGTGAGCGGCCGTGTGCCTTCGCCGCCTCGACCAGTTCCGGAATGGCTGTGATCCGGGTGTGCAGCCCGCTCGCGATGTCCATGCCGAGCGAAACCGCCTGGACCATTTCGGCAATCCAGCTGTCGGGCATGAAGCCGCCGCGGTTGGCAACACCGAGAATCATGGTGCGTGCTCCTGCCGCGGCCGCCTCCTCGATCGTCAGGTCCGGCACCGCGCAGTCGGCGTTGCAACCGGGAAGCCGGCGCTGGCCGATGCACCAGTCCGGTCGCCAGACCCGCACACCGTTTGCCGTCTTGGCTGCCAACTGGTCAGGGGCGTCGCCCAGGAACAGCAGATACGGGTTTCTGATTTCCACCGGTGAGCTCCCCGTTCTCGAACCGCAGGGCCCGCAGACTACCCGCCCGCGGGCGGGTTGGCGAGACGATGGCTCGCGGGTCGCTTACCCTCTTGGCATAGTGGGCACGGTACAGGAAGGGGAGGGGTGAACATGGCACGTGACCTGGCCGTCGGCATTGCCGGCCTCGGGACCATCGGCGGCGCACTTGCGCGCCTGATCGCTTCGGGCGGGATCCCGGGCCAGCGGCTCGCCGCGGTCGGGGTCCGCAGCCCCGGGAAGGCGGCCTCGGTACTGAGTTCTCCACCTGCAGACCTGGTGGTGACCGATCTCGCCGGACTGGCCGCGCATTGCGACGTGGTAGTGGAATGCGCGCCGGCCAGGGTTTTCGAGCACAGTGCCGGGCCGGCCGTCGAGGCCGGGCGGATCCTGGTTCCGGCCAGTGTGGGAGCCCTGCTCGGGTGCATGCACCTGGTGGACAGGGCGGCCGAGACCGGAGCGCGGATCATCATCCCGACCGGGGCGCTGATCGGGCTCGACGCGGTCCGCGCTGCGGCCGAGGGAGTGATCGAGAGCGTCACGATCGAGACCCGCAAGCCGCCCGGCGGCCTCGAGGGCGCGCCGCATCTGGTGCGCAACGCGATCTCGGTGGCGGGACTGACCGAGGCGAAACTGGTCTTTTCCGGTACGGCACGCGAGGGTGCGACCGGCTTTCCGGCCAACGTCAACGTTGCGGCAGCCCTGGGGCTTGCCGGTATCGGGCCTGACCGGACCATGCTGCAGGTCTGGGCCGACCCGGCGGTGACCCGCAACACCCATACCATCACGGTGGAATCGGACAGCGCCCGGTTCACCATGACCATCGAGAACATCCCGACCGAACAGAACCCGCGCACGGGCCGCATCACCGCCCAGAGCATGGTTGCGGCGCTCCGCCGCCTGACCGCCCCGCTGGTCGCGGGGAGCTGACGCTGCTTGCCCGGCCGGAACGCGGCTCACTATAGTCGTGACTCCGGCAGACTCACCTGCGAGACGCCATGTTCACCACCCGGCCCGAACTGCTCGGCACCTTCGGAATGGTCGCAAGTACCCACTGGCTCGCGACCGCGACGGGGATGGCAATCCTGGAGAAGGGGGGCAACGCCTTCGATGCGGCGGTGGCCACCGGCCTCGCCCTGCAGGTGGTGGAGCCGCACCTGAACGGTCCGGGCGGCGACATGCCCGGGATCTTCCACGTTGCCGGCGAGGACGCGCCGCGGGTGATCTGCGGCCAGGGTCCGGCGCCGGCTGCCGCCACCATCGGGGTCTTCGAGGATCTCGGGCTCGACCTTGTCCCGGGCAGCGGGTTGCTGTGTGCGGTGGTGCCCGGTGCATTCGACAGCTGGATGCTGCTGCTGCGCAACTACGGGACCATGGGGCTTGCGGACGTGCTCTCGCCGGCACTCGGGTTTGCGCAGAACGGCTACCCCGTGGTCGGCCGGATTACCGCGACCATCGAGACCGTGCGCGACCTGTTCGAGCAGGAATGGCCAAGTTCGGCCGCCGTCTATCTGCCGGGCGGACGGGCTCCGTCACCGGGGTCGCTGTTTTCGAACCGGACACTCGCCGCCACCTGGTCGCGGCTGCTTGCCGAGGTCGAAGCCGGCGGCGGCTCGCGCGAGGCCCGCATCGACCGGGCGCGCGCGATCTGGTCCCAGGGCTGGATCGCGGAGTCGATCGACCGGTTCTTCCGCACCAGCGAGGTCATGGACGCGAGCGGTCGCCGCCATCGCGGACTGCTCGCGGGTGACGATCTTGCCCGCTGGCAGGCGACGATCGAGGCGCCGCTCAGCTACGACTACGGGCGCTACACCGTGTGCAAGTGCGGTCCGTGGAGCCAGGGACCGGTCCTGCTGCAACAGCTCGCGCTGCTGGACGGAATGGGCATCGGTGATGCCGATCCGGTCGGGCCGGAATTCGTGCACCTGGTGGTCGAGGCGGCCAAGCTCGCATTTGCCGATCGCGAGGCCTGGTACGGTGATCCGGATTTTGTCGACGTGCCGGTCGAGGTGCTTCTGAGCCGCGCCTATGCCGAACGACGCCGTGCCGCGATCGGGCCTGCCGCCGCGACTGGCGTGCACCCGGGTGCGATCGAAGGCCGGACGGCACGCATCGAGCATGCCCTGCGCAACCGCTCGGGTCTCGCCGCGTCGCCGGCCATGGGCACCGGCGAGCCGACGGTGGCCCGTATCGGCGCCATGGCCGGTGACACCGTGCATCTCGACATCATCGACCGGGCCGGCAACATGATCTCGTGTACTCCCAGCGGTGGCTGGTTGCAGAGTTCGCCGGTGATCCCCGAGCTGGGCTTCTGCCTCGGCAACCGGGGCCAGATGTTCTGGCTTGACGCAGCTTCTCCGTCGGCCCTGGAGCCGGGCAAGCGTCCACGCACCACACTTTCACCCTCGCTTGCGCTCAAGGACGGGGAGCCGTGGATGGTGTTCGGGACACCCGGGGGCGACCAGCAGGACCAGTGGTCCCTGCTCCTGTTCCTGCACCGCGTCGAACACGCGATGAACCTCCAGGAGGCGATCGACGCCCCGGCATTCCATACCGAGCATTTCCCGAGCTCGTTCTGGCCGCGGTCGCGATCCGACCGCAAGCTGGTGCTGGAGGGACGGTTCCCGGCAGCGACGGTGCGCGAACTCGAACGCCGGGGCCACGTGGTCGAGTCGGGAGAGGACTGGTCGGAAGGCCGGCTGACCGCCGCGGCGCGCGAGGGCGCCGTGCTGAAGGCGGCGGCGAACCCGCGCGGAATGCAGGGCTACGCGGCCGGGCGCTGAGGCGGCGGCACGGCCTCGAGTGCCGCGGACGCCTCCTCTATCGTCCTCCTGACCCGGCGCATGAACTCGCTGCGCTCCAGGCCTGGTTCGATGGCGGGCAGCAGGCGCACCGTGATTGTTCCCGGGCGCTTGATGAAGGCCTGACGCGGCCAGAAGGTACCGGAGTTGAGCGCAACCGGCACCACCGGCACGCCGAGTGCGCGGTAGACCGCGTACAGCCCGCTGTGATACGGCGCGTCCACGCCGGGTGCCACGCGCGTTCCCTGCGGAAAGATGACCACTGGCCGGCCTGCGTCCGACAGCGCGCGCGCGGAGGCGATCATGGTGCGCAGAGCTCTTGCTCCGCCGGACCGGTCGATCGGGACCATGCCCACCCGGGCCATGTACCAGCCGATCAGCGGCAACCTGAGGAGTTCACGCTTCATCACGAACGCGGGATCCGGGAACAGTACCTGCAGAGCCAGCGTCTCCCATGCCGACTGGTGCTTTGCGGCCACGATTACACGCGCGGAGGAAGGAAGATTCTCCCGGCCCTCCACCTGCCAGCGGAGGCCGACGAGCAGACGCAGGCCTCCCAGCAGGATGCCGATCCACAGATCGCGCAGCCTGCAGCACCAGCGCCTGTGGAGCAGCAGCAGCGGCAGTCCCGCAATGCCGAGCACCAGGGTTGACCCGGTGAGCAACGCGTTGAAGGCGAGGGAGTTCAGAAACAGCATGGCCACCTGTGGACCCGTGTCTGTAGGATGCCGCCAGCCGGCACAACCATCCTACCCGTTGCGAACCATGCGTGTCACCGATCCGACCCGGTTTGAGACCGTCCTGGGCACTGTCGCACGGGCTGGCCGGACCATCACCTACCTCGATCTGGCCGTGCGCGCCTGCGTTCGCGGACCGGGCCGGATCGCCGCGGTCACACTGGAGCTCGAACGGCTGATACGGCAGGATCACGCAGCCGGGAGGCCACTGCGGGCGGCGGTGGCCGTCTCGAAGGTGCGTGGCGGACTGCCGGCGCCGGGCTTCTTCGACCTGTGCCGCGGTCTCGGCATCTATGCCGGTCCCGACGAGGGGCCCGAGGCGGCGGTCTTTCATGCCGTCGAGTTGCGTCGTATTCATGACGCGTCACGCCGGGAACCGTAGAGGATCCTTAACATCTTCCCCGGCCTGAAGGCCGGGGATTTCCGGTAGGGCTTGTCGCTCCACCGATAGTTCTCGCTTCACCGGAGGGCCAATGCCTTTCCTCCACGAGCATAGACGCCGTGTTCCGACGCAGGATGGCCTTTGCCGCATTGATGTCCGCGTGGTCTCGATGTCCGCAGGTGGTGCAGACGAAGCTCGCTTGGTTCTTGCGACTCCGGCTGTCCACCGCGCCGCACGCGAAGCATGTGCGCGAGGTGTTGTTGGCGGGCACTTTCACAAGCGTTCCGCCGCGTTCTTCCAGCTTGTAGGCCAGCAGGGTTTCAAGGAGATGCCAGCCCTGGTTCAGGATCGACCTGTTCAGACCGGCCTTCTGGCGAACATTACGCCCCGGTTCCTCCATCGTCCCACGAGCGGAACCGGTCATGTTCCGGGTGTTCAGGTCTTCGATCACGACCGTGCCGAAGCGCCGCGAGAGATCGAAGCTGGCCCGGTGGAGCCAATCGCGGCGGATACGGGCGCGCCGCGCCGACAGCGCCGCCACACGCCGTCTGGCCCTGGCATATCGCCTGGACCCCCGTTTGCGGCGAGACAGGACGCGCTGCGCCCTGCGTTGCCTGCGCTCCAGATCCGCAAGACTGGCCGGAACCGAGATATGCTCGCCCGTGGACAGCGAAAGCGTGTTGGCCACGCCCCGGTCGATGCCCACGGCTGGCGCGA
>MPMT01000096.1 GCA_002238645.1 Alphaproteobacteria bacterium bin52 | reverse complement strand
CCTGTCCGAGGCCGGCGCCGAAACGGGCGAGTGCCTCCCTGAGATGGTTGGCCATTGCCTGCCCGGCCACGGTCGGCAGGCGGTCGGAGGGGGCGATCAGGCAGAGGCGCAGCTGCGACAGGCGCTCTCCTTCCAGCGGCACCGCGACCAGATTCCCCGCGGCCAGTTCCTCGGAGAAGCCCAGCCGGGTGTAGAACGAGATTCCCACTCCCCGCAGCAGCAGGCGCTTGACGACTCCCTGGATGTTGGAGACCGCCACCGGCCTGTGCGCCCTCTTGAAGGCTTCCATCTCGTCACCGACAAAATGCTGCATCGTGTCGGCCGGATCCTGGTAGATCAGGCGGTAGTCGCCGCATTCCTCGAGCGTGACGCAGGCGCGCGACGCCAGTTCGTGGTCGGGTCTCATGATGACGCACATGGGACAGGCGATGTCCTCGAGCACGGTCACGCCGCGCCGCCAGCTCGGAGAGAAGGTCAGGCCAAGGTCGGCGTTGCCCTGGGAGACGGAGTGCATCGCCTCGACCGGGTTGCAGGCCGTCACGCGGACCTGTACCGCCGGATGCAACGCGACGAACCGCGCCACGGCTTCGGGCAGGAAATGCACCGCGGGGCTGTCCAGCGTGCCGATGGTCACCTCGCCGCTGACGGTGCCGCGCAGGCTGTCGATTTCGCCGCGCAACCTGGAGAAGTCATGCAGGGTGTCCCTGGCGTGGCGCAGCACGAGGTGGCCGGCGTCGGTCAGCCGCATCCCGTCCGGGCGGCGTTCGAACAGCGGCACGCCGAGGTGATCCTCCAGCTTCAGAATCTGTCGGTTGATGGCCGAGGCGGAGATGTGAAGCCGTTCCGAGGCGCGGCGGATCGACCCGTCCTCGGCCACTGCCTCGAAGTACCGAAGAACCGCAGCATGCATTCGCCATCAGCCTCCGTCAGCCGTCCACCGGGCCACGACAGGGTGATCGCGCACCGTGCGGTATTCGGGGGCCAGCCCTCCCGGCTGGCCCCAGCCTGTGACTGTATCATCGAAGAACTCGGCGTTGACGGTGATGAAACCGACGGAGTGCGCCGGCAGGTCGTCCTCGTACCAGATGGCGTCGACCGGGCAGACCGACACGCACAGCGCGCAGTTCACGCACTCGTCTGGCTGGATGTAGTACATCCGTCCACCCTCGTAGATGCAGTCCACCGGGCAGACTTCGGTGCAGACACCGTCCTTTATGTCGATACAGGCCTCGGCGATGACATATGTCATGGAATGGCTCCGGGCGTGACGCGGCCGGGGGTCAGCGGCCGGACCAGTCCGGAGCCCGCCTCTCCCTGAACGCGGCGACGCCTTCCTCGGCATCACGGCTCTGCAGCGCCGCAACGAGGCTGGGGAGGCGGGCGTTCCGGGCCTCCGGAACGGTCAGGTGGGCAGTGTCGCTGGCCGAACGCTTGATCGCCTTGAGGCTGAGCGGGGCGCAGGCGAGGACCTCGCGGACCCAGGCGTCAACCGCCTCGTCGAGCTCGTCAGGCGCCACGACCTGGTTGAGCAGACCGTGCTCCAGCGCCTCTGCCGCGCCCATGCGACGGCCGGTCAGCAGCAGGCCCATGGCGAGGGTACGCGGGAGCCGGCGGGGCAGCGTCACCATGCCGTCAAGCGGCAGGCGTCCGACCCGGGGCTCGGGAAGGCCGAACGACGCCGTTTCCGCGGCGATGGCGAGGTCGCAGCCCAGAACCATCTCGAAGCCGCCCCCGAGCGCCACGCCGTTGACCCTGGCGATGACGGGAACGGACGGACGCCGGCCGAGCGCGATGCCGCCGAAACCGTGATCGCCGGTGCGGGCCCAGTAGGCAAGGCCGTCGGGGCCGTCTTCCTTCATGTCCGCTCCCGCGCAGAACGCGCGGCCGGTGCCGGTGAGGATTGCGCAGCGGATCGCCGGGTCACGGTCGATCGAGTCCCAGGCTTCCTCCAGCGCCGCCTCGGCCGCGGAGTCGATCGCGTTCAACCGCTCCGGACGGTTCAGCGTCACCCGGGCGACGCCGTCGGTGACCTCGAACCCGATGCTCATGCCGCGTCCTCACCGGAGCCCAGGGTCGCGAGGACTTCGTCATTGTGTTCGCCGAGTGCGGGCGGCGCCCGGCGTATCGCGAAGGGAGCCGCCGACATGTCGATGGGCGAGGCCACGAGACGCACCGGCCCGGCAGGGGTTGGCCTGCTTTCCGCGATCATGCCGTTGCACGCGGTCTGCGGGTCGTCCAGGGCGTCCGCGAGCGTCATCACCGGCGCGCACAGGATATCGACGTCACCGAGTCGCTCCAGCCAGTGCGCGGTGGTCCCGGTCGCGAAACGGTCCCGGAAAATCGCCTGCAGGTCCGACCGGTGTGCCTTCTGTCGCTCGAGGTCGGCATATCTCGGGTCTGCCGAGAGGTCGTTCATCCCGAGCGCCGTGCAAATGTCGCGCAGCGGGTTCTGCTTGAACGCACCCACCATGACCACGGCGCCGTCCAGGGTCTCGAACACACCGGAAAGCGGCATGGCCGCCCAGTTCAGATCACGCCCGCGCATCATCCACACCGCCGCCTCCTGCATCTGCATCGCCAGCATGGAGTTGAAGAGCGATACGGCTATCCTCTGCCCCTCGCCGGTCTTCTCGCGCTGCATCAGCGCCAGCAGGATGCCCTGGACCATGTGCATGCCCGCCGAGTAGTCGGCCAGTGCCGTCGGATAGACGGTCAGCGGGACCGACGGATCCGAGCGGCGGTGCATCGCGCCGCTCATCGCCTGGGCAAGCACGTCCTGGCCGCCCTTGCGTACATAGGGACCATCCAGGCCGAAACCGGTGCCGACCGCGTAGACGATCCGGGGATTGATGCGGCGCAGGTCGTCGTAGCCGAACCCCATGCGCTCCATGACGCCGGGACGAAAATTGTTCACCACGACATCGGAAGTCTCGACGAGCCGCAGCACCGCTGCCCGGTCCTGCGTCGTCTTCAGGTTCAGCGCGATGCTGCGCTTGTTGCGATTGAGGCTTGCGAACACCGGGTTGTTGCCACCGTCGGGGTCTTCTCCAACGCTCCAGCGCGAGAGGTCGCCCGAACCCGCCCGCTCGATCTTGATCACGTCGGCGCCGTAGTCGCCCAGCATCTGGGTACAGCACGGGCCCATCATCACCTGGGTGAAGTCGAGCACCCTGACACCGTCCAGCGGCAACGGACGGGAGTACCCGGCGTTCGTATCCGGCGCCATCACGCAGCCTCCGGCACCAGGGCGTTGTCGGCCGGCACGTCGCCCGGGTCCGCACCCTGGGCGCGCATCTGCCTCTGGATCGCGCCCACGTCGACACTCCGAACCGGGGTGTCGCTGTCCAGCGCCAGCGCGGCGGCGATGCCGGCGGCCTCTCCCATGGCCATGCAGGGCGGGATCTCCCGGCTGATCTTCTGGGCCTGCGGTGTCGCCGAGTAGTGGCGGCCGGCCACGAGAAGCTGGTCCACCCCCACCGGCAGGAGGGCGCGGTACGGGGTGTAGTAGTCCCGGCCGCGGCAGACGGAGTCGTGGAAATGCACACGATCCATGACATCGCGCTTGGTCACCACATATTCGCCCTCGAGCAGGCGAGTCTGGCGCACCCCGGTCTGGGGAGCGAAATCGACGAAATAGGCGCGTTCGAAACCCGGAATGTGTGCGCGTGCGAACTCGAGCAATGCCTGCATGCGCCGTCGACCCTCGAATTCCGCCGATGTGAGATCAGCCACCTTCATGCCGTCGAAGCCGGTCATGTGCGGGCAGTTGCACCACACCACGCCGGGGAGCGGTGTCTTCAGCCACCAGTACTGCCAGCAGCCGCCGATCAGGCGCTTCGCCTGGCGGTCGAGGGCGGCAAACCGCTCCGGTTCCTCGAACTGGAAGCGCTCGGCGGCGTCCGTGTCCACACCGCCCATGCGGGACACCGTGGTCACGATGAACGCGCCTTCCGCGAAAGGGGCACCGGCGCTCGCTGCGACATCAAGGTCGCCGGTGGCGTCAATGACCACCCCGGCGCGAATGGCCTGCGGGCCCTCCTTGGTCTCGACGATGACGCCGACTGCCCGCCCGTCCTCGACGATGGCGGACTGGAACCAGCTGTGCAGGCGCAGGGTGACGCCAGCCTCGCGAACCATGTCGAGCGAGGCCTGCTTGAAGCCGTCCGGATCGAATGCGGCGGCGAAGATGACGGGATGAGGCTTGGTACGGGTATGGAAGTCGAAGACGCCCCACCGCGACCACTTCCGCCAGAGCGCCTCGGTTGCCCGCACGGCGGGGTCGCGGTCGGCCGCGGGCGGGTAGACGCACAGGCCCCTCCCGTGCATGCGCTCGATGGCCTCCATCGCGAGGCCGCGTACGGAGATTTCCAGGTCGTTGTGCATGTCGTCCAGCACCAGGACCATGCCGCCGGAGGCGAGGCCGCCCAGATAGGGGTAGCGCTCGACCAGCACCGTCGGTGCGCCGTTGCGCGCGGCGGATACCGCAGCCGCGATGCCCGCCGGTCCGCCGCCCACGACCAGGACGCCGGTGGTGGCGACGACCGGCACCCGGGACCGGGGCCGGATCAGGGTTTCCGGGTGTGCCATGTGCTTGTCTCCGTCATCGGTTCACGGGCGGGCGTCCGCCGGCACGGCGCCGGGCTCTGGCTCAGAACACCGCCTCGGGTTTCCACTTCACGATCCGCCGTTCGACGAGGGTCGTGGTCACGAAGAACGCGACTGCGAGGCCGGCCCCCAGGATCACGGTGGCGTACAGCAACGGAGCCCGGAAGTTGTAGGTGGCTTCGATGATCAGCGAGCCCAGGCCGTAGTTGGAACCGATCCACTCGCCGACGATGGCGCCGATGACGCAGGTGGTTGACGCAATCTTCAGAGCCGCGAAGAGGAACGGCAGGGAGCTTTGCAACCGGATCTTCCACAGGATTTCCCGGTCGCTGGCTGACAGCACGCGCATCAGTTCCAGCATCTGCGGGCTGACCGCCTTCAGGCCGCGCACCATGTTGACCAGGGTGGGGAAGAAGCAGATGAGCGCGGCGATGACGATCTTCGGGGCAAAGCCGTTGCCCAGGATCAGCACCAGGATCGGCGCGATGGCGATGATCGGGATGGTGTTGATGAAGACCGCAATGGGATAGAAGGCGCGCTCGGCGAACCGGTTGTGCACGAACCATACCGCCAGCACCACGGCAACGGAGTTGCCGAGCACGAAACCGGCCACCGCTTCGAACAGGGTCGGCCAGAAATTGATCCACAGGATCTCGCCCTGTTCGACGAACACACGGATGACCTGCACCGGACTCGGTGCGATGTAGCTCGGCACACCGAACCCGACGACGATGAGATGCCAGAGCAGCAACAGCCCGGCCGCGGCGATGATCGGCGGCGCATGGCGATACCGCCGCGCCCGCGAGCGATCGGATCGCGCATCCTGCACGGTCCGGCCGCCTTGACCCGTGTTGGTTCCGGTTCTCTTGCCGTCGACGCTCGCCGTGGTCATCGCGGTTCTTCCAGGAGCCGGCGCAGATACGCCGTGACCTCCACGAACTCCAGCGTATCGCGCATGCCGAGCGTCCTCGGCTCGTCAAAGCCGATGTCGACGAACTCGCGGACCCGGCCGGGCTGGGCCGACAGCACCAGGCATTTCTGGCCGAGGAACGCAGCCTCCGGCACGGAGTGGGTGACGAACATGATGGTGGTGCCGGTCTCGCGCCAGATGCGCAGCAGCTCCTCGTTGAGCTTGTCGCGGGTGATCTCGTCCAGGGCGCCGAACGGCTCGTCCATCAGCAGCACGCGCGGCCGGTAGACCAGCGCCCGGGCAATGGACACCCGCTGACGCATGCCGCCCGACAGCTCGTGTGGCAGCGCGTTCTCGCGCCCTTCCAGTCCGACAAGCGCCAGCAATGCCTCGGGCTCGGCGTTCAGCTCGATGGCGCCGCTTCGCTGGCCGACCTCAAGCGGCAGGCGGACGTTGTCGATGGCGCTGCGCCAGGGAAGCAGTGTCGCGTCCTGGAAGACGAAGGCGAAGTCGCGCGCCCGGCGGGCCTGCTCCGGCGTACGACCGAAAACGTGGATCGCGCCGCTGCCGATCGGAACCAGGTCCGCGATGGCGCGCAGCAGTGTCGACTTGCCGCACCCCGACGGCCCCAGCATGGTGACGAAGCCACCCTCCGGCACCTCGAAGCCGACCCTTTCCAGCGCGGTGATGCCGCCGGTGTCCGCATCGAAGCGAACCGACAGCTCGCGCACCGAGATTGCCGCGGCGACGGCGGTTTCAGCCCTCGCCGCCGCGGCCGCTGCAGCCGTCATCCAATCTGCTTTCTCGCCGATTCCGTGGCCGTCAGGATGTCGGTGTTCATGACGTCGTCCACGGTCGGTGTCTTCCCCTTGAACTGCCCGAGCTCCGCATAGGTGTCGATCTGGGCCTGCCAGTTGTCCGGGTGCATGGCCGCCCAGCCGTCACTTGCGGTCACGTCATTGAACGAGAATCCAAGCACGGGGCCAACCGCTTCCAGCTCGCTTTCGCGGCTCAGGTTCCTGTACTCGGCCACGAGGTGGTCAACGCCGGCCTCGGGGTTCGCGCGGGCCTCACCCCAGCCCCGAGCAGAGCCGGTGAGGAAACGGGCGAGCACGTCGGCGTGGTTCGCCAGCATGTCGTCGGTAGCGTAGTAGACATTGGCGTAGAGCTGGATTCCGGCATCCCACAGCATCATGTCGACGCGACCGTCACCGAGCACCTTGAGCGCGTTGGTATTGGTCATCCAGCCGGTGACGGCAGCCGCCTGGCCGGTCATGAGCTGGTTCATGTCGCTGCCCATCTTGACCACCTCGACCTGGTCCTCGGCGATGCCGTTCCTGGCCAGCAGCGCCCGGAGCAGGATGACGGCCGTTGGCTGGGTGGCGATCGTCTTGCCGACCATGTCCTGCGGGGTGCGGATCGGGTTGCTCTCGAGCGAGAAGTAGGTGAACGGGTGCTTCTGGTAGCCCGCGGCGAACGCCTTGATCGGGATACCGGCGGAGCGGGCCAGCATCAGGGACGGGCTGGAGGAGAGATGACCGACCTGCGCCCGGCCGGCGGCCACCGAGGCCACGCCGTCCACACCGGGACCGCCGGGCGTGACCTCGAGTTCGATCCCTTCCTCTTCGTAGAAGCCCATGCGCTTGGCCACGACTTCGCCCATGATGCCGTTGCTGGCAAGCCAGCCGAGCTGCATGTTGACCTTCGACCTGCCGGCGGCCACCGCCTCCACGGTGATGAACGAGGACGTGGCCGCGACCCCGCCCAGGGCTGCACCGAATTTCAGGAACCGGCGACGGGGGAGCGAAACGGGAATGCGAGTGTGAGTTGTCATTGGTGATCTCCCAGATGACCGCCAGACGACTATAGCTGTGCCCAGCGTTCGCAGGGATTACAATGTTTCGTTGTGCCCGTTGCCGAAAAGGCAACGCAAGATCACGCGCACGCAAGATGAATCCGGGTCGGACCGGGTTGCCCGTTGCCCGTTGCCCGTCGCAGTCGGGGTGATCACCGTCACCATTCGTTGCCGGGTCCGTGACACCGGTACCGGGCAGTTCTCCTGTGCAGGAAGAAATCACTCGGGACGAAGCAACAGGGTCTGAAGTTCCACGCGGACGAGCAACACGGATCAAACCTGTAACTGCTCACCCACCTGCGGGCTCAGTCTCTTCCTTGAACAGGCCGGTTGCCCGCCGGAGAGGGACAATGTCCGGAGCCGTGCTGGCACGTGTATCTGGGCGCAACTGTCGTCTGCAGGTCGCTTGAGATGAGGCAAGTGCGTTCGAGACATGTCAATAGAGGGGAAAGATGCCGCCGCACTTGCAGGCATCTCGAAGGTCTCGGGAAAACACACCCGCGGAACGGGTGCTCGGGCTCGCGAGGGCGCGGCGATCAAGCGCCTGTCCAACCCCTTCACCATAGCTGTCGGGTTGATTGCCGCGTTGGCCGGACAGCTTGCCGTTCTTGCCACATCCATTTGTCTGCATTTGGTACGAAGGATCATCGACCCGGACCGGGAGCATGTGGAAAGACCCGACAGCGATGACAGGAAGCGGAAAACCGGGCTTTGAACGGTTTCGGGAGGAGACCTTCAGCACCCGAACACGACCCGGTCGCGTGCCAGTTCCCGGATTGCGGTGTCGGTATAGCCCAGTGCGGCCAGGATCTGCGCGCTGTGCTCGCCGATGCGCGGCGCCGGGCGCGGGTCGTGCGCCGGGGATCCGCCGAAACGGGCGGCTGGACGCGCCTGGCGGATGGGCCCCACGCCGGGCTGGTCGAGTTCATGGACGATGTTGCTGGCACGAACCTGTGGATCCTCGAGCATCTCGGAGCGCCGCAGGACCGGCGCGCAGGGCACGTCGTTCTCGTCGAGCCGTTCGATCCACTCCGCGCTGCTGCGCCCGAGAAACACCTCGGCCATCATGGCGTACCGCCGGTCCTTGTTGCGGTTCCGGTCGGCCTGGGTGGCGAACATCGGATCGCGGAGCCAGCCGGGACGATCAAGTGCCGCGCACAGTCCGGCCCATTCCCGGTCGCTGACCGAGCCGGCGGTGATGTAGCCGTCGCTGGTCTCGAAGATGCGGTCGTGCGACGGCGGCGGCAGCCGTCCGCCGTCAGCGACGATGGTGAAGGGTGACATGCCCTCCGGCCACAGCAGCGAGACCATGGCGTCGAGCATCGAGATGCGCACGTCCTGGCCGTGGCCGGACCGTTCCCGGTGGAACAGCGCCGCCGTGACCGCCTGGGCGGCACAGGCCGCCGTCGTCTTGTCGGCGATGACGGTGCGGATCATGCGGGGCCTGGCGGACTCGCCGTCGGCCTGGATGTCGGCAAACCCCGAAACCGCTTGCACCAGCGGATCATAGACCCGCCTGGCGGAATAGGGCCCTGTCTCGCCGAACCCGCTGATCGCGGCATAGACTAGCCGCGGGAACCGGTCGCGCACCTCCGACGGTCCAAACCCGAGTCGTTCCATGACCCCCGGGCGCAGGTTGTGCAGGAACACGTCCGCTGTCGCCAGCAGCCGCCACATGATGTCCCGCGCCGGGGGCTGCTTGAGATCGAGCGCGAGCGAGTGCTTGCCGCGGTTGCACGAGATGAACATCGCCGGCAGACCGTTTTCGGCCGCGCGGCGAATGATGTCGCCCGCGGGTGGCTCGACCTTGATCACCTCGGCACCCTGGTCCGCCAGCAGCGCGCCGGCCGCGGGACCGGAGACCACGTTGGTGATCTCGACCACCCTGATGCCTGCAAGCGGTCCGGTCACGGGGCCTGGTTGGCGGTGCACGCCTCGCGGAATGCCGGGCGGGCGGACATCCGTTCGAGATAGGTGTCGAACACCTGCGGCAGGGGCTGGTTGTAGTTCACCGCCCACTCGAGTGTCGTCGCCATCAGGATGTCGACGCCGCTGAACCGGTCGCCGAGCAGGTAGGGCCGGTCCGGTTCGTACAGGGCTTCGGCCGCGCTGATCATGCGGGCGAAGTAGCCTTCTGCCGCGGCATTGGCGACGGGAGCCTCGCCGTAGATGCCGGGCAGCGACCAGTGCCGGCGCAACACGTAGAGGCTGGTGGCATCGAGCTCCATGCAGATGAACGACATCCACTCGAGATAGCGGGCCCGCGTCGGGCCGCCCTGCGGCACCAGTTCTCGGCCGTCGCGGTAGGTCTCTCCCAGCCAGGTAACGATGGCGGCGCTCTCCGCGATGGTGACCTCGCCGTCGCGCAGCACCGGGATCTTGCCGCGCGGATTGACCGCGACGAACTCTGGGGCCTCGGTGTCCGGCGTGCGGGTCCTGACCGGACGGGTCTCGTATTCGAGCCCGAGTTCGGCCAGTGCCCAGTGCGCCCGGATGGTACGCGAGGTGCCGACCCCCCAGACAATGCGCCGGTGTGCCATCGCCGTCTCCCGTTGCGGTTGGTGAACAATGCCGGGCACGGAGGACGTCATCAATCCCCGTGGCACATGTCCGTGGTCTCGGCTATCGTCGGGCGCCGTAACAGAACCGGAGAGCGCGATGCCGATCTACGCTGTTGACGGTCAGTCCCCCGAGATCGACGAGACCGTCTACATTGCCGACGGGGCGACGGTGATCGGTGCCGTCACGCTCGGCCGCGAGGTGAGCCTGTGGAGCGGCGCGGTGCTGCGTGGCGACAACGACACCATTACCATCGGGGAAGGGACCAACGTGCAGGACGGCGCGGTGCTGCACGCCGACCCGGGGTTTCCGCTCGCGGTCGGCGCCGGGGTGACCGTCGGACACCAGGCGATGCTTCACGGCTGCACCATCGGTGACGGGGCCCTCGTGGGCATCCAGGCGGTGGTGCTGAACGGAGCCGTCATCGGGCGGAACTGCCTGGTGGGAGCGGGTGCGCTGGTGACCGAGGGAAAGAGCTTTCCCGACCACAGCCTGATCGTCGGTGCCCCGGCGCGCGCCATTCGCACCGTTTCCGAGGAGTTGCTGGAGACCATGCGTCGCGACACCGCCGACTACGTGGCTCGCGGACAGCGCTACCGGCGCACCCTGGTCAGGCTCGACGGAGACGGAGGACGGCAATGAGCGACGACTTGATACCGGTTCTGGTTGGCTGCGGCCAGGTAACCCAGCGCGAACCCGATCCGGCGGCAGCGCTGGAACCGGTCGAACTCATGGCCGAGGCAGGGCGCCGCGCGGCCGAAGACAGCGGTGCCGGCCGCCGGTTGATCGACCTGCTCGACACCATCGTGGTCCTGCGCAGCTTCTCCGATACCAGCTGGCGTTTCACCTGCCCGTTCGGACGCTACGCCAATCCACCAGCTTCGGTGGCCCGCCGCCTCGGGGCCGACGGCGCGACGCGGCTGGTCTACACCCATCCGGGCGGCAACATGCCGCAGTGGTGCGTCAACCGACTGTCCGAGATGATCACCCGTGGCGAGGTCCGGGCCGCCCTGGTTTGTGGCGGCGAGGCGCTGGCAACCCAGAAGGCGGCGCAACGCGCCGGTCTCGAGCTTGACTGGTCCGAGGACCCGGGGGGCAGCTACGAGGAATGGGGGATCGCGCGGCGCGGCTGGAGCGACATGGAAGACCGGCATCGCATGGCCGGGGCCATTTTCGCCTATCCGCTGATCGAGAACGCGATCCGCGGCCACCACGGCCGCGGCATTGACGAACATGCCCGGGCCATGGGCGAACTGTTCGAGGGGTTTGCCTCGGTCGCGGCCGCCAATCCGCTCGCCGATCGCCGGGCAGGGTATTCGTGCGACGAGATCGCCACTGCCGGTCCGGGCAATCCGTACATCGGGTTTCCCTACACCAGGCTGATGAACGCCAACGCCTTCATCGACCAGTCGGCCGCGGTGCTGTTGACCTCGCGTGGCGAGGCTCGGCGCCTCGGGATTGCCGATGACCGCATGGTGTACCTGCACGGCTGCGCCGACGCCCACGACCACTGGTATCTCTCCGACCGCAGGGACTTCCACTCCTCGCCGGCGATCGCCGCAGTGGGACGCGAGGCCATGGAGATGGCCGGGTGCACGATCGGGGACATCGACCATCTCGATCTGTACAGCTGCTTCCCGTCGGCGGTGGAGATCGCGTGCGACGAACTCGGGCTTGCGACCGATGATCCCCGCGGGCTCACGGTGACCGGTGGTCTGCCCTACTTCGGCGGGCCAGGAAACAACTACGTCACCCACTCGATCGCCGAGATGATGAACCGGGTGCGCGCGAACCCGGGCAGCCTTGGCATGGTGACCGCAAACGGCAACTACGTGACCAAGCAGTCGATCGGGATCTACTGCAGTGAACCGGCGCCGCACCCTTTCGCGCCGAGGGATCCGGCGGTCTACCAGGCGGAGATCGACGCCGAACCAGGTCCCCGGGTCAGCGAACGCGCCGACGGCCGGGCCAGCGTGGAGACCTACACCGTCATGCATGACCGCACCGGTCCTTCCTTCGGGATCATGTTCGGCCGGCTCGGCGACGCCAGTCGGTTCATCGCCGCGCTGCCCGAGGACCGGGCGCTTCTCTCCGCCATGACCGAACAGGACCATCTCGGGGTGACGGGCCGGGTGAGGAGTCGCGGCGGCGTCAACCGGTTCGTGCCGGACTGACGCCATGGACATGACACGGTTGAGCGCGGCCCGGGTCGGCGAACTGCAGGACAGCGGTGCCTCCACCTCGCAGCGGCTGGTTGCCGGCTCGCGCGCCCGGATCGCGGCCGGTGACGGAACCTGCAACGCGATCGCCTTCCTCAACCCCGACGCCGACGGTGAGGCCGGACGGCTCGACCGGGAACGCGGCGAGGGATCGGTGCGCGGGCCCCTGCACGGTGTCCCGATCCTGGTCAAGGACAACATCGCGACCGGAGACGCGATGATGACCACCGCCGGGTCGCTGGCGCTCGACGGTGTGAGGGCGCCGGCGGACGCCCACGTGGTCCGCCGGCTGCGCGATGCCGGACTGGTGCTGCTGGGCAAGACCAATCTCAGTGAATGGGCCAACTTCCGCTCGAGCCGGTCGGTCACCGGCTGGTCGAGCCGCGGCGGGCAGGTGCGCAATGCCCGGTTCCGCGACCGTTCGCCGGGCGGGTCAAGTTCGGGCTCGGGTACCGCGGTCGCGCGCGGGTTTACCGCGCTTGCGATCGGAACCGAGACCGACGGGTCGGTCGTGATTCCCGCGGCGATGAACGGCATCGTCGGGATCAAGCCGACGGTCGGACTGGTGAGCCGGACCGGAGTGATCCCGATTTCGGCGAGCCAGGACACGGCGGGGCCCATGGCGCGCACGGTCGAGGATGCGGCACTGCTACTCGGCGCGATTTCCGGCAGCGATCCCGACGACCCGGCCACCGAACGTGCCGACGATCACGCGGGTGACTTCACGCGATTCCTCGACGCCGACGCGTTGCGCGGTGCGCGGATCGGGGTTGTGCGCAGCTACTGCGGCTGGCACGAGGCGGTGGATGCGGTGTTCGCCGCCGCGCTGGCGCAGATGGCGGAGGCCGGGGCCTGCATCGTCGAGGACGTCCGGCTTCCCGGCCGCGACGTCATTCGTCCTCACGAGATCGTGGTGATGTGCGCGGAGTTCAGGACCGGGCTCGATCACTACCTCGCACAGCTTGCCGAGCACGGCGTTGCGGCCCCGGTCCGCTCGCTTGCCGATGTGATCGCCTTCAACGAGGCCAATGCCGCGCGGACCATGCCCTGGTTTGGACAGGACCTGATGGCGCTGTCCCAGGCGAGCGGTGGCGCGACGGGATCGCGCTACCTCGACGCCAGGGATGAGTGTCTGCGCCTTGCGCGCGAGGACGGCATCGACCGGGCGCTCGAAACCCTGCGGCTCGATGCGCTGGTGGCCCCGACCGCGCCGGCACCGTGGGCAATCGACCTTGCAAACGGCGACCACAGGCTCGGCGGCAGTTCGACCCCGGCGGCGGTCGCGGGCTATCCGAGCGTGACGGTGCCGATGGGCGACCTCGCCGGGCTGCCGCTCGGACTGTCGATGTTCGCTGGCGCCTGGCAGGAGGGCCGGCTGGTCGGGCTCGCCCATGCCTTCGAGAAACTCGGGGCGGTGCGGCACGCCTCGACGGAGCCGGTCACCGTGTCGCGCAACTGGCTGGCCTGAACCGCCATCAAGGACGGGGTGAACGGGAGGTGCCCGAGTTCGGGGCGCGGAAGACCGGCGTGCGCCGGGATCACCGGTGAACGCAAATGCCCGGGTTCTCTGACCCGTACCTGCCGATCGGTGGGCAGGCCCGGTTGGCCGCGCACCGTGCTGGACAAGGGAAACGGGAACCCGCGCGATCCGGCAGCCTGCAATCCCCGGCCGGGACCGGTCGCGGCGCGGGCCGGTTATACCAGCGGCTAAGTGTTGAGACTCATTGGGGGATTCCCAAGAGGAACGGCATCTGACTCAATGGCGACCCCGCGTATTGGAGGGTCGGCGTGAGAACAGGGGTCCCATTGAGGAAGGATTTCGATGGCGCGCAGTTGCGCGGCTTGGCGCAGCGGAGCCGGGACGGCGCGCAGAACCGTCGTCTTCTGGCGCTGGCGGTGATTTACGACGGTCATCGTCGTTCGGATGCGGCGCGCTTTGCGGGGGTTGGCTTGCAGATCGTCCGGGACTGGGTTCTTCGCTTCAACGCGGCAGGCCCGGAGGGCTTGAAGGACCGCAAGGCATCGGGTCCGCCGCGCAAGCTGAGCGAAGAACAGCGGGCGGCCCTGGCGGCGATGGTAGAAAGTGGTCCGGACCCC
>MPMT01000095.1 GCA_002238645.1 Alphaproteobacteria bacterium bin52 | reverse complement strand
GCGCGACGACGCTGACGGGCCGATGCAGGTGATATCGGGCCCGATCGGCCGCCGGCGCGTCCACTACGTTGCGCCGCCGGCGGAACGGCTCGAACCGGGAAAGGGGGCTTTTCTCGACTGGTTCGAGAATCCCGGATCCATGGATCCGGTGCTCGTCGCCGGCCTCGCCCATCTCTGGTTCGTGTCGATCCACCCATTCGACGACGGGAACGGCCGCATTGCGCGCGCGGTCGCGGACATGGCGCTCGCGCGCTCCGAAGGCACGGCCGAGCGCTTTTACAGCATGTCCGGCCAGATCCGGCTCGAGCGCGACGACTACTACGAAAGGCTGGAGACGTCCCAGAAGAGCGGGCTGGATGTCACGAACTGGCAGCTCTGGTTTCTCGGATGCCTCGACCGGGCGACCGCAAACGCCATGCATGGTCTTGCCGCCGTCCTGTACAAGGCCCGCTTCTGGGACGCCCATGCGGCCGAGAGCTTCAACAAGCGACAGAGAAAGGCCCTGAACCGCCTCCTTGACGGCTTCGACGGGCGTCTTACGTCATCCCGTTGGGCGAGAATCAACCACTGTTCCCAGGACAGCGCGAACAGGGACATCCGGGACCTCCTGGATCGCGGCCTGCTCGTCCGCGGTCCAGGCGGCGGCCGCGCGACCAGTTACGAGCTGGCGACCGGCAGCGACCCGGATGTCGAACCGTCCGAACCGCCCGGGCGGCACAGCGGTCCGGAACCGGGCTTCTGACGGCCCTGAGGCGCACCTGAGGGCCCCGGATCGGGGTTCAGGGCAGGCTCTCGCCCATCCCTTCCCAGCCAGCGTCCCTCAGGTGCGCCTCAGGCGCCGCCTCGCGGCGGCGGACGATCTCCGATGCGATGATGCCGGCCCTGTACGGGTCGAGGCAGACGACGAAACGCGCAAGCCGCAAATCGTGTCCACAGAAAACCGACATCTGCCGGTTTCGGCCCCGTCGCGTCCGTGACTACTGTCGTCTCGAGGCAAGGGAGGCCGCATGCCGACACGACTCCATCCAGTCTTTTCGATCACGCTGCAGCAGCGCCGTCGGCTCGCCGCCACAGCGGCGCTTCTGGCGTTCGTCATGATCCCCGGCCCCGGTGCGCTCGCCGACGGCACTGACCGGCTGACCGAGCGCATGGCTGACAGCGGATGCTCGGATGCGGCAATCCGGGTGATCGGCGAGCGCGCCAGGGCAGAGCTCGAGCACAATGTCCAGGTCGGCGAAATCGCGATCGAGCCGCCACGCTCGGTCTCCGACCTCGGGTGTTTCGACAGAATGTTCAAGGACGTCGAAATCGATACCTTCGCGCCGTCGCTCGACAGCAGTATCTGGACGAGCGCATTCGACAGCTGGATCGACACGCTTGCGCGAGGGGTGTGCGCCTTCGCGCACGATCAGTGGGAAAAGCTGACGCCCCCCATCTTTGTCGCCACCGGCCAGGTCCAGCGGCTCGACGCGGTGCTCCAGCCCTCGGCCCTGCTGCCCGCTTCACCGGAAACCCGGCCGCAACCGCCACAGGCGGATCCCGATGCCGATGCAGGCGACGAAACAGACGAGGGCGACGGGCGGCTGCCGTCGACCCGACAGCCCGCCACCGACGACGCCAGGTCCCGGTGGCGGGACCTCATCGGGCGATAAACGGTGGAATTTCTCCCAGGCCACCGTCACGCCCTGGCCCTGGTCCAGGTCGCGGCGGTCTGTGCCGTTGCCCTCGTCTGGCAGCCCCCGGCAGCGTCAGCGCACTGCTCCTGCGTGGCGGCATCGGGCCGGAACCACGCCACGACGCAGCGCCTGGTCAAGGGCTGGTTGGACGACCTGGAGCGCGCCATTGTCGAGGCTCTGCGTGCGCAGACCGAGCAGCTGAGCAACTACTCCCGTCTGGAGATAGAGGCTGCCGAGCGCATCGCGGATGCCCAGGAACAGGCGGAGGCGCGCCGCGAGCGTCAGCGCCAGCGGGCAGCGGCCGAGACCCAGGGGCGCTACGATCCCGACCCGAACGGGTGCCTCACCGTCGAACGGGCAGGATGGCCGGCTTACGCCGGTGCTCCGGAGGCAGACCTGCCGGACAGCGGCACGGCTGTCAGGGAGGCCGTGGAGGAAAGCCCGGAGCGGTCCGAAGGCGGCGCCCGCTACGCGGTGAAGCGGGCCGAGACGCGCACGGAGCTCGCAGACAAGGGTGTGTCGACCACCGACGTGTCGGAGTATCTCGCCCCTGTCACCACACCGCGCAGCCATGAGCGGGTGCTGGGGGCACGGGAACTCGCGCAGAACCTGATCGACCCGATGATGGCGCCGGAGCTGACCGACGCGTACAAGCGCGTGCCTGCTGGCGCCGTGCTCGACGCCCGGCTTGACCAAGTGCGCGCGCAGCAGGCGGTGGTCCGCGAGACCATCGCCTACCTGCTCGCCATGCGCGAGGGCCGGACCGCGCCTGACGGCACGCCGCTGCGCGCCCCGGAGATCATGAGCAAGTTCGTGGACAAGGCGCGGTACTTCGCCGATCTGCCGTCTGGCGCCGTCTCGGAAATGCAGTCTCTCGACCTGATGACGACGTATCACGCCGAGCCGCAGCCCGAGGAGGCTGCGCAGCGGGAGACGGCGCTGACCGAGCGCAACTGGCTCTCGCGTCTTCATGCAGTCAGCGCGCTCAATGCGCGCATCAATTTCCTGCGGCTCGAGGTCGAGACGCGCGCGGCACTGCTGAGCGCCGCGGCGTTCGCGAAGGATATCGCGCGCCTCCCGCCGCCGCGCGCCCTGCCATAGACATCAGGGAGACTGCCGTGACACAGGTCAGAAAGCCGCTACCGTTCGCGCCCGCCGCCGCCCTGCTAGCGGTCCTGGCGTGCGCTGCCCCGGTTGCGGCCGCCGAGGCACCGCAACCGGCGGTGGTTGCGCCGATATCGCCGGCGGCCGTGCCGCGGGTTGCGGCCCCTGGCATGCCCGGCCCGGCTTCCCGGGCGCCGGGCACCATTCGCCTGAAACTGGGCGCGGACGGCTACGAGGCGGAGGCGCCGCCCCGGCCCGGCGTCGCCCGCCAGGATCCCACACCCGCGTCACCCCCGCCCTTGCCGGGCGTCGGGGGCATGCCCGCGACCGTCGTGGCGCCCACGCTCGCGGCGATGCCGGGCGAGATCGCCTCCCAGGAGGTGCAGCTCACGCTCGCGGCGGTACCGTTCTCCGAGGCGGTCCGCCGCGCTGCGGCCGCCGGGGGCGTCGGCGCCAGGATCGAGGAACGTCCGGCCCGTATGGTCGGGGGGGCCGTGACCCACGCCCGGGCGCCGGACATCACGCTGCGCCATTCAGGGGCGCTCGGCCGCCTGCTGGACCACCTCGCGCGGCGCGCCGGATATGTCTGGGAGTGGGACGCCGAGCGCCGCGAGGCGGTCTTCGCGCGCTACTGGGACCGCGATCAGCCCGCCCCGATGGCCGAACGGGCCGGGCGCGAGCCGGGGCTGTGGATGGTCGATCCGGACCGCCACGCGACCCTGCGCGACGTGCTGGAGGACTGGGCGTTCCAGGCCGGTTGGCAGGTCGACTGGGACACGCCGCGGAATTTCTCGGTCTCCGCCCACGCCCGCTACACGGGTGCGTTCCTGCGCGCCGTCGATCACCTTCTGTCTGCGGCCGAGCTCCGCCGCGTCCTGCGGGCGACCGTGCACCATTCCAACCGGTGGGTGAGGGTGCGGGAGGCCGGGTCGTGACCGCCCCGGACACACGCCGGCTGGAGCGGGCGTGGGCGGCGAAGGTGATCACAGGCCTGGTGATCGGTTGCGTCGTCACGACCGTTCTGTTCGGGATCCTGAACCAGATGCTCGCCGCCGCCGTCGCACTGACCATGGGGTGGTACATCGTTGTCTACGCGATCGTCTACCACGCGGCCCTGAGCGGCCGAGCTCCGCCGCGTCCTGCGGGCGACCGTGCATCACTCCAACCGGTGGGTGCGGGTGAGGGAGGTCGGGTCGTGACCGCCCCGGACACACGCCGGCTGAAGGTCCGGAGCCGCCGGTATCAGCGCATGGTTGCGCATCGCAGGCGGTTCCGGACGATGGCGCTGTGGATCGCAGGCCTGGTAACCGTTTGCGTCGTCGCGACCGTTCTGATCGGGCTGCTGAATCCCGTCGCCGCCGCCATCTTCGCCCTGACCTTCGGCGGGTACATCGTCGTCTGTGTGATCGTCTACCACAAGGACGGCGACCTCACGTTCAGCGCGTTCGCGGCTGATCCGTGCGCGTCCACGGTGATTCGGTGGATCCGCGCACGGATCAGCCGCGTGGCGCCGGTGGTCCTCGCCGGCGCCGTTCTGGCCGGCGCGGGCCAGCAGGGTCCCGTAGCGGCACAGACCATCCCGACGCCGGAGGCGACGGAGGTCGAGGAGGTAACGCAGGACGTGTGGGTGCTGCGCGGTTTCATCGGGGACAAGGGCCACGCGATCGGCTTTGCACTCGACTGTGCCGATCCGACACCGGTGGTGTACGCCCACTTCGGCAGCTTTCCGACGGATCGCCGCCCGGTCCAGATGGCAGTACGCACCCGGGACGGCAGTGTCGAGGTGTTCGGCGCGCGCGTTATCGGGGGCGCCGGGCCCCGGTCCGGGTTTCATGCGCCGCAGCTGACCGACCCGGAAGATATCGTCCGCTTTCTGGCAGCCGCCTTCCAGCCCGGCGCGCTGATCTCCAACGGCTATCGGTCGGTCTGGAACCGGGTGGGTCCGGACCGGCTGGGACAGGTGGAGGATCGTATCGCGGAGGCATGTTTCTGATGGCATGGGTCGCGCTCTTGTGCGCCGCCGCCCTCGCGGCGATGGCCGGCGATGTGAGCGCCGGGTTCCGCTACCTTGACCCGGTGGAGGTCCGTGTCGAAGAGGCCGCACCGGCGCCTCTCCCGCTCCCGCACTGGGACGTCCACGCCGGCGAGAGCTTGGCGCAGACCCTGTCGCGCTGGAGCGGGCGGGTCGGAGTCGAGGTGCATGTGCTGACCGATCGCCGCTACCGGATGGATGGGGGGCGCCGCTTCGTCGGGTCGTTTGACGACGCCGTCGCGGCGTTCCTCGAATCGCTGGCCTGGCTGCCCGAGCCTCCGGTGGCGGAGTATACCACCCAGGGGGTGCTGCTGATTCGCCACCGGAGCGGATCGCCGGCCAGCGGGCGGCGGGATCCGTCCGGATAGGCCGGCCGTGTTCCGCCCGCGCCTGGTCCTGCCGGTGTCGCGGCTGGCGGTGCTGTGTGCGGTGGCGGCCGGCATGGCGTGGGCGATCGCGGGGGACGCCGCCGCCCAGGGCCTGACCAATCCGTGGTTCCAGGCGCCTCCCACGGTCCCCGGGACAGACGGTGCCGAGCACCAGGGCTTCACCATCGACGACGCCCAGGCGTGGTTCGAATCCGAACACGGCGATCCTCTCACCGCGATCTACCTGAACGAACTGTTCGGGCCGCTGTTCCCGGCGCCGGACCGGGCGCCGGACGCGCCCACCGCGACGGTGTTCAGCACTGTCATCGGGTTCTTCAACGTGATCAGCCTCGCGCTCGGCGGACTGCTGTTCGCGTGGAACGCCTTGGCCGGACTGATGCAGACGGCACACGAGGGGGAACTGCTCGGCAGGCGCTGGTCGAGCCTGTGGGCGCCGCCACGGATCGTGCTTGCCGTCGGGCTGCTGGTGCCGCTGCCCGGGCTCGACGGGTACAACGCGGCCCAGGCAGGGGTTGCCTATGTGGTGCGCGGAGCCACCCTTGCCGCCAGTTTCGTCTGGAGCGAGGCGACGGAGGCGCTGGTCGACGACCGGGTGCCGCTTGCCGCCGCACAGCCGCGGTTCCGCGGCGAGACCCTGACCGCGATGTACCAGATCGCCGCCTGCGAGACGATCGTCCAGAACGGGATTGCGGCGCTCGATGACCCTGGCATCGTGCTGGAGACGGATGGCCCGGAAGAGGTGGGCCGGCCTGGAGGGTTCACGCTCAGACAGACGCTGGTGCTCCGGCGCAGCGGGGCCGCGCCGTCGACCGGCGTGCGCACCAGCGTTCCGGTCTGCGGCTACTGGGAAGCGCCGCCGATGACCGACGAGATCGACGGCTATATCAGCGCGTCGGGCCTCGATGCGGCTGCGAGCAGACAGGTCCTGGCGACGTACCGGCAGGGTCATCTGCAGGTGATGCGAAACCTGAATGCAGCGATGCGCACGATTGCCGCCGAGAAGGGGGGCGTCATCCTGGGCGACAGGGCCGGCGAGGATCCGATCCCGGCGCACAGGGTCGAGATCGCGGAAGCGATCATCGAGGCGAACACGGCCCTGTCGCGGCTGGCCAGGGATCTGCTCGACCAGGTCTCCCGGTTCGCCGCAGGCTCAACCGACAAGCGCCAGCTGATCCTCAACGCGATCAGCGGCGGAGAGGACTGCAGCGTGCGCGGCACCCGCCATTGCTACGGCGAGGGCTGGATCGGCGCGGGCCAGTGGTACGTCGGCCTCGCGCGGATCAACAACCAGGTCATGCACCTGACCGGCGCTGTCGGCCGCGCGAAATCCGACACGCTGCAGGCCCCCGAGGCCGGTCTGCTGCAGACCACCCTTTCCCGGGCGCGCGACGGGTTCTTCGGAACCCTGCGTGGATGGATGGGCGGTATCGGGACTGCCGGCAACTACCTCGATCTCGAGGAGGCCGACGCCGCAATGGCGTCGTTCATGGCGGCGTGGGAGGCCGACACATCGCAGCTGATCGCTCTCGGCATGAGGGTCGACCCTGCAGACCTGGGCCTGGCCTCGGAGAGCTGGACCCCGCTGCGCGACGGCCTGACTTCCCTGGTCGGGCTCGACATGCAGGACCTGTTCGAGGCGATCTCCATCGTCGACGTGGATCAGGATCCGCTGATCCAGATGATCGAGCTTGGAGGCACCCTGATCAACTTCGCCGCAGTGGTCGGCGCGGGCTCGCTGCTGCCCGGGCTCGACTGGCTCGGATTCGCCGCGCCCATTCTCTGGGCGGCCGGCGCGCTGCTGCAGGTGGTTCTGCCCCTGATGCCATGGGTGGTCTGGGTCCTGGCGGTCACCGGCTATTTTCTCCTCGTGATGGAGGCGGTGGTTGGTGTCACCCTGTGGGCGTTCGCGCATCTGCGGATGGACGGTGAGGGGATATCCGGTGCCGCGACGGCCGGCTGGACGCTGCTTCTGTCGCTGCTCCTGACCCCGGTGCTGATGATCTTTGGCCTGCTGGCGGGGATGATGATTTTCCGGGTGACCAGCGCCCTGCTGATCGCCGGCACCTTCCCCGCCATTCACGCCGCGCTGGGGGGCGGCAGCGTCGTCGTCATCCTGATGGTCATTCCCGCTGCGGTGCTGTTCCTCGCGATCGTGCAGCTGTTGCTGATCGAGCGGAGCTTCAGTCTGATCTCGGAGTTTCCGTCGCGCGTGCTGGCGTGGATCGGCGGTCGCGCCGATCTCGCCGATCAGGGCGCCACCGAGCGGGCGCGCGCCGCGATGATCGGTGGCGCGGCCGCCTTCTCCCGGATCGGCAGCGGGGTGGGAGGAGCGATCCAGGCCGGAAGAGGGCGGCTCGGCCGGGCGCCCCCCGGGGACGGCCGAGGGGCGCTGCCCCCGGCCGAGGGCAGCGACCGGACCACCCGCGAGTAGAGCGGAACGGCTTGACAGCTCGTGTACACCTGTGCACACGTGCATCTGTACGCGCTTGCAACAGTGAACGTGTGCAAAGTGCGCCCGTGACAGCACTGGTCGCGGCACGGTCGATCGGCGAGGACTCCGGATGGCGGCAACAGCTCAGGACTCTGACGGTGCCCAGGTCTGGCGCCACCGTGGAGTGGAGGCCCGTGTCCTGCCCGGCGATCCGTCTCCTCCGCCCGCCGACCCGACAGAAGACGAGACTCTGCGCCAGGCAATCGCGGTGGCGCTTGCGTGGAAGCCCGGACCGCTTTCCGGCGTCGAGGCGCGCTTTTTGCGCCTGGAGCTAGGCCTGACCCAGAATCGTCTGGCATATCTCACTGCGACCACGGCCGGAATGATGGTCAGCTGGGAACGGCTCCGGTCCCCGGCGCCGGCGGGGGTGGATCTGCTTCTCCGCGTCCTGTGCGCCCAGCGCGCCGACGAGCCGCAGGACAGATTCGCGCCGGTGCTCTGGTCTCTGGCCGAGAGCATCAATCTGGCCAAGGATCCGCCGCAGGCCGGAGATGTCTTTCTGTGCATGCAGCAGCAGGAGGCGGATGACAGCGGCGAGATCTGCTGGCAGTGGCAGTGGCGTGTGCGCACCCCCGCCGGGACGGACGGAGACGCGCCGTGAAGACCGTCGCGGTCGTGTGCTCGAAGGGCGGCGTCGGGAAGACCCTGCTGTCGCTGCACCTCGCCGCCGCCTGGAGCGTGGCCAATCAAGCCGCCGCGGTGCTCGATCTCGACCCGCAGGCCTCGGCTGCGAACTGGGGCGACCGCAGGGAAGACGCGGGGGATGTCGCGCCGCTGCCGGTTCAGACCGCCGCGGCCTCCCGGGTGGCCGCCGAAATCAAGCGCTTCCGCGCGGCCGGGTGTTCGCACCTGGTGATCGACACCGGTGGCACGCTCGATATCGGTGCGCGCAATGCCGCGCGCGTCGCCGACCTGGTGCTGGTTCCGTGCCGGCCGTCGGTCGTCGACATGGAGGCGGTGGCGAGCACGCTGGACCTGGTCCGGCTCGCCGCGCCGGATGTGCCGGCACTGGTGGTGCTCAACGTGGTCAGCCAGGTTGAAAAAGGCGCGGATGAAGTCGAGGACGCAATCCGCGAGCTCGGTGGTGATGTCTGTCCGGTGCGCATCGGGCGCCGGGTCGCGTTGGCGCGTGCGATCGATGAGGGCCTGACGATCTGCGATGCACCGACCGACGAGCGGGCGGCGGAGGAAATCGACGCCCTGCACAAGTACGTGTGCAGGCGCTACAAGCTGTAGGAGGCGCATCATGGCGACGTCGCAGAAACGGATGGCGGCTGCCCTCAGGCGCCGTGCCCACGGCCCCGACCCGGCCGAGATCGCGGCGGCGCCCGATGCGCCTCCGGCGGTTGAGCCGGAGGCGGCTGAACCGGCTGGCTCGAGCGCGAGACGCAGGGGCCCCGGACGCAAGGGCGCGCGGCATGTCGGGGCCCACGTCTCGCCCGAGCAGCACCGCGCGCTGCGAATGGTGGCACTCACCCAGGACAAGACCAGCCAGGAGCTGGTGGAATCGGCGATCGATCACTGGATCCTCGGGCCGTCTGCCGATTTCGAGCGGCTCGCCCGGGAGCGTGGCGTCGAGGTGCGCGACCTGCTGGTCGATGCGGCTGACTGGCTGGAGCGGGGCCGTTCCCGGGCGCCGCGCTCCCGCGGCTGACGCGGAGGCCAGGACATGACCGACACGACACCCGTCACCATCCCGGTTGACATGTGGGAAGCGGACCTGGACGTACTCGACGCACTGTGCGAGCGGTGCTGCGAGCAGGACGCCGAGCGGCCAAGCCGCAGCGAGGTCCTGCGCTGGCTCGTGTGGTCGGCCTACTCCGGGAACCTGAACCGGCGACGCGAGCTTGCGGCCCGGGAGGCTGCCGGCGGTTTTGAGTGACCGGGCCGCAGCCTGCGGATGTGGGCGATCTGCTCCGATCGGATCCCGAGCTGCTGCCGCGGCAGACCAGGATGGGGCCATGAAAAGGATATGATCCCCGGATGAATACTGCCGAACGAGAACCGGAACTCGCTGGTCTGGAGGAGTATGCCGCACGGGACGATCGGCGGCGCGCCCTGTTCTTTGTCGGGCGAGACCGCGAGATCGGAACGGTTGAGCGACTCTGCGCCCGTGCGCTGCGGTCAACCCGCGCCGGCGAACGTTTCGAGGGCGCGACACGCCTGTTCCAGGGCGCGCCGGGTGCGGGCAAGAGCTCGCTGCTTTCGGAGCTTGAGCGGCGGTGGACTGCCGGGGATGCGCCGGCGGATGCACCACGGCCACTGCTGCTTCCCTGGAGCATGCTTGAATCCGAGGAGGATACGAGCCGAGCCATTCTGCAGGCCGTGGCACCGACCCTTGAAGCGGAGACCCGTCAAACCCGAACCCGCGATGCATCAGCCCGCGCCGGCCTGGCGGTTCTTGGAGGCGAGGCCCGGACAGGCTCATCGATTGCCCCGGCGGCCCTGACCTTCTCTCAGCTTGCCCGCGCCCTGCGCACCGCGTCGTGGAACCGCCCGCTCTGCCTGATGGTTGATGAGATCCAGAACGTGCGGCCCGAGGCGAGGAACGTTCTGAGCCAGCTGCACCTGGGCGAACACGGCCTGCCGATCGTGCCGGTGTTCGCCGGACAGGGTGACAGCTGCGATCACCTGTCCGGGCCTGCCGGGCTCTCCCGCTTCTCCCTCGATGCCGTCCACGATATCGGCCGCCTGGCGCCGCAGGAGGCCGGAGAGGCAGTCATCGCGATGTTGACGGCCTTCCATGTGGATATCACCCATCCGCATGCCGAGGGCTGGGCGGCACGGCTGGCCGAGGAATCCGAGGGCTGGCCACAGCACCTGCACAACGGCATGCGGGCACTCTCCGAGGGCCTCGTCAAGGCCGGCGGCCGGTTCGCCGACACCGATCCGGATTTTATTCTCGCCCGCGAAGCGGAGTTCCGCGAAATCAGCTACCGGCGGCGGGTGTCGCCCCGGATGGAAGAAGCCCGCTGCCTGACCGGGGCGGTCCTCGCCGCCCTGCCGGCACAGGGTCTACGGCGGGGCCAGGTGCTGCGCACGATCGAACGTGCGGCCGATCCCGCTGATCCGGAATGGCGCTTGCCCGGCAGCATGACGGCGGAGGTGTTCCTCGGCCATCTCGTCCACCGGGGTGCGTTGCAGCAAGGGACGGACCGGCTGTTGCACTGCCCGATCCCTTCCTTCAGGGACTACCTGATCCGCCGTGCACGCGAGCCGGAAACGGCGGTCGAACACGACGCATCGCCGCCCCGGGCCTGACGCCGCGGCGCTTCGCGCGGCGGCAGGCCCAGCTCCACACCGCCGAACGGTTTGAACAGTTCGTGAATCGCGGTGCCCAACCCCTTCTGCGGCGTTGCCTCGCGCGCTACCGCCTCGGCCAGGATCAGTCGCGCTTCCTCCTCCTCGGTCATGCACGGTGTTACCCCCGCCGCCTGGCGGCGGCCTGGTCGGCAGCGGCCATCGCAGCGGCAGCTGCGGCCTCTTCGCGGGCTTCCTCCTCCTCCTGGAGCAGCTCCGGGCGCGCAAAGATCGCCTTGATCCTGTCTCCCGGCCTCTGTTGGCGCGCCGCTCTCAGGCGGCGCTGCTCGATCCGGTCCGGCGCCAGGTCGAGGTAGTCCTCCACCAGTGCCCGGGCGGCCTGGTACACGGCCGGCCGCAGCACCCGGGTGCCGTACTGCACCTCGGCCCGGTAGTGCGCAACAGCGGCCGCCCCCTCGATCGAGGCCACCGCGGAGCCCAGTGCGAGCAGCGTGTACCAGAGACGGCGATCCTCGCGCCGCAGCCACAGGAACGACGCGCAGGACAACACGCCCCGCTTGCGCGCGACCTCGAGCGCCGCACAGAAGGCTCCGGAGCGATAGAAGTGGGGCGTCATGCGCGCCAGCAGCCTCTGGCCGTCCTCGCCGGCGAGCGCCGCGTCAACGCCTGACATCAGGCCTGGCTCGGCCTCCAGTGCCCGGTCGAACGCGCCGCGTGGCTCCCTGCAGATCTCCGCATAGATCGCAGTGAGATCCTGGCACAGCCGGTCGCCGCCCTTCAGGTCATAGGCATGGAACCGCGCGAAAATCGCCAGCAGGGCGCGCAGGTGCGGTGCGAGGGCGGCGGTCTCGCTGGTCCAGACCGGGCCGATTTCGGACGCCAGCAACTCGGCCGCGGATGCGATCGAGATGTCCTCCCACCTGTCCTCGAAGGTGAACAGGGCCGGGCTTTCGGTGCCGAACGTGATGCGCCTGGTGCGGTCATCCGACCCGACCAGGCGCGTGTAGGCCGCCTCGTCGTAGGTGGCCCCCGTCGTCACCAGCCACTCTTCCGGGCGCAGTGACCTCCCCCAGGGGGGCGGTGCCACCGGCGCCGGGGCCGGCCGGACCAGCGCACCGAAGCGCGCCGCGTCGCCGTCGCGCCGGACGGCATGCCGGCGTCGGCCCATGACGTCCGCGGCCCGGCGCAGATCGAACTCTTCCTCCGCCAGGAAGTCGATGGCGCGGGCGATCCGCCCCGACCACCAGGTGCGTGACTGCTCCCGGATCATGGTGTCCAGCGTGTGGCGGCTCCGGTAGACACTGTCCGGGCGGACCTTCGATGCGCGCAGGAGCACCCAGAGCAGCGGTGGGGCGTAGAGCAGGAGGCCGCAGGTTGCGGCCGTCCGGTTGACAATGACAGCTTGCGCCGGCGACATGTCGCCGGCGCCACCGCTGGCGAGAAACCGGTAGACCTGCACGGCGCCGGCGACCGGGATGAACGGCAGTTCGCGCAGGACCGGAAACAGCATCCCCACCCACGCCCAGGGAGCGACATGCGCCGCGGCGATGGCGCCCTGGACGGTATGGATGGCGGGGCTGTAGCGCGACGCCAGCCAGCCCGTGACCATCACGGCGACGAAAACGATGGCGATCCCGGCGAGGAGTTCGGTGTCCTCGCCCTGTTTGCCGGGGTCAGCCACGAGCGCAGCAGGGATGGGCGCCGCGGCGCGGCGCCCGCACCCGTCGGGGAAGGCGGTGCGTCGGAAGTTCCGGCATGGCGCCGATCAGCGCTGCCATCTCATCGATCTCCGCCAGTGACGGCGCCGGGCCGCCTTTCGCCTGGCGCCTGACCGCGCGTCTGAGCGCCGCTGCCCGGGTTTCGATGGTCTCGCCGGCACGGCCCGTCATCCTGGCGCTCCTGTCAGTGCCCCGGCGCGCCCGGGCCTGGATGACGGGCCTCGATGGCCTGCGAGAGATGGGCTGCGACGGCCTTGATCCTGGCGCGGAACGGCGCCGTCAGGAACTTCTGCCCGAGTGCCTGCGCCAGCCCGACCATCCGCATCCCCTCGATCTCGCGCGAGTGCGGCGCCTGCAGGACCTCCGCAGCGTGGTCGATCGAGCATGCCAGCTCATGACGGCCGGTCAGCCCTGTCTGGCCCATGTTGACCATCACGACGGTCAACAGTCCCTCGAGATGATCCGGGCGCGCGAGCCATCGCTCTGCTGGCGCTCCGTCACAGCGCTGGTCGCGCAGCACGCGCAGCAGGAGCTCGGAATCCTGCAGGTCGGGGGTGGTCGGGAAAGACATGGGCGGACCTCATGCGCGCGGACGCCCCATTAGGGCATGAGGTCGGTTGCGGCAACAAGGTTGCGGGGTCGGTTTTCTGTGGGCGGAGCGCATTCCTCACAGAGACGGCGCGTCGTCTTCCTCCGGACCTCTGTGGTCCGGAGGACCGGGCGCGATCCAGCTCGCCAGCAACTCGTCGACCGCGCCCTGGCGCTCGAGGCACTCCGCGGTCGGGCCTGGCAGTCCCAACCGGCCGGCGAGGTGAGTCGCCATCGCGTGCGCATCGGCGCGCACGGCATCGAGACACCGGATGTCCGCACCCGTTGCCCGCTGGGCCGCGACGACCCTGCGGGTCAGATCCGGCCAGGCGTCCGGATCCGCGTAGAGCCGCTCATCGCCGGTCTCGGTCCGCGCCGTCCACCATCCGCGGCCACCGGTCTGATGCAGCCTCCCGTACAGGTGCTTGCGCGCCTCCATGGACAGGTTGCGCATGTCGACCACCAGACAGTAGTCCCGGGTCTCGGGCGTGACCGTCAGACCGATGGTGACGTAGCCGCGCTCGATCAACGCGTCCCGGGCAACCCAGACGCCGTCGGAAGGGAAGGTCCACTGGGAGAAGGAGGCGGAAATGACGCCCTCCGGCACGATGTGCAGATCATGCGATCATATGATCCCTGCCGTGAAAACACGCAGCCGCCGCAGACAGCTCGCGAGCGACGGGGCGAGCGGCCACATCAGTTACGCCCCAACAATGTTCAGGAAAAGCGTTTTTGGCCTTGATGTCGCGTGCAAGAATGTGCGGCTCTCTGAAATTCCGGACGATCTGAACGGGGAAGACGCCGGCAAGGAGCGCGTGGAATGGCTGCAAGAACGACTTCCGGACATCTACAGGGATCTGGAGGAAGGCCAGGCAATGGCCGAGTGGACGAAATTCGAGGCCACGGCGACGTCGACTGAAGTGCATGAGGTCCTGAAGAAGGTGGCGTCGGAGACAGAGTCCGGCTCTCGAAACATCGGGGGCGTCAAGGAAACGGGAGACATCCAATGACGACCTTCGCGTACACCGGCCACGCTGGGACACGCATGGGGCAGCGAGGCATTCGAAGTGGAGACATCGCCCTCATTCTCAAGTGTGGAACGCAGATAGACGACGAGACTTGGTTCATGCGTCACCGGGACGTGAGGCGCGAGATCGAGCGCTGCAAGCAGGAGATTCAAATCTTTCATCTTCCCACTTATGACTCGGGCAGGTGTTGTCAGTCATGATTGTCGTGGCGCTATCGCTTCTCTGCGTTGAGGCCGCGATGATAGATCCAGACGGGTTGGAAGCGGCTCCATGCCTCCCAGAGCTTGCGGGTTCCGGGGAGTGGTTGGCGCTTGGTGGAATCGAATCCGGCGGCATTGGCGAGATCGATGACGAAGGTTC